>CAUEMA010000002.1 GCA_959018755.1 uncultured Collinsella sp. | reverse complement strand
ACCGTGGGGACACATGTATGTCAATCCTGGTCTAACAGAGCCTTAAAAAATCATTTTAGATAACCGTCACGCGGCCTTGGTTGCCGACGATGGCCTTTGCCTCTGCCAGCAGCGGAATCGAGCGTGCGTTGACCTTGGCCGGCACCTCGGCACGCAGTACGTGCCCGTCCACCTGCTCGATAAAGATCTCCACGCGGTCGCCGCCCGGGTTGGCGGTAAGCACCGTGGCAAGACGCGCCATATTGCCCTGGCTAAAGCGGCTGTTGGGCACCATGACCTCAAACACTTTGGGCTTGTTGCTCTCCTCGTTAAGCTCCAGCGGCACAATCTCCTGCGCGATAATCTGGTCGCCGCGGTCCGAGCGCTCGAGCTTGCCCTTAATGCGCACAAACGCATCGGACAGCTGCGCACCGGTCTCGGGATCGACCTCGCCGTACAGGTACCCCTCGGCCTCTTTATAGGTCTTGGGGAACACGACGACGGTGGCCTCGCCTTCCATGTCCTCGAGCTGCACGATACCCATGGGGTCGCCGTTTTTGGTCACGCGCTTGGACACGCTCGAGACCATACCGGCCCACCACAGCGCCTTGCCCTCGGGAATCTCCTGGTTGATGGTACCGCCCGTGGGGTTTTGCACCTCGTAGCCGGTGTCGATCTGCGAGAACGAGAAGTCGCGCGCTTTGCTAAGTGCATACTCAAACGGGCGCAGCGGGTGGTCCGAGACATAGATGCCCAGAACCTCCTTCTCCTGGCTCAGCTTAAGGTGGCGGTCCCACTCCTGGCCGTCCGGATCGGGTACGCTCACCTCAAAGCCCGAGCCCTCAACGTCGCCAAACATGTCGAAGAACGACGTCTGGCCACTCGCGCGATCTTTCTGGCGCTTTACCGCGGCATCGATGATGTTCTCGGGGTTGTTCTTGTCCACAAAGTGCATCATCTGGCGACGCGGATACCCCGTGGAGTCAAAGGCGCCTGCCTTGATGAGCGATTCGATCACGCGACGGTTGGCCTGGCTGGAGTCCACGCGCTCGACAAAGTCGTGCAGCGTCTTAAACGGGCCGCCCGCCTCGCGCTCGGCGATAATCGCCTGCGCCACGCCAGTGCCCACGCCGCGGATGCCGGCCAGACCAAAGCGCACGCCCTCCTTGGTAGCCGTGAACTCGGTACCCGACTCGTTGACATCTGGCGACAGCACGGGGATGCCGTCGTGACGGCACGCCGAGACGTAGTGAACGATCTTGTCGGTCTTGCCCGTATAGGACGTCAGAACGGCCGCCATGTACTCGTGCGGATAGTGCGCCTTGAGCCACGCCGTCTGCATAACCAGGATGGCGTAGCCGGCGGAGTGCGACTTGTTAAAGGCGTAGGACGCGAACTCGAGAACATCGTCCCAAATCTTCTGGGCGACCTCGCGCGTGTAGTTGTTCTTGATAGCGCCGTTCATCCAGTGGTCGTAGGTGGTCTCGTCCGAGCCATCCTCCCAGTGGAGCACCGTCGACGTGAGCAGCTTGATCTTTTTCTTAGCCACGGGCTTACGGATACGCGAGTCCGATTCGCCCTTGGAGAAGCCGCACATCTCGACGGAGATGAGCATAACCTGCTCCTGGTAGACCATGGTGCCGTAGGTTTCGCCCAGGATGTCGTCCAGACGGTCATCGTAGGAGACGGCCGGCTCTTTGCCGTTCATACGGTTGATGTAAGACGAAACCATGCCGGCGCCCAGCGGGCCCGGGCGGTACAGAGCGATCAATGCCACGACGTGCTTGTACTCGGTGGGCTTCATGTTCTTGATCGTGGCCGTCATGCCGGCGGACTCGACCTGGAAGACGCCGGCGGTGTGACCGGAGCCCATGAGCTTAAAAATCTCGGGATCGTCAAAGGGAATCTCTTCCTCTTTGATGTCGATGCCGAAGTTCTTTTTGATGTTTGCCTTGGCCTTAGAGATAACCGTCAGCGTGCGCAGGCCCAGGAAGTCCATCTTGAGCAGGCCCATGTCGGCAACGGTATGGCCCTCGTACTGGGTAATCTCGACGCCGCCCTTGGTGTCGAGCTTGGTGGGCACGTGCTCGTTGACGGGGTCGCGGCAGATCAGAACGGCACACGCGTGCACGCCCTCGCCACGGGTGAGGCCCTCGATCGAGAGCGCCGTGTCGATGATGCGGCGGGCGTCGTCGTCCTTTTTATAGGCCTCGGCAAAGTCGGGGTTAAACAGATCCTCTTTGCCGGGTTGCTTTTCGAGCACCTGCTTGAGCTTGACCTTGGGGTCGCTCGAGACCATCTTAGACAGGCGCTGGCCCATGTAGACCGGGTAGTCCAGAACGCGCGCGGCATCGTTGATGGCTTGCTTGGCCTTAATGGTCGAGTAGGTGATGACGTGGGTGACCTTCTCGGGGCCGTAGAGCTGGCGAACGTGCTCCACGACCTCGAGGCGCCGCTCATCGTCGAAGTCCATATCGATATCGGGCATCTCGGTACGCTGCGGGGACAGGAACCTCTCGAACATCAGGCCGTTCTCGAGCGGGTCGAACGCGGTGATGTTCATGGCGTAGGCGACGATAGCGCCGGCGGCCGAGCCACGGCCGGGGCCGACGCCGATGCCGTTGTCCTTGGCCCATTGCACGTACTCGGCAACGATGAGGAAGTAGGCGGCAAAGCCCTTGTCGCAAATGACCTTGTATTCGTACTCAAAGCGCTCTTTGATGTTGACGCCACCGATTTCGCGTGTGGCCCAGTCATCGCCATAGTGTTGGCGCAGGCCCTTCTCGCACTCGCGGCGGAACTGGCTCTCGTGCGTCTCGCCGGGGTCGAGCAGCGGGAAGCGCGGCAGGATGATGGAATCCCAGTCCAGCTCCACGTAGCACTTGTCGGCGATCTCGAGCGTGTTGTCGCAGGCCTCGGGGCAATACGGGAACATCGCCCGCATCTCCTCCTCGGTCTTCATGTAAAACTCCGAGCCGGTCATGCGCATGCGGTTGGGGTCGTCGACCTTGGCGTTCATGCCGATGCACATGATGACGTCCTGTACGGGCGCGTCCTCGCGGCGCAGGTAGTGGAAGTCGTTGGTGGCGATGACCTTGACACCCACCTGTTTGGCAATGTCGATGAGCGTGCGGTCCATCTGCTCGTCGGTCAGGCCGTTGTCGGTGGTGATGCCGTGTTCCTGGATCTCGATGTAGAAGTCGCCGGGCTCGAAGGTGTCACGGAAGGTCTCGGCCCACTTGATGGCACCCTCCATGTCACCGCGGTCGATGTACTTGGGGATGATGCCCGCGATGCAGGCGCTCGTGCAGATCATGCCCTTGGCATGGCGACGCAGGTTGTCGAGCGTCACGCGCGGCTTGTAGTAAAAGCCCTGCACAGCGGCCTCGGAGACCGTCTGCATCAGGTTGACGTAGCCCTCCTGGTCCTTGGCCAGAAGAATCATGTGGTAGAGCTCGGGCTTATGGTCGCGGGCGAGCGTCTCGTCCGGCGTAAAGTAGACCTCGCAGCCAAAGATGGGTTTGATGACCAGGGGCGGCTTGAGCTCGTCGATGTTGCCCTTCTCGTCCCACATGGCCATGTCCTTCACATACTGGGCATGCTCGCGCGGGCTTTCCTCGGGATCGGGCTCCACCAGCTCGTCGCGGCGGTCCTTTTCCAAGAAGGCCTTGTCGTGACTCCAGGTTTTGTACTCGGGCGTGTTGTGGTTAACGGCGTCGCAGGCCAGCGCCAGGTCGGGCACGCCATACATGTAGCCGTGGTCGGTAATGGCGACGGCGGGCATGCCCAGCTCAACGGCACGGTTGACCATATCCTGGATACGGGTTGCGCCGTCGAGCATGGAGAAAACAGTGTGATTGTGCAGATGGACGAATGCCATGTAATGAGCTCCGATGCGGGTTCGTGATCTTAGGGTTACGATTCTACCGCACAGCGCGGACGGCACCCGAACCTAGCCCAAACCCACACGGCTCCTCTTGCAGTTGCGGTGAAATGCGGACTGTTTGGCGGCTTTTTTGACCAAAACAGTCCGTATTCCACCGCAAGTTATCTGAGGACTAGAGGTTGTAGGTGACCACTTGAGGTTCGGCGGGATTGACGAAGATGGTTGGATTCGCCCGCTCCACGCGAACGAACTTGACGGTCACGACCTCAAAGCCCGCCTTGTGCAGAACGTCGGCGTAAACGCGCGCCTGCAAGGCGTGTTTCTCGAGCAGCTGCTCCGGCGTCTCATCCGGCGTGCCACCCGTCTTGTAGTCGATGACCAGTGCGCGCGACGGATCCGCCGGGTCGGTTGCCAAGGCATCGATGGCGCCCTCGGCATAGGCGCCGTAGCGGGCGATATCCTCGTCCTCGCAGCCCAGCGAGAAGAACGGCACCTCGGCACGGATGCACGGCCACGCGAGCAGCTCGGCACGAACCGACGACTTGAGCCAGCGATCCAGAGCGACATCGAAGCGCTCGCGCTGTTCCGGCGTCAGGCGCCACAGGCGAGCCAGGGCGTCGGCACGCTCAACGGGCAGCGCATCGGCACCCATCTCGATGAGCCACTGGCAAGCGGCGTGGAAGGCCGAGCCCAGCGCCATGGGGTTGCCGGCGGGCTCGACAGCAGCCACGTCCGCATCGGCCATCTCCGAGCCATCCGACTCCGCATCATCGCCGGACTCGTCCATGGGAACAAGCGCCTCGGCGGCACGGTCCTCGGACTCGGCATGCAGCGCCACGGCAATTGACGAGTAGCTATACGAGTCACGCACCGGGAACGGACAGATGCCCATGCGCACGCCCACTGCCTGGGGATACACGAGCTCAAACGCATCGGGCTTGGGGTCGGCAGGACCGGGCACAGTTGAGTGCGCAGCATTATCAGCGACATCGAC
Organism: uncultured Collinsella sp.; assembly: GCA_959018755.1. GTDB lineage: Bacteria > Actinomycetota > Coriobacteriia > Coriobacteriales > Coriobacteriaceae > Collinsella. Next base: position 235,488 of record CAUEMA010000002.1, on the reverse strand, counting down.
ATCGCCGCGAACGAGCCTGCCCTCGGCATCCAGCGAAGCGTTAGCCTCAAACGCCTGCTCACCAAACGTAAAGTCCGCCAGCGAGATGAGCTCGTAGTCGCCCGGCTGGGAGTTGTCGAACACCAGACGGTCGCTATCGAGCTGCGGCATGTCCAGACTATCGGTCGGCAGGATGCGGCGCAGCACGTCGTAGGTCAGATCCGTCTCGACATCGAAGGTCGGCGCAATCACCTTGCCGCGGCTCACGCCGGCGTCCATCGCCAGAATGAGCAACTCGCGCGCTCGCGTCATGGCGACATAGAGCAGACGAGCCCGCTCCTCGAGCGAAAGCTGCAGGTCGTCGTTACGCAGGCGGGCAAATGCCTCGGCGGGAGAGCCCGTCGCGCAGACGTCCTCCATGAGCTCCGGCGGCAACCACAGCGACGTGCCCTTGCCCTTAAACGCGTGTTCAAACTGCTTTTTGACGTCATCGCCCTTCACGAAGGTCCCGTCGGCAAGCTTAACGCCATCGAAACGAGCCGGCAGCGCCACGACTTGCGCCCCACCGTCGACGCGACCCATTTGTGCCGCACCGGACGATTTGCGCACGCCAAAACACTCGGCAACCGCCACGACCGGATACTCCAGGCCCTTGGACGCATGCACGGTCATGATGCGCACCGCGCCGTCGCCCTCCTCGTTGAGGGCGCCCGGGGCCTCCTTGCCCGCCAAGAAGCGGTCGAAGGCGAGCGCGATGGAGCGCGGAGAATTGCCGAGCTCGGCCTCTGCCTCGGCCACGGCGTCGAGCGCCTTGAGCACGTTGGCGGCAATGGCCTTGCCCTCGGGGCCGCGCTGCGCCAGACGCACGAACCAGCCGGAGGCATTGACCACATCGCGCGCGATGGCGGCGAACGAATCGCGTCCCACGCGACGAAGCGCGTAGCGCAGCACCTCGCGGGCACGCGTCACGAGCGGCAGGTTCTGCAAACCCGGCACATCGGAATCGCTCATGATGCCCACATCGATATTGCGGCGCGACGTCTCGCCCGTCTGCTCGTCGAGCTTGGTCGCCAGCGCCAGGAACTCCTGGGCGCCGAGTGCAAACATCGGCGAGGCCAGCAACGGCATAAGGCCTTGGGCCGTATCGGCCGGATTGGCGAGCGCGCAGACCAGGGCACGCACCGTCTGCACCTCGGCCGCCTGGGCAAAGACCGAGCCGCCTGCGATGACGCAGTCGAGTCCTTGGTCGCGGAAGGCCTGCGCGTAGACGTCGGCATTGGTCATGCGACCCAGCAGCAGCACCATGCCGCCCTGGGGCTGGCCGGCATCGGCAAGCGCATGGAATCGCTCGGCGATCGCACGGGCCTTGGCCTGCGTGCGCTCCTGCATACTGCCGCCGGCAACGAACAGCGCCTGGCGGCGCGAAGCCTTTGCCTTGAGCATGTCCTTGCGTTTGTCGCTCGGTTCAAGATCCAAGAACCCCTGCATCAAACCACCGGTGTCGCCGTCAAAGACGCGCGCCACATAGCGCAGCACCTCGTCGTGGCTGCGGAAGTTGCGCACGAGTTTGACGAGCTCGCCGGCGGGAGCATCGGACGTGGTGACCGTCTCGGACGCCGTCGTCGAACCCACCTTGCGCTCCTGGCGGCGAAACACCTCGACCTCGGCACCACGGAAGCGATAGATCGACTGCTGCGCATCGCCCACCGTGCACAGCGCGCGCTCGCCCGCACCCGTCAAATAGCGAATCAGATCGACCTGCATCTGGTCGGTATCTTGGAACTCGTCGATCATGACCATCTTAAAGCGGCCCTCATAGGCAGCTCGAATAGCCGGGTAGTCGCGCAGCGCCTCGTACGCCATGCGCAGCAGGTCATTGTTATCGAGCGCGGACTGGTCGGCCTTGAGCGCACGGTACTCCGCCTCTACGGCACGGGCAAGCCCCACCAGCGCATCGAGCGCCGGGCCGCCGCAGGCAAGCACGATATTGATAAACGCATCGGCGGCCTCGGCCTTGAGTAGCTCCACCTGCTCCTTAGGAAACGCCTTGCTCGCCCGAGGCATACTGCACGACATCATGAGTCGCGCCGCATCCTCCATGGTTTTGCCGCTCGCCTCAAACGCGTCGATGGCGTCGAGTGCCACCTGCGCTTTCTCGGTCGTGGCCTTGCTTGCGCCCAGCGCCGCACGATAGGCATCGGCAAGCGCCGAGGTGTCGGCCTGGCCGCGCGCCACGCGCACATCGTCCATGCCGCCCGGAAGCTGGCTCGATAGCTCCAGCAGGTCGCGCACCAGGCCTTTGATGGTGGTACCGGCGCCAAACGGCCCGCCCTCGCCCGCCATGGGATACCAGGCGTAGAGGGCCTTAAGCGAAGCGGCGAGCTCGGGCGCGGCATCGGGCGCCGTCGCGCGCCCCAACACATGCTCGACAGCCTGGTCCATAAGCTCGTCGGTATCGGTAAGCACCGTGAACTCGGGATCGATGCCCAGCTCCAGCGCATGCGCGCGCAGGATGCGCGAGCACATGCCGTGAATGGTCGAGATCCAAGCGTCGTCGACGGTCAGGGCCTCCTCGTCCATACCCTCTTCGATAAGCGCACGGCGCACGCGGTCGCGAATCTCGGCCGCGGCGTCTTTGGTAAAGGTAATGGCGAGCACCTGATCTAGATGCTCGACAAACGGACCGGATTCGGGCGAGAGCGCGTAGACGATGCGGCGCGTGAGGGTAAAGGTCTTGCCCGAGCCGGCACCCGCCGAGACAAACAGCGGGCGGTCGAGCGTTTTGACGACTTGCAGCTGTTGCGGCATCAAAGGCGAAAGATCCATGGTCTACACGTCCCTCCTTACAAACGTTCCTTCGTGGTTATACGAGCAGCGCGCATGCGCGGCCTGTGCCGACGTCGGGTCGACAGCGGCGACGTTGCCCGCCTCGAGTTCGCGCAAGCGCTCGGCGATGCCGGCCTCCACGCGGTCGAGCAGCGCATCGAAGTCCATGTTGCCGCCCTCGCCGGGAAAGCCCTTCTTAAGGCCCGGGATGCGACCGTCGCCGCGCTCTTCCTCGAGCAACTCGGCGCTCGACGCACCTCGCAGTGCGGGCTTGCCGCCCTTGGTCGAAAAATAGAGCGCTGCACGGGCATCTAGACCCAGCGCCCGGCGCATGGCCTGCGCGTAGATGAGTGTCTGGGTATGGGGTGGCAGCCAGCGCGGATCGTCGATGGGGGCCTCGCCCGACTCCTCGTCGCGCACCGTGGGGTCGGCGAGCTTAAACTCCTCGACACCCGAACGATGCTTGTAGTCAATCACCACAGCGCGGTTCTCGGCGTCCACATCCACGCGGTCGATGCGCCCGCCGAGCGGCCAGCCGGCATACTCGACCTGGAGCTCGTTGAACGCAAACTCCAGGTAGCGCGGCGCGAAGGGCGCGAGCGCCTCGGACTCGTAGGCGAGCACGCCCTCCAGCTGCGGCAAGATCTCGGCCACCTGACGCTCCTCCACCGGGGAGAGCGGCACCAGCGGGCCCTCCGTGCCTCGCTTGCCGGCGTGCTCGGCCAAGGTCTCGTCAAAGACCTCGCGCAGCAGCTCCTTCGCGCGCGGCAGATTCATGGGCGTCACGCGCTCCATGCCCTCCTGCGGAAGACGTGCATGCAAGTGCTCCAGCACGTCATGGACAAAGTTGCCCTTCTCCATGTTGCCAAAGCCCGCATCGATGGACTGAGGTTTGACGCGATACGAGACGAACCAGCACAGCGGGCAGGTGGAATAGGCCTCGATCTGCGAGGCGGACGTCAGGCGCGGCACGAGCGGCGCGTCCTCGCCCTCGCCATCGCGACGACGCAGGACCAAATACGGCACGGCCTCGGCACTCAGATGCTGAGGGGCTTCACAGGTCACGCGCTCGCGCTTGAGACCTTCGCCTGCCGCGGGATCGAAGTCCTTTACGATATCACCCTCACCCACGCACTTCGCCTTGTCGGCGCCAGCGGCTTTAGCGTCACCAGCGGTCTTAGCGTCGTCAGCGATCTTAGCGCCGTCAGCCTCGGCATGCGCCCGCAACTCGGTCCACACGGCCGCCGGATAGCACTCGCGCGCCTGACGATCATGGGTCACACGGGCGAGCGTAACCGGACCACGCGACGCTTGCATCGCGTGACCAAAGCGCACGCGCAGCAGGGCCGCGGGCTCAAGCGTCACGCCCTCGCGACCAAGGCTCGCCGTCAGCGTAGCCAGCGGTCCCTCCTCGTGCGAGAGTGGATAGCTGTCCAGATCGACATCGGCAAACAGCACGGCATCGTAGCTGCCGGGGCGCAGAGCCGCCGCGTCGGCAAGCGAAGCAAAACGAACCTGGGCACGTGGCGCACGGTCAACCTCGTGGGTCTCGTAATCGTAGGCGGTGCTACGCTTGTCCACCTTGGTGCGAATGCCATCGAGCACGGGCACGGTCGCGGCCTGCGACACGTCGAGCGCGCGGGCGCCGTTCATAAGGATGTCGATGGCGTGGCGCAGCAGGGCTACCTCCGCCTGGCGACGGGCCTGGCCATCCAAGCTGCCCAGCGAGCGATCGGGCAACGCCTCGGCAACGGCAAGCATGGCCTTGAGCGCCGTCACGGGCTTGTCACGCCACAGAGCCTGGAACACGTCCGAGACCACACACGGTACGTTCTTAAACCAGTTATCGTCGCTCGCCGCCTTGCGCGCGCCCCTCACCTGGCCTTGGACACTCTGCAGCAGGCTCTTAACGCCCGCGGTAGTCTTGCTGCGCGAGAGACGCATATTCTTATCGAAGGTACGGGCATTGACGGCATCAGCGCCCGAAAGCGGACTGTAGATCCAGTCGGTAAGCTCCGGCGCGGGCCACCACTCGGTCTTTGACGCCATGCCCTCATCGGCGGCCTTCATACGCTCGATCAGACCGGCAAGCGCCGCAAACTGCCTGCCCGCAATGGATTGGGAAAACGCCGTGAACTCAGCTGTCTCGGCGGCGATATGACGAGCCGCCAGACGAGAGGCGAGCTCACCGAACAGCTGGGGTGCCCGGGCAGAAACAACGAGCACGCGCACGGGGTCGGCGGGCGTTGCAGTAGTTTTATCGGCCTTGGACTCCTTGTGCGCTTTCACCAACTTATCGATGGCGTCCGCATAGACATGAGCACGGGCATGGGGACCGGCGACCTCAATAAAGACAGGCTGAGCGGCAGTCCCGCAAGCGACATCAGACGCGACGGCGTCCTCCCCCAGCGGCGCAATCTCAAACAGCACACCGCGGGCATCAAATGCCGCGGCAAGCTCCTCGCACATCGCCGCCTGCTCGCGGGCAAGCAGCACGACGACCTCTCCCCCATTGTTCGCCACGGCAGACAGCAGCTCGAGCAGGCCGTGCGTAAACGACGTGACACCGCGCACGCATACGGCGCGGGTGCACGCCGGCAGGTTATCGGCCAGGGCACCGGCCATAATGTCAGCTGCCTCGCAGGGCTCGACCATATCTCGACGATCCAAACCGCCCGCGTAGGCGCGCAAAAGCTCGAACACGCGAGCCTCGGCATCGCTTTTTGGCTCAGGCTGGCAATTGTTGCCACGGCATCGCTCGGCACCTGTCCCCGCCACACCCGGCAGCACGTCGCGGGCCATGCGCGCGAGCATGCGCACCGTGCCCTGACTGCGCGAAAGCGGCTGCAAATCGGCATCGTCGAGACGCGTTACCATGTCCGAAAACAGCATCTGGCGTTGCAGGTTGTCCACGAAACCGCGTCCGTCGCCCAAAAGCTCCCAAAGCGAGCGAAGCCACGATGTAGGCGTCTTGTAGTCGACACCCAGCGAAACGCCGGCTTCCGCCGCATCATGACGGCACAGGTCGAGCTCGGCAAACGTAGGTGCCAGCAACACGGCACGCCCGTGGCGGGCAATAAGGTCGGCAAGCAACGCCGACTCGGCATCGCTCAAATCCGTGCCGGCATTGGTGGTATAGATTCGAACAGGCATGGTCCTCCGCTCAAACTGTTCGCAATAATCAATGCATCCATCCTACCCGCCCAAGCGGACAGATTTGCCCCACGCCAACAGATTTGATCCCTTGGGGACGGAGGAAAACGGATCACCGAGGGGGTCTGTCTAACCCGGTGATCCGTTTTCCTCCGTCCCCAAGGGATCAAAAAACCGCCCCAGAAGGAGCGGTTTTGTACAAATCGTTTTTTGGCGCGGCCTACTCGCCATCCTCCAGCTTAATGAGGATTTTGCGGTAGCCACCGTACTCGCCGTTGAGCGCCTTGGACACACGGCTCACCGTGGTGGACGAAGCGCCGGTACGGGCCTGAACCTCGACATAGGGCTCGCCCTCGTCCAGGTAACGCGCGACCTGCAGACGCTGCGATAGATCGCAAATCTCGCGCGGCGTGCAGATATCGGTCAAAAACGCTTGGATATCTTTCTCGTCGTCCAAAAGGCTAAATGCGTGGACCAGCTGCTTGACATCAGGCTTGTCAAACATGTTCTCGATATTCATCGATCACCGCCAAACCCGCCAAAAGGCATCGAAGTTGATACTGACATCGGGCATCGTTCGCCCGTAATATGCAATAAAACTATGCATGGGCCATTTGCCCGTAGCAGTGTAGCACACCACCAAACTAAAGCGACAAGACTCTCTGCCAGCGGCACGTTTTTTAGGACGAACGCCGTTTTGAAACCGAATGCGCACGTAAGCTCCACGAATATCTGAGACAATGGGCGGCCGAACAAGGCGGCACACCCGCTCGGCCGTCCAAGCTGCCGCAGCAAGCCGTTTCAAGCGATACCAACACACCCTGCGCAAGAAAGGATTCACACCATGCGCTTTATGCTTAACTGGCTCTTTACCTCGATCGCCATCGCGATCGCAACGTTTCTCGTCCCCGGCATTCAGCCCTTCGGCATGGCCGACGCTTGGGTCTGCTTTGCCTTCGTGGGACTGTTCCTCAACATCGTCGACTCGCTCGTCAAGCCGTTCCTGACGGTCATCTCGCTGCCGCTCACTATTATCACGCTTGGTATTTTTCAGCTCGTAGTCAATAGTTTTATGCTCGAGCTGGCCAGCTACCTGTCGGTCAATCTGCTGGGAGCGGGTATCTCCATTGCCGGCTTTGGATCGGCCTTTATGGGCAGCATCCTGGTATCCATCATGCGCAGCATTCTCGACAGCATCGCCAGGAACTAAAGCGACCGGATACGGACCGCCACAACACGCCAAAACGAAGGCCGTCCATCGCAACGATGGGCGGCCTTGTCATTTGTCAAGCCTCAGAGGGCAAGAAAATCTACCATTTCTGCCCCGTCCCCAAATGGCAGGTGGGGCTAGATGACGTAGTCGTAGCCCTCGTTGGGGGCGACGAGCGCATCGAGCGTCACGCCATCGAGGTAGTCGTTGATGAGCTTGTCCAGGTTCTTCCACACGCCGAGTGTAGGACACTCGTCCGAACGCGAGCAGCCCTTGCAGTCGCCGTCCAGGCATGCGACCGGTGCCAGGCTGCCTTCGGTCAGGCGCAAGATCTCGCCCACCGTGTACTGCTCGGGCGGACGCGTGAGCACGTAGCCGCCGCCCTTGCCGCGCATGCCCGAGAGCATATTGGCGCGGACGAGCGTAGCCAAAATGTTCTCCAGATATTTCTCAGAAATCCCCTGACGCGCCGCGATCTCTTTGAGGGGAATGCGGCCTGCCGCCTGGTGCTCGGCCAGGTCAACCATAACGCGCAGGGCATATCTGCCCTTTGTGGAAACCAACATATATATTGCTGCCTTTCGGTCTTTTAATTCGTAGAAATTCTAGCCGAAAAATTGGTTTTGAAAATACCTATTCCCGTCAAGCTGGTTAATCGACTCGTAATAATCTTCTATTTCCTATTGCGTTACTAGGCTTTAGTGCCTACTATGCTTGCCAACAGCAAACGAACAACCTATAAGGTTTGTGGGTTTCGCTGTTACACACACCGTAAAACCACACGGTATCCAGTCATTTGAACACTTTGGAGGTTCACCATGAGCAATGTTTACACGTCCATCGATCAGCTTATCGGCCACACTCCGCTTCTGGAGCTCACTCACTTTGAGGCCGATGAAGACCTCAAGGCCCGCGTGCTCGTCAAGCTGGAATACTTCAACCCCGCCGGGTCCGTCAAAGACCGCGTCGCCAAGAACATGATCGACGAGGCCGAGAAGGCCGGCAAGCTCGTGCGCGGCGGCGACTACACCATCATCGAGCCCACGAGTGGCAACACCGGCGTCGGCATCGCCTCGGTGGCGGCGGCTCGCGGCTACAAGGTGATCATCACCATGCCCGAGACCATGTCCGTCGAGCGCCGCAAGCTGATGCAGGCATACGGCGCACAGCTCGTGCTCACCGACGGCTCCAAGGGCATGAAGGGCGCCATCGCCAAGGCCGAGGAACTGCAGAAGGAGACACCCAACAGCATTATCGCCGGCCAGTTTGTGAACCCCGCCAACCCCGCCATCCACAAGGCCACGACCGGCCCCGAGATCTGGGATGACACCGACGGCAAGGTCGACATCTTCGTCGCCGGCGTTGGCACCGGCGGCACCGTGACCGGCGTGGGCGAGTTCCTCAAGGAGCAGAACCCCGAGATTAAGGTCGTCGCCGTTGAGCCCGCCACCTCCCCGGTGCTCTCCAAGGGCCAGGCCGGCCCGCACAAGATTCAGGGCATCGGCGCCGGCTTTGTGCCCGACGTCCTCGACACCCAGATCTACGACGAGATCATCCCCGTCGAGAACGACGACGCCTTTGCCACTGGTCGCGCCGTGGGCCACAAGGAGGGCGTGCTCGTGGGCATTTCGTCCGGTGCCGCCGTGTGGGCCGCACTGCAGCTGGCCAAGCGTCCCGAGAACGAGGGCAAGACCATCGTGACGCTGCTCGCCGATACCGGTGAGCGCTACCTGTCCACGGCACTCTTCCAGGACTAGGGCCTCGCCCATAGGTTGAGCCCAGGACGAATCGGTCTCCTCTCTCCCGGCAGTCTGAGCCCATCCCATCGGGGCGCCCCACGAGACGTCCGAACTTGTTACAATGTCTGCGGCGCGGAACCAGCCTCCCGCGCCGCTTTTCTTTTTTGGCCACATGCCACCAAGGAGAACCTCCCCATGCACAACAAGCGCGTGCTCGTCGCCATGAGCGGCGGCGTCGATTCCAGCGTGACCGCGTACCTGCTCAAAAGCCAGGGCTACGAATGCGTCGGTGCCACCATGCGCCTCACCTGTCCCGCGCCCGATCCCGTCATGGGCATGAGTAAGGTCGACCGCGACATCGCCGATGCAAAGGCCGTCGCCGAGCGCCTGGGGATACCCCACCATGTGCTCGACCTGCAGCAGACCTTCGACCGCAACGTTATCGAGCGCTTCGTGACTGCCTATCAGGAGGGACTGACGCCCAACCCGTGTATCATCTGCAACCGCCATATTAAGTTTGGCGCGCTGCTCGATGCGGCACTCGATATGGGCTGCGACTACATCGCCACAGGTCACTACGCCAAAACGAGCCAGGCGTCCGACGGCACCTGGCAGCTGAACCGCGGCGAAGATCCCAAAAAGGACCAAAGCTACTTTTTGTATTCGCTTACGCAGGAACGCCTGGCGCACACAATCTTTCCGCTGGCAGGCTTGGACAAAGAGCACGACGTGCGCCGCATTGCCGCCGAGCAGGGCTTCATCAACGCCCAGAAAGCCGAGAGCGAGGATATCTGCTTTATCGCGGACGGCGACTACGCGGGCTATATCGAGCGCCGCTGCGGACATGCCGCTGCACCGGGCGTCATTGTGTGGCGCGACGGCAGCGTGGTCGGACGCCATAACGGCGCGTTGCGCTATACCATCGGCCAGCGCAAGGGCCTGGGCGTCGCGATGGCGCATCCCGTGTACGTAACGGACGTCGATGCCGCCAACAACATTGTGCATCTGGGCGAGGCCGAGGACCTGATGGCCACAGCGCTCACGGCCAACGACTGGATCTGGAGCGCGCCAGCAGAGCGCATGGAGGCCGAGCTCAATGCGGGCGGCATTCGCGTGGGCGCCAAGTACCGTTACCGTCAGAAAGACCAGGCAGCAACCCTTACACGTGGCGCCGACGGGCAAATGCTGCTGACTTTTGACGAGCCGCAGCGAGCCATCGCCCCCGGCCAGGCAGTCGTTATCTACCGCGGCGACGTCGTATTGGGTGGCGGCACCGTTACGGCAGCCATCAAATAGCAGCACCTCGCCCCATCCCCTCCATAACTTGCGGTGAAATAGGGACTGTTTAAGCGTTTAAAACCGCTAAACAGTCCCTATTTCACCGCAACTTTGTTAAGTATTATGATGTTTGTGCTTGCTATATTTAACGATTAGAATGCTTAACGAGGTGATGCAGCAGATGAATACTTCCAACTATATAACCATGGGTGACGCCGCGCGCCTGCTGGGCGTTACGAAGGCCCGTATATCGCAACTGGCTGCATCGGGAACGCTCGCGTGCGATATCGTCGGTGGGCGGAAAATGGTTCAGTACGATTCCGCGATTGGTTATCAAAAGGTCCGTAAGCGTGGGCGCCGTCCCGCAGCTGACGTAGGGCGCAAGTTCACGTTGATGTCAGCCGACCACGAGGTCGCGCATGTCTCGTTTGATCCAACGCGCGAGTTTTCCTTTGAAATTGCCGACATACTCGATGCACGAAGGATGCCGTTTGGCACGTGCTCGAGTTCTTCTCCAACGGTGAATAAACGAGCACTCAACACGTGGTGGAGTCACCGGTCGGTGCCCGACGTCCGCCCCGGACTCATCTCGCGCTATCGCGAGCTGGGAATTGACAGCGGTATTGAAGTGCCCGTTCGTTGCCTGGGTTTTTCGCTTTCGGATTGCTATTGGCTAAGACCGGTCGACTGCGACGAGCTCAATTGGCAGCACCTCAATTACTTCGAAAACAATTTTGAACGGTCGGCACCCGAGCATCGTTCAGGCTGGCTTGAGGGCATCGGACTCAAAAATCCTGACAATACGTCCGAGGGCGAGCTCCCCAAATCCTGGATGATCCGCAATGGCGTTCGCATCCTGGTTAAAGGATGCGGAATGGACGATCAGCGACCGTTTAACGAGGCGGTTGCAACAGCTCTACATCGGCGTCTGCTATCCAAAGGTGAGTTTGTTCCCTATACGGTCGAGCGCATGTTCGACGGGCCCGTATGCCTATGCGATGACTTTCTTAATGGCCGTGAGGAATACGTGCCGGCCGCTTATATCAGGGACGCACTCGGTGGCCAGCGAGGAAACTCAACATACGATCGATACTGTCGCTTTCTTGGCAGACACGGGGCTGACGAAGCCACGGTAAGAAAATCCATGTCGCAGATGATTGTCTGCGATGCCCTCCTGGCCAACAGCGACCGCCACTGGCGAAACTTCGGCATCATCCGCAATGTCGACACGCTGGAAATGCGGCCTGCACCGCTGTTCGATAGTGGCAATTGCCTGTGGTACAACGTGCCAACCGCCGTGCTCGTTGCCGGGGAGTTTGGATTTGCCGCCAAACCGTTTGGTCCGGACCCTTCCACTCAGCTAGCATTTGCTGACTCGCTCGATTGGTTCGATGCGTCGCATCTCGATGGGTTCGTCGACGAGGCAGTCGAAATCCTCTCACAAAGCGCATGGGCAACAGCAGGCAATCGCCTCAAGGCCATCCGCCGCGGTCTCGAGCGCCGCACGATAGAGGTAAGCGCCGCCGTTGAGGTGCTACGGCACGTGCAGAGATAACAGCACTGCCCCCTAAGTTGCGGTGAAATAGGGACTGTTTGGCGGTTTTAAACGCTTAAACAGTCCCTATTTCACCGCAACTTACAGTGGGCGGCCTCGGTCGGTACTGCTGTGCCAGCCGAGGCCGCTGCTCCCCTAGCGCTGCACGTAGGCGCGGACGAGCTCGTAGGTATTGCGCACGCCGTCGATGTGGCTGCGCTCGTAGTTGTGGCTCGCGTACACGCCGGGGCCGATCAGACCGTGACGGATGTCGTAGCCGGCAGAGAGCGTGGCCTCGACATCCGAGCCGTAATGCGGGTACACGTCGATGGCGTAATCGAGCTCCAGCTCGCGCGCGATGTTGGACAGCGTGGTCACCAGATCGTAGTTGTAGGGGCCACCCGAATCCTTGGCACAAATCGAAACCATGCGCTCGGTGCAGCCCAGATCATCGCCCACGCAACCCATGTCAACGCTGATCATCTCGCGCGTGTCGGCCGGCACAAAGGCACCGCCGTGGCCGACCTCCTCGTACACGGTAAAGAGCAGCGACACCTTGCGCGAAAGCGACACCTCGCCGCCAGCAACGGCACGGGCCAGACCCAGCAGAATCGACGCCGACAGCTTGTCATCCAGGAAGCGGCTCTTAATGTAGCCGCTCTCCGTCACCGTGGTACGCGGATCCATAGCGATGATGTCGCCGGTCTGAATGCCCAGCTCAAGCACATCGTCCTTGCTGTCAACATTCTCATCGAGCAGGATTTCCATGTTCTTCTCGATGGTCTTGACCGGCTCGTCGGCCACGTGCGCCGAAGGCTCGGTATTGAGGACCACGCCCGTGTACACATTGCCGTCACGCGTGTAGACGGTGCAGTTCTCGCCATCAGCCGTAGACCACTGATGCCCGCCGAGGGTCGTGGGGCGCAGGCGACCATTGTCCTTAATGGAACGCACCATGGCGCCTAGGGTATCGACATGGCTCGCCAGTACGAGCGGCTCACCCTCGCCACCAAGCTCAACGAGCACGTTACCCTTATTGGAACGCTCAGGCCCAAACCCCATATCGCGCAGAGTCTCCATCAGATAATCGGTCGCCGCGCGGGTATAGCCCGTCGGCGAAGCAATAGAAGTCAGCTCCTTCAGCTGGTCAGTAATATAGGAGAGCGTAGAATCCATCTTGGACACCAAAGTCACCCTTTCATATCGAATTAAACCCACAGCAACGATACCACCACGCACAATTATTTACCTAGCGAGACAACCCATCGAGCTTCCCAGAACTGCGCCCGCCACGATAACGAGCCGGCGGGCCCCGCCCGTTAGCCCCGCAATCTTTCCGCAGGACGGAGAAAGCCCCCGCCGCACGAAGTGCGCAGCGGGGGCCTCCGACATGTCCGAGGACGATTCTGGGGCTAACGGGCGGGGCCCGCCGAACCAGGTTAAGCAGCCGGGCAGATCTTCTTGAAGAGCTCGATGACGTCGTCGAGCGTTGCCTCGCGCGGGTTACCCGGGAAGCAGGCGTCGGCCATGGCGTCCCTGGCCAGGATCTCGATCTCGTCAGCCTTCATGGCCTCGCAGACGTGCGGGATGTTCACGTCGGCGGAAAGCTGCTTGACGGCGGCGATAGCAGCGTCGGCAGCCTCGTCGGCGCTCATGCCCGTGGTGTCAACGCCCATGGCGACGGCGACCTTGGCCAGACGCTCGGCGCAAACCGGCTTGTTGAACTCCATGGCGATCGGCAGCAGCATGGCGCAAGCGACGCCGTGCGGGGTGTCGTAGTGAGCGGACAGGGTGTGAGCCATGGCGTGGTCGATGCCCAGGCCGACGTTGGAGAAGCCCATGCCGGCGACATACTGGCCAAGAGCCATGCCCTCGCGACCGGAGCCGGGCTGACCGGACTTGGCCTCGGCGACAGAGTCGCGCAGGTTCTCGCTGATCAGCTTAATAGCCTCAAAGTGGAACATGTCAGAGAGCTCCCAAGCGCCCTTGGTGGTGTAGCCCTCGATGGCATGGGTCAGAGCGTCCATGCCAGTGGAAGCGGTCAGGCCGGCGGGCATGGAAGCCATCATGTCGGGGTCGACGACGGCGACCTCGGGGGCGTCGTTGGTGTCGACGCACACGAACTTGCGGACCTTCTCGGGGTCGGTGATGACGTAGTTGATGGTCACCTCGGCAGCAGTACCGGCGGTCGTCGGTACGGCGATGGTGAACACGGCATGGTTCTTAGTGGGAGCAACGCCCTCGAGGCTGCGGACATCGGCGAACTCGGGGTTGTTGATGATGATGCCGATGGCCTTGGCGGTGTCCATAGAGGAGCCGCCACCGATGGTCACGATAGCGTCAGCCTCGGCGGCCTTGAAGGCCTCGACGCCGTCCTTGACGTTCTGGATGGTGGGGTTGGGCTTGATCTCGGAGTAGAGGCTCCAAGCGATGCCGGCAGCGTCGAGCTCGTCGGTCACCTTAGCGGTAACGCCAAACTTGACCAGATCGGGGTCGGAGCAGACGAAGATCTTCTTGTAGCCGCGGCGCTGGAGCTCGCCGGGGATCTCCTTGATGGCGCCGGAACCATGATAAGAGATGGTGTTGAGAACGAAACGATTAGCCATTGATAGCCTCCCATCGTGTGCGGGGCACCCATTACGCCCCGCGCTATAAGTCCCATCCTAACGCTTTTGAAACAAAAAACGCGTGAGAACGTCAAAAGTGTTAAAGCGTTTCAACAACTGGTATCGTCATCGCCTGACCACTAAACAAAAAGGGGCGGCCGAGATGGCCGTCCCCTCCCCATTATCGATCTATCTGACAAGGAAACTGCCCCCTGCCATATCCTGCCGTTATTTTTGGCAGGCGTCTTTCCAATCTTCGCAGGCGCGCTTCCAGCGAAAGCGCAAATCGCGCTCGCGGTCGATGAACATGATGGCAAACGCGACAAACAGCAGCACGCTCGCCACCGCAATGGCGTGAAGACCTATGCGCTCAATACACCAATTGCCCAGCACGGCGCCAAACACAAAGGTAAAGATCACGCCAAAGTACAGCAGGCCGTTTTCCAAAAAGCCACGCCTATGGGTGATGATGTAGTCGTCCACGTTTTGCAAGGCATTACGGAGGTTGCCGATACACATCGTCGTGGCAATGCCGTGACCGTGGATCTTGCGGAAGCTCTCAACCTGCATGCCGCAGGCAAACGACGTGAGACAGTTGGCGAGCAGGTTGTAACCGCCACCGGGGATAAAGCTCACGCCAAGCAAGATAACGGCTTCAAAAAACACCGTCACCTGACGCCAGTGAATCACACTGCCAAACCGCTCGTGCACCAGGTCGGCAAGCATAATGCCCACGGCAAACGACACCACGGGAAAGAAGTAGCGTCCCGCCAGCGCCCAGTTGCCCTCCGAGATGCTCACGCCCACGAGCAGGATGTTGCCCGTCTGCGCGTTTGCGAAAACATGGTCGCGCCCAATGTACGAATACACATCCATAAAGCCACCGGCGAGCGCCAAGATGATGCCCAGCTCAATAGACTCCGATATCTGTTTGGCACGCTGCATCGTCGTGCGTCCTCCTTGTTGACGACCCTCTCGTGCGTTGGCGGAGACATAGCCGCCGTTCATACTGTAACCCATTGACAACATGGCGTGCGCGCGAGACGAGTTCTCCAACGCGCAGATACACAGTCTGGAAACAAACGGCGGGTACGGCGCCGACGCCCGACACCTCGTGTACTCCACCAGTCTTTTTAGCCCCGTCCCAAAAAGACTGGTTACAATTACGTGCAGCATACTAACAACGGGAGGAATCGTGGCAAAAAAGCCCCAGGACGCTCAGCACAACCAGCATGGCAAGCATGCCCAGCGCGGCCGGCAGCAAAAGCGTGGCGGCAAGGCCCAAGATTCGCGCCCCACGCATACCCCGGCTGCGCCCGTCCGCCCCTGGCGCCCGGGCCGCGATAAGTTTCTCCCCGTCAGCCGGGCCGACATGGATGCGCGCGGCTGGGACCAGTGCGACTTTGTCTACGTCTGCGGCGATGCTTACGTGGACCATCCCAGCTTTGGCATGGCCATCATCAGCCGTGTCCTCGACGCGCACGGCTACAAGGTGGGCATCATCTGTCAACCCGACTGGACTGACCCCGCCAGCATCACTGTGCTCGGCGAGCCGCGCCTGGGCTTTCTCGTCAGCGCCGGCAACATGGACTCCATGGTCAACCACTATTCGGTGACCAAGCACCGCCGCCACACCGACGCCTATACCCCCGGTGGCGAGGAGGGGCACCGTCCCAATCGTGCCGTCACGGTCTACGGCAACCTCATCCGCCAGACGTTCAAGGACGCCCCCATCATCATCGGCGGCATCGAGGCGAGCCTGCGCCGCCTGGCCCACTACGACTACTGGCAGGACAAGCTCAAGCGCTCGGTACTGCTCGACTCGGGCGCCGACATCCTCATCTACGGCATGGGCGAGCACGCGATCGTCGAGATCGCCGACGCGCTCGACGCGGGACTACCCGTCGATCAGATCACCTATATCAACGGCATCGTCTACCGCACCAGCTCGCTCGACGAGGTCTACGACTACGACCTGCTGCCCAGCTGGGACGACCTTGCCGCCGACAAGCTCAACTACGCGCGCAGCTTTAACGTGCAGCAGCAGAATATGGACCCCATCACCGGACATCGCCTGGTAGAGCCCTACCCCAACAGCGTCTATGTGGTGCAGAACCCGCCGTCGGCGACACTCACCACCGACGAGATGGACGAGGTGGCCGAACTCCCCTACGCACGCGATTGGCATCCCGACTACGACGCGGCAGGCGGCGTGCCGGCCTTTGCCGAGATCAAGTTTTCCATTAGCTCCAACCGCGGGTGCTTTGGCGAGTGCTCGTTTTGCGCGCTCACCTTCCACCAGGGCCGCGTGCTGCAGATGCGCAGCCACGATTCGATCATGCGCGAGGCCGAGCTGCTCACGCGCGACCCCGAGTTTAAGGGCTACATCAACGACGTGGGCGGGCCGACGGCCAACTTTAGCCGCCCTGCCTGCGACAAGCAGCTCAAGCACGGCGTGTGCAAGAACAAGCGCTGCCTGTGGCCGAGCGTATGCAAGAACATGGTGGTCGACGAGAGCGGCTACACGCAGTTGCTGCGCGACCTGCGCCAGCTACCGGGCGTCAAGAAGGTCTTCGTCCGCAGCGGCATCCGTTTTGACTACACCATGGCCGATGCCTCGGACGAGTTTTTGCGCGAGCTGCTGGAGCATCACGTCTCGGGCCAGCTGCGCGTAGCGCCCGAGCACGTGAGCGACGCCGTGCTGTCTGTGATGGGCAAGCCGAGCCGCGCCGTCTACGACGCATTCTGCCGTAAATTTGAACGCTTGAACCGCGAATACGGACTCAAGCAGTACGTGGTGCCGTATCTGATCTCGAGCCACCCCGGTTCAACCATGAAGGAAGCTGTGGACCTTGCCGAGGCCGTGAGAGACATGGGCTACATGCCCGAACAGGTGCAGGACTTCTACCCCACGCCGTCCACCATGTCGACGTGCATGTACTACACCGGCGTGGATCCGCGCACCATGGAGCCGATCTATGTGGCGCGCGACCCGCACGAGAAGGCCATGCAGCGCGCGCTCATCCAGTATCGCAAGCCCGAGAACTACAAGCTGGTGCGCGAGGCGCTGGAAAAGGCCGGCCGCCGCGATTTGATCGGCTACACCAAGCATTGCCTGATTCGTCCCGTGCCCCCGCGTCCGGGCGAGACGACTGCTGGCGGTGGCCATGGCACCGGCAAGAAGGGCGGCAAGGCCCACGGTGGCGCCGCCGGCAAGGGACCCAAAGGCAGCAAGGGCCACGGTGGCATGTCGCGCGCGCAGAACACTGCCGGACGCAACCGCGCGGCCCAGGGACGTCAGGGCGCCAACGGCGGCGGACGCCGCAACTAGCGTGGCGAGGGCCGGCCGGTGTCTCTTGGCCAGTCGGCGTCTCCTCATCGCCCAAGCGTGTTTTCCCTAGGGGAAACACGCTTGGGCTGTCTCCAGTCGTGATTTCCCTAGGGGGAACACGCTCAGACACGCCTAGCCGTGTTTTCCTTAGGGGAATCACGCTTGCTGGTAGGGATGATCCGTCTGGCACGTCAGTTTGAGCGACCGCATCGCCTCTACCAGCACAAAGCCGGCGATGGCAACCGTGATCACTACGTCGAGCGGCGTGTTCACAAACCACAGCAGGCCCATGAGGTACGACCCGGCATTAAAGGCAAAGTGCAGCAGGATCGTGTAGCGGAGCTTTCCGGTCGTCACGAGCACCCAACCAAAGATGAGGCCGGCGGCACCCGCGTAGCAACCCTGCACCCAATTCATGTGCATAAAACCGAAGATTGCCGCCTGCAGCACAATCGCCGCGGCGATACCCCACGTACTTGGGGCCGCCCAGGGCACCATGGCGCCGTTTTGCGCGCTCGCACGACGCGGGCGCTTCCAAAGTGGGCGACACTGCGGATTAAACGCTCGGAGCGAAAACTCAAAAATAATGCCGCGCACCAGCAGCTCTTCACAAAATGGGGCGCCGAGCACCGTAGTCAGGACGGCGAGATAGCTGGTGTCGCCCATACCTGTTTCCTCGATAAGCTCGCTGTAGTCGGCCGCGGCGTCGGGCAACAGCGACAGCACGGCGTCGGTCACGTAGCCAACGACCACCTGCAGAGCAAGGCCAATCACGACAACGCAAGCGATGCGCTTCCATGCAGCACTTGCTCCCCCGCCGAGCGGACGTTCACCTTGCCGGCGCGCCATGAAGGAGCGGGGCCACAGATAACGCCACCACAGCAGCGCCATCAAAAACGACGCCGTCTGAGCGGCAGCCTGGAACCATTGGATATCGAGATTGTCGATCGGATAGCCCGTCAGCACCGATACGGCATCGAGAACCGAAAACAGAACCACGCTCAGGGCTATATCGGCAGCGACAACGCCAAAACATGCAAGCGCCCACGCCATCGCATTGAGCATGCCAACCTCCTCAAAACCGTTCCCTAGTTCTACCACAACTCGGCAGAGAGCTGATCCCATGGGGACGGAGGAAAACGGATCACTTATTGATGAGAATCGGGCACAGTGCCAAAGGCCCCGCTGGGCGAAATGTCGAACGGAAAGGTGCCGCAGCGATTGAAGGCGGCGATGAACATGCGGATGGCGTTGGACGGCGTGGTGCCTACGAGCTGGGTTGCCGCCGCGAAGGCCGCCTTTTCCTCAGGCAAGACCTTCGCTACAACCGGGGTCATGTGTTCTGCCATGGCGCTTCCTTTTTGAAACGACGGTGGTGCGGATAGATGCGGGCCACGCGGCTGGGCGACGGGCTGTGAAGGCAACCCGATTGGCCCGCATCTGGAGTTTGTTTCTACGGCGTTGGTATTACTTGGTATTCCTAGGTATTACCCCGCAGATAGAATAGCACACCTGATCCCTTGGGGACGGAGGAAAACGGATCATTTTGTTGCTGAATAAGTATTTAGAGTGTGATGATGTCCGAGATATTGAGGGCCCGAGCGTCGACGGCATCGTGCGTGGCAAGCAACAGCATGCGACCGTCGAGCAAGTCGAGCACGACTTCGGCGCATGCGTCGCGCGCAGCGGTATCTAGACCGGTAAAGGGCTCGTCCAGAATCACCGCGTCGCCTGGGCACAGCAGGGCTCGGGCAATCTCGACGCGACGGCGCTGCCCGCCCGAGAGCTCGGCCACACGAGCATGTACATCGACCCCCGGCACCAGCAGGCGCAACAGGGCTGCGGCACTCGAGGCGTCCACGCGCGCGTTGGCGCACACCAGCGCGTTATCCAGAGCAGAAGCGTCCTCTACCAGGCGCACATCCTGAAACACCATCGAGCACGGTGCGCACTCCCCCGCCGCTAGCGCGAGCAACGTCGACTTGCCCACCCCCGAGGCGCCCATCACGCAGGTACGCCCGCCGGTGGGCACACGAAGCACCAGACCGTCCAGCGCCGGCGCCCAGGGCGCGCGATCGCCCACGGCAAGCGCAAGCTCCGCCGAAGCGCCATCGCTCGCGGCCCCCGCACGCCCGCGCAGTCCATGTCCATGCGTCCGCACGGCAACACGCCATGCCACGGAACCCGAAGCCCGCAGCAGCCACATCAGCACGCGCTCGCATGCCCACGATGCCGCCACGACCAACACGGTCCACGCCAGCAGGTCAGCCGTCTCAATGAGCAGCTTCGCCTGATAGATGCGCTCGCCCACGGTACCAGCCGCCATGCCAATCAACTCCGCCGCCACGCCGGCCTTCCAGCTCATGCCGATCACGGCGCGGGCGCACGAAAGCACAAACGGCAGGACTTCGCGCCAGGTATGGGCGAAGAACAGTCGCCAACCCCGCACACCGTGCAGACGAAACATCTGCTCCAGCGGCCTATCCACTTGTGCCAAACCCTCGACCAGCGAAAAATACACGCCCGGCAGTGCCATCAAAAAGACCGCTGCAATGCTCACGCGCGCCGACCCCAGCCAAATGAGCAGTAGAACCACCACGCAGGCAACCGGCGTCGCCTTTACAAACGAAAGCGCCGGCGCCACCAGACGGGCAAACGTCCGCGACCGCACCGAGACTCCCGCCAGTACACCGCCGCAGATCGCGGCAAGCGCCAGTCCGCCCAAGATTCGTGCGCCTGAGCCCACCAGAATCGCCCACGTGTTGGCATCACACACCAGCCGCAGCAACGCCACCATAACAGCGCCCGGCCCCGGCAAAATCAGCGGCTGCGCCACCAGCGCCGCCGCGAAGACCCACACGGCAAGCCAAAAGGCGGCAACGGCACCTGCTGCCGCCACCGCCTTCATACGCTTTGTCATGTGTCGAGCAAACGCACACACGAGCTACTCCATGTAGTAGAAATCGTCAGCCGGGAGCTTGCCGCCCACGGCGCTCGAGTCTGCATCGGCCAGCACCTGCAGGTACCCACCGAGCGCCGCCTTCATATCCTTCCCCGTCTGGCACACGAGCATGCACCCGGGAATCGCCTTTTCGGCAATCGTGGCGTTATCCACGATGCCTGCATCGACCACGGCCTGAGCCCAGTCCGCCGGCGCCGCATTGACGGCCTTCACGCTCGCCTCATGGCAGCGCAAGAATTCCGCCACGGCCTCGGGATGCTCCTCGGCAAAGGCACGGCGCACCACGGTCACACCCGTCAGCAGGCGCGAGCCCGTGTCTCCTGCCAGCTCATCCCACACATCGGTCAGACTTACCGGTGCCGACAGCTTGCCCTCGCTCTTGGCGATGGCAGCGGTCTTGAACGGCTCCGGCAGCACGCCCACGGCGGACGGGTCGGCAAGCAGAGCCGACAGCACCTCGGTGGGCTCGCTCTTAAACTCGAGCGCCACCTGGTCGGTCAGGCCCGCGCGCTCCAGCAGGTAGTTCATGACGTACTCCGGCGTGGTGCCCTTGCCCGTCATATAGACGGTATGGCCCGCCAAATCGCCAAACGAGGCCACACTCGCGTCGCCCGTCACCACGTTCAGCACGCCCAGCGTGTTGATGTCGATGACCTGCACCGCGCCTTCGGTCTTGTTGTAGAGCACGCTCGCCACGTTGGCGGGCACCAGGGCAATGTCGACATCTCCCTGAATGACCTTGGGCACGATCTCGTCGGCGGCAGTGTTGATCGCAAAGTAGAACTCGTTATCCGTGGCGCCCTCGTCCGCCTGGTCCATAAACTGCACCAGGCCAATCGACGTCGGCCCCTTGAGCGAGGCGACGTGCACCTCGACCGGCTCGACAGCAGAACTGCCCGCAGCAGACCCGGCAGCCGAGCCCGCGGCGGACCCGGCACCGGTAGCTCCGCCGCCACAGCCCGCGAGCGCAAGCGACAGGGCGCCCGCGGCGAGCACCGAGGCAAACCCCCGGCGCGACATCTCAACATCAAAAGCGCGCATCGCTAGCACGCCCCCTCATTGGGCATCGACCAGGCGTGATGGTCGGTATGCAGCAGCTCCTCGGCCAGCGGCGAGAGCGGCTCGCCCAAGAACTCGCGATAGCACGCCTGGACATCGGGATTCTCGTGCGAGAAGCGAATGTCCGCCTTCGCATCGAGGCCCCAGAGCACCTGGCCACGCTCGGCTGCCAGCTCACAGCCGTCGTGGATGGGCTGGCCGCCGCCACCGACGCAGCCGCCCGGGCACGCCATGACCTCAACGAAGTCATAGCTCACGCGGCCGTCGCGAATCGCGTCGAGCAGACGGGCGGCGTTGCCCAGCCCGTGCGCCACGGCGACGCGCGCCTTGGTACCATCGATATCGGCGACGGCTTCCTTCCAGCCGTCCAGGCCGCGCACATCGGTAAAGAAGTCGGCGTCGGGGTTCTTGCCCGTCACCAGGTAATAGGCCGAGCGCACGGCGGCCTCCATCACGCCGCCCGTGGCGCCAAAGATCACACCCGCGCCCGTGCCAAAGCCCAGCGGCGTATCGAGCGGCTCCTCAACCAGCGTATCCACGCTCACGTGGCTCGCGCGGATCATGCGCACCATCTCGCGCACCGTCAGCGCAACGTCCACATCGGGCGTGCCGTCCTCGCCCACCATGCTCGGCAGCGCGCACTCGGCCTTCTTGGCCGTGCACGGCATCACGGACACCACAAACAGACGCTCGGGCTCCACGCCCAGCACTTTGGCATAGTAGGTCTTGGCGATGGCGCCGAACATCTGCTGCGGCGACTTGGACGTAGACAGGCTGTCGACAAACTCCGGATAGCGGGCCTTCACAAAGCGCACCCAACCCGGGCAGCAGCTCGTAAACATGGGCAAGCCGCGGCTGTCACCCTCGCCCTTGGCGGCGGCGCCCAGGCGCTCGAGCAGCTCGGAGCCCTCCTCCATAATGGTGAGGTCGGCCGAGAAATCGGTATCGAACACGTACTCAAAGCCCACGCGGCGCAGCGCGCAAGCCAGGCGCTCGACGGTAGCCTCCTCGCGAGACATGCCAAGTTCCTCGCCCCAAGCGCTACGCACGGCCGGCGCAATCTGCACCAGCACGATCTTGTCGGGATCGGCGAGAGCATCGAACACGGTCTCGGTATCGTCGCGCTCGCGCAGTGCGCCCGTCGGGCAATGCGTTATGCACTGGCCGCACGCGACGCAATCGGTCTTGCCGATCGGCGCGCGCCCGCGGGTACCCACGGCGGTATGCGTGGCGCGGTTGGTCAGGTCCCAAATCCCTAGCCCCTGCACGCTCTCGCACACCTTGATACAGCGCATGCATTTAATGCACTTGTCGTTTTCGCGGATGATGGGAAAATCGAAATCCCAGCCCTCGCCCGCCAAATGCCTTTGATACGGCAGATAAAAAATACCCAGGTCGTTGGCGATGGTCTGTAGGTTGCAGTTGCCGCTGCGCACGCAGCTCGTGCACTGCGAATCGTGCTGGGACAGCAGCAGCTGCACGTTGGTGCGACGGGCCTCGCGAGCCTTGGGGCTGTTGGTGTGAACCACCATGCCGTCGAGCACGTAGTTGTTGCAGGCGGCAACCAGCTGATCGCAGCCCTCGACTTCGACCACGCACACGCGGCAGCCGCCGATCTCGTTTAGATCGCGCAGGTAGCACAGGGTGGGAATCTGGATACCGACGGACTTGGCCGCGTCCAGGATCGTGGTGTGCTCGGGTACCACGACCTCGCAATTATCGATAGTGAGCTTGACCATATTGAGTGCTCCGCTTTCGGTGTTGTCGCTGACAGTGGGGTTGTTGAGCTCTACCATTCCAGGTTCCTCCCTCCGCGGAACGCGCCAAAGCCAAAGTGGTCGCAACGCAGGCAGCGGCTTGCCTCCTGGCGCGCCTCCTCCTCGGTAAGGCCCTGCTCGACCAGATTCCAATCGTGAATACGCTCGCCGGCCTCGCGCTCACCCAGCTCGCAGCGGCCGCACTCGTGCTTGCCCTTAAACTGCACGGTCGGCAGCTCCACGTCGAGCTTGATCTTGTGGTCGAAGCCCAGGTAGCGGTCGATATTTGCCGAAGCCACGCGGCCAGCGTTGATGGCGCGGATTACGGTGGCGGGACCGGTCTGGCAGTCGCCGCCGCTAAAGAGGCCGTGGAAGTTGGGCACGGCACCGTCCGAATCGGTGACCACGCAGCCCCACTTGCAGGCAATGCCCACCTCCTCAAACGGTTTGGAATCGATGTCCTGGCCAATGGCGACGAACACACGCTCGCAGGGGATGACGCGCTCGGGCGTGGCGGCGGCACGCGGAGCCGGACGACCGCGACGGGGCTCGCCGATAATCTGCGGCTGCACGCGCAGGCCGCTCACGCGACCGTCCTCGCCCGTCTCGATGGCGAGCGGGGCCGTCAGCTCCAGCACCTCACAGCCCTCGGCCTGGGCACCGGCGATCTCGGCGTCCTGGGCCGTCATATCGCAGATGCGACGGCGGTAGACGATGCTTACCTTTTCGGCACCGCAGCGCACGGCGGAGCGTGCCACGTCCATGGCAACGTTGCCGCCGCCGATGACGCACACGCGCTGGCCGCTTAGGTCGGGCAGCTCGTCATCACCGATGGCACGCAGCATCTTGACGGCCGACTCAACGCCGGGCGCCTCTTCGCCCGGAAGGCCGAGCTTCTTGTCGCTGTGGGCACCGATGGCTAGGTAGACGGCATCGAACTCGTCGCGTAGACGGGCGAGCTCCTCGCCGTTCACGGAGTGGTCGAGTTCCACATCGATGCCGGCGCTCATGATCCAGTCGATCTCGGCCTGCAGGCGCTCGCGTGGCAGACGATAGCTGGGGATTCCGTAGCGCAGCATGCCACCCAGGTGGTGGCGCTGCTCAAAAATGGTCACCTTGTGGCCCATCACGGCCAGGTAGTAGGCGCAAGAAAGACCGGCCGGGCCGCCGCCGATCACGGCGACGCGCTTACCAGTGTTGTCCACTACATGTGGCTTGTGGTCGTTGAGGTCGCTATGCTCAACGGCAAACCGCTTGAGGGCAAGGATGTTCATGGGGTCGTCGACCATGCCACGGCGACAGTGCATCTCGCAGGGATGCTCGCACACCAGGCCGCAGACGAGCGGAAGCGGATTGTTCTTGCGGATGACCTTGACGGCATCGGCATAGCGGCCGGCCTCAACGAGCGAAATGTACCCGGGAATGTCGACGTGCGCCGGGCAGCCTGAGACGCACGGGACACGGGCCTCGCGGTCAAAGCCGCAGGAGTGCTCACGGATGTGGTGCTCAAAGTCGTCGCGGAAGCCGCGAATGGCCGTGAGCGCCATGGCGCCGGCCTCGTAGCCGATGGCGCAGTCGCTCGAAAAGTAGATGGTGCGGGCCGTGCGCTCAATAAGGTTGAGCGTGGACTCATCGGCGCGCCCTTCGAGCACATCGGCGAGCAGGTCGCTCAGCGCGCTCAGGCCCACGCGGCAGGGCGTGCACTTGCCGCAGCTCTGGGTGGAGCACAGGTTGACGAGCGCTGCCGTAAACTCAACGGGACACGGAGCGAGCGAACTCACCGCCAGACGACGTCCGAGCGCATCGTGCAGGTCGTCCATGACGGCCTGAGCGTGGCTGCGTTCCATTACATGCAGTCGAGCCATAAGATCCCCTCTCACATGGCAGCCCGGAGGCGAGGCCGGGCGAAATTGCTACACGCAACACACTGACCTATATAGTTGTTTGGCAGCAACACGGTTCGGCAGGCGGTATGAAACGTCGTCCTCAGCGGTGAAATAAAACATTACCGCAGATAAATGCCATATTTGATAAAACGCGTTACCCACAATGCGGCACTTGGGGACACTCCTCACTCTGGTGCATCGTGGACAGGTTTGTTTGCACCAATCGTGAGTTGCGGTGAAATAGGGACTGAAAAGCCGCTCAAAAGGCCAAAACAGTCCGTATTCCACCGCAACTTCAAGACGTTGGTGCAGATTAACCTGACCTCTTTGCACCAAAAAGGGCCCCGAGCATCGTCTGCTCGGGACCCAAACTCATCTCGCCTTACCGCGCGACGCGTATGTTACTTGCGCTTGCCGCCGCCGTCACCGGGGCGACGGGAGCTGCCGCCGCGCTTGCCGCCACGGCCGTTGCCATAGCTGCCACGGTTATCGCGGCCGCCGGCGCGGCCGCCACGGGAGCCGGCCTGGTTGCCGCCGCGACCACCACGGTAGCCGCCGCGACGCTCTTCGCGGGTATCGTCGTAGTTGCGCCAATCATCGCGGCGATCGCGGCTGGCACGCGGATCACGACGATCGCGCGATTCACCAGAACGCCCGGCGCCGCTGCGGGTGCCATTAGCGCGAGCGCCCTCGCGACGCTCGCCACCGCGGCCACCGCGCTCTTCAAAGCGCTTGCCGCCACGGGACTCACCGCTGCGGGCGCCACGCTCACCGCGACCCTCGCCGCCGCGACGCTCGTCACGGCCACCGCGCTCGTCATTGCGACCGGAACGACGACGATCGCCCGAGACACGCTTGCCGCCACGCGAGCCACGGCCCTCGTCCTCGCGCTCAACACGGCGACGACCACCGCGGTCCTCGTCCTCGCGGCGACGGCGATGCGCCTCGCCCTGGAACTGCTTGGCACGACGCTCGGCACGGTTGCCGCGCGGGCCCTGCTCAACGGCACCAGCACCGCCGCGCTCCTCGGCAGCCATCTCGCGGGCCACGCTCTCCACGGCCTCGTCCACGCGAGCCTGAACGCCCTCGCGCACGCGGGTCTTGCCACCGCGCTTGGGACGGCTCGGGCGCTCGCCGTCGCCGCGGCGGTCGTCGCGACCGCGGTTGGAACGACCGGCCACATCGCCGTAGTCATCGCCGTTACGCTTGCCGTCACGACGTGCCTGCTCAAGCTTCTTCTTGCTCTTGGACTTGCCGCGCTTGGTCTTCTTCTTCACCTTAAAGGCTGCAGGGTCACGTTCGGGATCAACCGCGGGCGGGTTGGGACCCACATGCAGATCGCCGGCCTCGTAGATATCGGCGGTCTTGTCCATGAGCCTCTCGATCTCGTAGAACTCGTCCACGTCCTGCTCGGTCACAAACGTAATGGCCCAGCCCAGCTCGCCTGCGCGACCCGTACGGCCAATACGGTGGATGTAGTCGGTCGGCTCGGACGGCACGTCAAAGTTCACGACGTAGCGCACGTCGCTGATGTCGATGCCGCGGGCAAGCACGTCGGTTGCCACCAGCACGTCGACGGTACCGTCGCGGAAGGCCGAAAGGGCACGCTCGCGCTGGGCCTGGCTGCGGTTGCCGTGAATCGCGGCGGCCTTGATGCCCTTGCGCTCCAGACGACGGCAGCAGCTGTCGGCGCGGTGCTTGGTGCGCATAAAGACGATAGTGCGCTCCGGGCCTTCCTTTTTGAGGAACTCGGGCAGCAGGTTGTTCTTGGCCTCGATGGACACCGGGAACACAAACTGGTCGACGGTGTCGGCAGTCGACGTAGCGGGCGCGATCTCCACGCGGGCCGGGTCGCTCACCAGGTCGGTGATCTCACCCACGGCCTCCTCGTCGAGGGTCGCCGAGAACAGCAGCGTCTGACGCTCGGCCGGCGTCTCGCGCACAATGCGGCGGACGGCGGGCAAAAAGCCCATGTCGAGCATGCGATCGGCCTCGTCGAGCACCAGGACCTTGACCTCGTCCAGGTGGCAGGCACCCTGCTCGATCAGATCGACCAGACGGCCCGGCGTGGCGACCAGGATGTCGCAGCCGTACTTGAGCGCCGCGGTCTGCGGCTTGTAGCTCACACCGCCCACGACGGTCACGGCAACATGGCCGGTGACGTCGGCGATCTTGCTCGCGACTTCGTCGATTTGCTGGGCAAGCTCGCGCGTAGGGGTGATGACGAGCATCACGGGGCCGCGGCCGTTGCCCTCGGGCTTTTTAGCACCGCGACGACGGTTGCGGCCGCCGCGCTCGCGCACGGGTTTGGGAGGAGCGATGTGCTCCAGGTTGTTCATGGTCGGCAGCAAAAAGGCGGCCGTCTTGCCGGTGCCGGTCTGGGCGGCGGCAAGCAAGTCGCGGCCTTCGAGCACCACAGGAATCGAGCCGGCCTGCACGGGCGTCGGCGCCGTGTAGCCCAGGTTCTCGATGGCACGAAGTATCTCGTCCGAAAGTCCCAGTTCGTCAAAGGCGGGCAGGCTCTCGGTAGCGGACTCGACGGCCTGGGCGGCACTGGCCTCATCGGCGGCATCGAAGGCAGCTTGGGTCATGGCCTCGCGGGTCTCGTCTAGAATCTCGGCGTCGGTGACGTCGGATACAGAATTACGCATATGTTGTTGTTCCTTATCTGCACGCGCAATGGGCGCGGCATGCGGCCGCGCAGGCGTGCTTGGTAGTGCGCTAATACATACAAAAACGGGTGCGCACAGAGAGGACGTTGCTCAGCACGCTGGCGATCGCTTTGGCAGCCCTATCACGCGCCGTCCAGACGCAGCAGCTCTAAGCGATGGAGCAGATTCGCCGCCGGTTAGTATACCCGTACTCCGTATGCCCCCACGTAAACCACAGATGACGAGGCGGACGAGGCGAGTCTGGGCCAATTGTCTCAATCTGTAACAGTTAGAGATCATTTTCCCTGCTAGATGTTACAGATTGAGATGGTTGGTTGGGACGGTCCATCGGCCAACCATCCATCCTCATCTGTAACGAAATCTCATATATTATTTCTGTACTACACACCCCCAGGGGGTATGGGTGTATAGTATCGGCAGGTTAACAATTCCAACACCGAATCACGGAAAGGAGAAGCCATGGCTCAAGATAAGTTCGACGTGGGCGGCATGACATGCGCCGCCTGCCAGGCGCACGTGGACCGTGCTGTGAGCAAGCTCGACGGCGTCGAGAACGTCGCGGTCAACCTACTCGCCGGTTCCATGATGGTCGACTACGACCCCGCGCAGGTCTCCCCCGACGATATCTGCACCGCCGTCGACCGCGCGGGCTACTCGGCCTCACCCGTCGATGCGGGCACCGGTGCCGCCGGCTCAAACGGCAGCACGCAAGCCAGGTCCGGCGCCGCCCACATGGAGTCGCCCACCAAAAAATTGGAGGCCGCCGCCTCTGCCATGCGCACCCGCCTCATCGTCTCGATCGCATTCCTTATCCCACTGTTCTACATAGGCATGGGGCACATGCTTGGTTGGCCGCTGCCTGGCGTCTTCACCGACCATACCCACAGCATGACGCTCGCCCTCACCGAGCTCGTCCTGCTCATCCCCATCGTCTATGTCAACGACGCCTGCTTTATCAACGGGTTTAAATCGCTCGCACACGGCGCGCCCACCATGGACGCCCTTATTGCCGTGGGCGCTACCGCCTCCATCGCCTGGTCGCTCTACGCCATGTTCATCATGGCCGACCAATTAGCCGCGGGTCAGGTGCACGAGGCAATGATGACGAGCATGGACAACCTCTATTTTGAGAGCGCCGGCACGATCCTGTCTCTGGTCACCGTGGGCAAATACCTTGAGACGCGCAGCAAGTCCAAAACTGGCGGCGCCATCGAGGCACTGATTGACCTGGCGCCCAAGACCGCGACCGTCGTGGCAGAGGACGACAGCGAGACCACCGTCGACGTCGACAGCATCCTTCCCGGCCAGGTCCTGCGCGTGCGCCCCGGCGAGTCCATCCCCGTCGATGGCGTGGTGCTCGAGGGCAGCTCGGCCGTGGACGAGAGTGCGCTCACCGGCGAGTCCATCCCCGTAGAAAAGACCGCCGGCGACACCGTCAACGCCGCCACCGTCAACCGTACCGGGTCGTTTACCTTCCGTGCCACACGCGTGGGCGCCGACACGTCGCTCGCCAAGATCATCAAACTCGTCGAGGACGCCAACGCCACCAAGGCGCCCATCGCCCGCATGGCCGACAAGGTCGCCGGCGTGTTCGTGCCCGTGGTGTTCGTGATCTCGGCCGTGACCTTTGCGGTGTGGATGGCACTGACCGGCAGCATAAACGAGGCACTCACCTCCGCCGTGGCCGTACTGGTGATCAGTTGTCCGTGCGCGTTGGGCCTGGCCACACCCGTCGCCATTATGGTAGGCACCGGCAAGGGCGCCGAGATGGGCATTCTGTTCAAGAGCGCCGAAGCGCTGGAAAATCTGCGCAGCGTGGGCACGGTGGTGCTCGATAAGACGGGCACGGTCACCCGCGGTAAGCCGGCCGTGACCGATATCGTGGTAGCCACGCGCGCCGACGGTTCGCCCGCCATGAGCGAAAAGGCGCTGCTCAAGCTGGCCGCCGCGTTGGAGCACTCAAGCGAGCACCCGCTGGCCGAGGCGATTATGGCCGAGTGCGAGGCGCGCGGAATTGTCGCGCGCATGGTCGAGGACTTCGCCGCCGTGCCCGGTCGTGGCGTTACGGCGCGCGAGGGGCAAAACGTCATTGCAGCCGGCAACGTACGCCTGATGGACGAGCTGGGCGCGAAGGTGCCCGCCGGCCTTGCCGAACAGTTCGCCGCCGAAGGCAAGACGTCACTGTTCTTTGCCAAGAACGGCGAGCTCGTCGGCACCATCGCCGTGGCCGACGAGGTCAAAGAGACGAGCGCCGAGGCCATCGCCGCGCTGCGTTCGCTCGGCGTCGACGTGCGCATGCTCACCGGCGACAACCGCGTGACGGCCGAAGCAATCGCCCGCCGCGTGGGACTGAACAGCAAGCAGGTCATCGCCGACGTCCTCCCCACCGACAAGGAGCGCCACGTACGCGAGCTGCAGGATGCGGGCAGCAAGGTCGCCATGGTGGGCGACGGCATCAACGACTCCCCCGCCCTGGCGCGCGCCGACGTGGGCCTTGCGATCGGCACCGGCGCCGACATCGCCAAAGAAGGGGCAGATGTGGTGCTCATGCGCAGCGACCTCATGGACGTCGCGCGCGCCATCGAGCTGTCGCGCGCGACGATCCGCAACATCAAGCAGGACCTGTTCTGGGCACTGTTCTACAACGGCATCGGCATTCCGCTCGCCGCGGGCGTGTTCTTCCCGCTCACCGGATGGCAGCTCTCGCCGATGTTTGGCGCCGCGGCCATGAGCCTGTCGAGCGTCTGCGTCGTAAGCAATGCGCTGCGCCTAAAATCCTTTAAGCCTAAAGTGGCAAAATAGGCTCACCATTAAGTCCATTTAGAACGGGTTTTCCAGGTGCCCGAGATTGACCTGAAAGAGGAGCGACGCGTACTTTGGTACGCGAGCGACGGCTTGAAGGTCAAGGTCGGGTGGCTGGGAAAGCCGACACAACAGAGAGGGATACCCATGCGTTACACAATCAAGACTTCCGGCCTCATGTGCGGCCACTGCGACGCCACTGTCGAGACGGCACTGCTCAACGTGGTCGGCGTGACCGACGCCGACGCCGATCACGAGACCCAGACCGTCCAGGTGAAGTGCGCCGACACCGTGACCGCCGAGCAGCTCGCCGCCGCCGTCGAGGCCGCGGGCGAGAAGTTCCACGCCCTGTCCGTGACCGCCGCGTAGCAGCTACCAGAAGCACTCGACCCCATCGACCAGAAACGAGGACCCGCCATGATGGCAGACCACAAATCGGTGACCCGCATGCTCAAGACGGCACGCGGCCAGATCGACGGCATCTTGCGGATGGTCGATGAGGACCGCTATTGCGTCGATATTTCCACGCAGCTCATGGCCACACAGGCGCTCCTCGCGCGCATCAACGCCGACGTGCTCAAGGCGCATATCGAGGGCTGCGTGACTTCGGCAATCGAATCGGGCGACGAAGACCTCAAAGCCGCCAAGCTCGCCGAGATCGAACGCGTCGTCGACAAACTCTCCAAGTAATTGGGGCATTGGAAACAGACTTCTTTGCACCGTCTTGGTGTTCCGGGGACAGGTATGTTTGCACCACATTGGTGCAGATTAACCTGTCCCCCTTGCTCTAAATCGGGTATAAAGGCGTGCAGCATATCGAACGAAAGGCAATTTGCATGAATGACTTTATGAAGGGTCGCAATGGCGCCGATGAACTCACCATCGTAATGGGTTTTGCCGGCATCATCATCGCGATGATCGGATCGATAGCCCACATCCAGTGGCTCAGCTGGATCGCCATCGCCGTCATCGTAATTGGCGTGCTGCGCGGCCTGTCCAAAAACATCGATGCACGTCGCAAGGAGAACGAGACCTTTGTCGCCGCGACTGCCAATGTTCCCGGCTTGGGCAAATACGTCGCCAGCTTGGGCGGCGGGACTGCGGCTTCCAACGCCTCGCGCGCGGCCGGCACCAGCAAGGAAGACTTTGAGCGCGCCAAGCGAACGGCCAAGAAGATGTGGAAGGGCCGCAAGACCACGGCGTACCTCAAGTGCCCCAACTGCGGCCAGATGCTGTCCGTCCCCAAGGGCAAGGGCAAGATCCGCGTCACCTGCCCCAAGTGCCACGCCAAGATGGAAACGCGCTCCTAGCCGCTACACCATAGGGCAAAATAAAAGCCGAGGCCTCGCACTGAGACCTCGGCTTTTTGCATGGGGCGACATCATTCGATAAAGCTGTCGCCCCGTCGCGCCAGCGCCTAAGCTACGCCGTCGCGGGCGAGCTCCTCGGCCAGCGCCTCAGCCGGCATGGCCATAATCGTGTCGAGCTCGTTATCAACCTCGGGGATACGCTTCACCTTGAGCTTGCGCACCAGATCACCGCGGCACATCACGTGCATTGGCTCACGCAGAGCGCACAGGTCATCGAGCGGGTTCTCGCGCGTCACCAGGATATCGGCGACCTTACCGCACTCGATTGTGCCGGTCTCGCCGCCCAGGCCCAGCAGCTCGGCATTGACCTGCGTGGCCGTATGCAGCGCAAACGCATTGCTCACGCCCACGTACTTGGCAAAATAGGCCACCTCGCGCCACATGTCGTACTGGGTCACGAACGGGCAGCTCGAATCCGTGCCCAGGCCTACCTTGATACCGGCTTCCAGCGCCGCACGCGCACTCTCGATAATGCCCGAGCATACGATGTCGCCGTTCTTCTTTTGCGTGTCAGTCGAATGAGTCTTCTCCGGATCGAGCAATACAAACGGCAGTGCGGGGCTGATGGTGCAGGTCACGCTGGGCGCACGCCCCTCAAGCTGTGTACCCGCGGCGCCGCGGTACAGCTCCAGGATCTCGGGCGTCAACGGAGCGCCGTGCTCAATCGTGTCAACGCCGGCCTCAAGCGCGGCCTTCACGCCCTCGGTGCTCTCGATATGGGCCATAACCGGAAGGCCCATATCGTGCGCCGCCTTGCACGCCGCCGCGGCGACATCGACCGGCATGCGCAGCACGCCCGGCTCGCCCACCTCAGTCGCATCGAACACGCCGCCCGTTACGAACAGTTTAATGACATCGGCACCGCGCGCATACAGGTCGCGCACCTGTTCGGCCGCCTCGGCGGGACTGTTAGCCACCTGGGCGAACAAGCCAGCACCATGGCCCCCCGGCACCGTAACGCCCGTTCCCGGCGCCACCAGGCGAGGACCTTGATACTTGCCGGCATCGATAGCATCGCGCACGGCAAGATCCGCAGACAGCGGGTCGCCCGCGCCACGTACCGTTGTCACGCCGCTTGCCAGCTGTTGTTGGGCGCTGCCCTTAAGAATGTGGCGCACGATGGCGCGCCCCACGGGATTATCGAGCTTTTTCATCAGCGCGCCCGCATCGCCCGCCGAAACCGGCTTGCCCGAGCCGCACAGATGCACATGCATATTGATGAGGCCTGGCATGAGATACGCCCCTGCCAGGTCGATGACCTCGGCACCTGCAGGCGCCTGCGCCACAGCACTCGGCCCCATCCATGTGATGACGCCGCGTTCGACGACCACGGCCATGTCGGGCTGCGGCTCCATATGTTCCGAACCATCCAGAACGGTCGCATTGATAAACAACGTGGAACGATCGGCAGACGCCATATCGAGCTCCTCCCTCACGATTAACATGAACATTTGTCCATTATCGCCCAGCGCGACAGGGTTACTGCGGACATATCGGCTAACGGGAGGAAGAGAAGGACGTGAGGATAAACAGACCAGCGCAGCGATGCTTCGGTCGTTCCAGCAAAACGTCTTGATCTGTAACAGGTAGATGGCCAAACGGCCCCTTGTTGTTACAGATCGAGACATTCAGTCGAGTCTGCACCTGTTCATCTCGATCTGTAACAACTACGGGTCCAAACGGTCTCTAGACGTTACAGACCGAGACAAATAGACAGGCGGCGGCGCTGCGACAGCCCAACCCTACTCCCATTCCTGTTCGTAGATGTTGAGCGACTTCACATACCGTCCCCGGGCACCCATGACGTCGCGGACCAGCCTCAGAAAGAAGCTGATACACGAGGTATCGAAGCCATCTTCCAGGTCTTCCGGATGAACGGCGCCGGGCCCGTCGACCGCCGTATCGCTCAGGTGCGCAATGTCGTAGAGGTAGAGCTGCCCCGCCGTCAGCAAAATATCGTCAACGCACGCGATGCGCACCGCAATCGCACCATCGCGCCAGTGCTCTTTTTGCACGATATGTGGGTCGTAGACATCAAAACGACGGTCGGTGCGCGTATCGCGCAGCGCGACCATACCAGTCGCCGGATCCTTGTCCAAAATGCCAAAGCGAGAGAAATAGTGCGTGTCGCGCACCTGTTCGAGCCGCCTGAGCGAAGCAGGCGAAAGCGACGCCGGCGGCTCGTCAACATACAGCCCAAGCAGCGTCTTGCCGTGGTAATAGGGGCGCTCAAACAGCAGCCAATCGGTAAATGCCATGTTATAGGCCATGATTTCGTTTTGCGAGGGCTCCTCGCAATAGCTGAGCCATGGATCGACTATCACTTCGAACTGTGTGCGCGCCGACTCCAAAAACTGGAACTTTCGCAGCATCCAAAACTGGGCCATGTCGGCAATATCGTCACCGACGGCCTCGGCCAGACGTCCCCGGTCCAAAACATGATCAGCCATGGCATCCTCCTCAAACTGATGAACCTCAATTTGAGCTTACGAGGAGGGCTCGCGGTCGCCGCCAGCGCGGGCGAAATGAGCATCGGGTTGCAAACCAGATACTGACCGAATACTTGACGGAACGCTTGACCGATACGTTATACCGAAACAAAACCCCAGTTAAACATAGGCAAATAAGCAGAGATTTTGAGCTTGCCAGCCACAGCCATCACGAAAACAGCAAGGTACCGCGAGTCCGCACGTCAGCAAATGAGCGGTCAGACGTCAAGAGTGTCCCCGGCGACTAGACAAAATAGAGTGTCCCCAATGACTAGTCGTTGGGGACACTCTTGAATGACTGCCTTACAGCGCCAGGGTCTCGGCAACCTCGGCGGCGCAGGCGAGGGCATCGGCCATGGCGCTCACCACGAGCGAGCTGCCGTTGCGGGCATCGCCGGCCACATACACCGGCGCGGCATCCGCAGCAACGCCATCCACGCGGGCCGCAAGGTGCGAGCCCTCGGAAGCCATCACGGGCAGCGGACGGCCCGCCGTGGCAACAGGCACGCCGACAGCTTCGAACACGCTGTGCTCCGGGCCCGTAAAGCCACAGGCGATGAGCACCAGCTGCGCCGGCACCTCGTGCTCGGAGCCCGCAATGCGCTCCGGCTTTCCCGCCGACCAGTCCAGATCGACCACGCGCAGACCCGCAGCCGCACCCTTCTTGTCCAGCAGCACCTCGAGCGTATCCACGCCCCAGGCACGCATCTCGCCACCCATCGTAGCGATAGCCTCCTGCTGGCCGTAGTCGGTCTTCTTAACGTTGGGCCACTGCGGCCAGGGGTTGCTCGCCGCGCGCTTATCGGGCGCCGCAGGCAAGAACTCAAACTGGCGCACGCTGCGAGCACCCTGGCGCACCGCGGTACCCACGCAGTCGTTGCCGGTATCGCCACCGCCAATGACCACAACGTCCAGGCCGCGCGCGTTCACCGCGGGCTCGCCGCCATCGAGCACCGAGACGGTCGAAGCCGTCAGGTAGTCCACCGCGTACACCACGCCCGGAGCATCCACGTTCGTAGCCGAAAGACCGCGGGGTGCACGAGCACCAGCAGCCATCACAACGGCGTCAAAACCATTGAGCTTGGCCGCTACCGCAGGGTCCGTCACGTCGGCACCCAGCTCGAACGCAATGCCCAGCTCGTGCATAAGCGCCACGCGACGCTCGACCACGGACTTCTCGAGCTTCATGTTGGGAATGCCGTACATGAGCAGGCCGCCCGGGCGGTCGTCACGCTCAAACACCGTCACGCGGGCACCGCGACGCGCAAGCTCCCATGCTGCCACCAGACCAGCAGGACCGGAGCCCACCACGGCAACCGTGGGTGCGCCCTCCCCTGCCGGCTCAAAGCGGCGCGGACCGCCGTTGGCCCACTCATGGTCGCTGATCGCGCGCTCATTGTCGTGAATCGTCGTGGGCTGGCCATCGACCGAGCCCAGGTTGCATGCGGCCTCGCACAGCGCCGGGCACACGCGACTCGTGAACTCGGGCATGGGCGAGGTGAGTGACAGGCGCTCGGCGGCCTCGTCCCAACGGCCGCGGTACACCAGCTCGTTCCACTCGGGAATCAGGTTGTGCAGCGGACAACCGCTCGGACGTGCCTTGCCAAAGCTCGCGCCCATCTGACAAAACGCCACACCGCACATCATGCAGCGGCTCGCCTGGGCACGGCGCGCGTCGTCGTCGAGCTCCACGTACAGCGGATCGAAATCGCGGCTGCGCTCCTCCACGGGGCGCAGCTCATGGGTCACGCGATCGATATCAAGAAAAGCACCGGGCTTACCCATGGCACTTACGCCTCCTTCTTGGTCGAAGCAACAGAGCTGGCAGCCACGGACGCAGCGCCCGCAGCACCGCCCGCAACATCGAAGCGAGCAACATCCGCGGCGCTCGCGCGACCGGTCACAATGTCAAACGCCAGCTCCTCGGCCTGCGCATGCGTCTTGCCGACGGCCTCGGCGGCGGCGACAATCGCCAGCACGCGCTCGTACTCGGTCGGAATGACCTTCACAAAGTGCTTGCTCATCGTCTCAAAGCTGTAGAGCAGCTTAATGCCGCGCGGGCTCTGCGTCGCGTCCACGTGCTCCTGGATGAGCTCGCGAATCTGCGCCAGCTCGCCGGCCGTCGGGGCTTTAAGCTCGACGCTCTCGTGGTTCACACGGGCATCGAGCGTGCCGTACCGGTCAAAGACATAGGCCACGCCACCCGTCATGCCGGCGGCGAAGTTCTGCCCGACCTCGCCCAGGATGAGTGCCAGACCACCCGTCATGTACTCGCAGCCATGGTTGCCGCAGCCCTCGACCACCACGGTGGCACCGGAGTTGCGTACGCCAAAGCGCTGGCCTGCCAGGCCGTTAATGAAGCCGCGGCCGCTCGTGGCGCCAAAGAACGCAACGTTGCCCACGATGATGTTCTCATCGAACTTGTAGGTCGCATGCGGGTTGGGGCGCACCGACACCTCGCCGCCCGAAAGGCCCTTGCCAAAGTAGTCGTTGGCGTCGCCGCACACGTTGAGCGTAATGCCGCGCGGCAGGAAGGCACCAAAGCTCTGACCGGCCGAACCATCGCAATCGATGGTGATGGAGCCGGCGGGCAGGCCCTCGGGATGCGCCTTGGTCACCGCGTTGCCCAAGATGGTGCCCACGCAGCGGTTGACGTTGGCGATATCGGCGCGGAAGCGAATCGGACGCAGGTGCGCACGGGCATCGGCCGTATAGGGCACAAACAACGTGGAGTCGAGCGTCTTGTCGAGCTCGCCGTCCGCAGCCATCTGGGGCAGGAAGTGACGGCCGTCGGCACCCGGGATGTGGGCACCAAACTCACAGGTCGCGCTCGCCAGCACGGGCGACAGATCCAGCAGGTTAGCCTTGCGGTTGCCCGGGACCTCAATCTGGCGCAAGCACTCGGGATGGCCGACCATCTCGTCGATGGTGCGGAAGCCCAGGCTCGCCATGACCTCGCGCAGCTGCTCGGCAACAAAGAGCATAAAGTGCTCGACGTGCTCTGGCTTGCCGCGGAAGCCGCGACGCAGGCGGCAGTTTTGCGTAGCGATGCCGGCCGGGCAGGTATCCTGCTGGCAGTCGCGCTGCATGAGGCAGCCCATGGAGATGAGCGGCATGGTCGCAAAGCCAAACTCCTCGGCACCCAGCAGGCAGGCGACGGCAACATCGGTGCCGTCCATGAGCTTGCCGTCGGCCTCGAGCACCACGCGCGAGCGCAGGCCGTTTTGCAGCAGCGTCTGCTGGGCCTCGGCAAGACCGAGCTCCAGCGGCAGACCCGCGTGCCAAATGGAATCGCGCGCCGCAGCACCCGAGCCGCCGTTATGGCCGCTGATCAAAATCTTGTCGGCAGCACCCTTGGCAACGCCGGTGGCGATGGTGCCGACGCCGGCCTCACTGACCAGCTTGACCGACACGCGTGCGCCGGGGTTGGCGTTCTTAAGATCGAAGATCAGCTCTGCCAGGTCCTCGATAGAGTAGATGTCGTGGTGCGGCGGAGGCGAGATCAGGCCGATGCCGGGCGTGGACTGACGGACCTCGGCAATCCAGGGGTAGACCTTCTTGCCGGGCAGGTGACCGCCCTCGCCGGGCTTGGCGCCCTGGGCCATCTTGATCTGAATCTCGAAGGCGCTGCACAGGTAGCGGCTCGTCACGCCAAATCGCGCACTTGCCACCTGCTTGATTGCGGAGTTCTTGGAGTCACAGTTAGCCAGCGGGGTCTCGCGGCGCGGGTCCTCGCCGCCCTCGCCGGAGTTGGAACGGCCATGCAGGCGGTTCATGGCGATGGCCATGCACTCGTGTGCTTCCTTGCTGATGGAGCCGTACGACATGGCGCCGGTGTTAAAGCGGCGGACGATGTTGAGCGCGGGCTCGACCTCGTCGAGTGCCACCGGAGTGCGGCCGCTGGCATCAAAGTCCAGCAGATCGCGCAGGCGCACGGCACGGCCGGTGCGGTGCAGGCGGGCGCTGTACTCCTTAAAGGTGTCGTAGCTGTCCTCACGGCAGGCGGTCTGCAGCAAGTAGACGGTCTGCGGATCGATGAGGTGATCCTCGCCGCCGAGCGGGCGCCACTTGGTCAGGCCCAACGTGGGCAGCTGATCGGGAGCCGGGCTCTTAAGGATAGCGAGCGCGGCGTCATAGCGCTCATTTTGCTCGCGTTCGACGTCCTCGACACCCATACCGCCCACACGGCTCACCGTGCCGGCGAAGTACGCGTTGACGAACTCCGGCGTAAAGCCAACGGCCTCGAAGATCTGCGCGGAGTGGTAGCTCTGCACCGTGGAGATGCCCATCTTGGACATGATGGAGACGATGCCCGCCGTCGCGGCCTTGTTGTAATTGGCGATGCCCTGCTCGGCCGTCACAGCCAGGTCGCCGCGTGCCGCCAGATCGCGGATGCACGCATGTGCGTTGTACGGATAGACGCCGCTCGCGGAGTAGCCCACCAGTGCCGCAAAGTCGTGCGGGGACACGGCGTCGCCGCACTCCACCACGATATCGGCAAAGGTACGCACGCCGGCGCGGATCAGGTGGTTGTGCACGCAGCCCACAGCGAGCAGCGACGGCACGGGCACCCCGCCCACAGCGGCACGATCGCTCAACACCACGATGTTCACGCCGTCGCGGACCGCAGTCTCAACGTCCTCGGCAAGCTGCTTGAGCGCAGCCCGCAGCGCGCCCTCGCCGGCATCGCGGCGGTACACGGCACGGAAGCGACGGGTCTTAAAGCCCACGCGGTCGATGGCGCAGATGCGGTCGAACTCCTCCTCGCTCAGCAGCGGGCGCTCCAGGCGCACCAGCTGGCAGGCCGTACGGGAGTCCTCGAGCAGGTTGCCGTGGTTGCCCAGGTAGAGCGTGGTCGAGGTGACCATATGCTCGCGAAGGGCATCGATCGGCGGGTTCGTGACCTGGGCGAACAGCTGATAGAAGTAGTCAAAGAACGAGCGCGTCTTCTTGGACAGGCAGGCCAGCGGCGCGTCGATGCCCATCGAGGCGAGCGGGGCCTTGCCCTGCTGGGCCATGGGACGCACGACCTCGTCGACGTCATCCCAGTGGTAGCCGAGCTTGGCCATGCGCACGGCGGCGGGCACCTCGGCGTCCTCGGCGGGCGTTGCCGCAACGGGCTCATCGAGCGCGTCAACGGTCAGCGTCTCCTCGGCAATCCAATCACGGTAGGGCTTTTCCTTGGCATAGCGGGCGCGCAGTTCGTCGTTGTAGATCACGCGACCGCGGGCAAAATCGACCTCGAGCATCTGGCCCGGTCCCAGGCAACCGCTCGTCAGAATGTTCTCGGGGCGCACCTCGATGGTGCCCACCTCGCTTGCCAGCATAAAGCGGCCGTCGCGCGTCACGTAGTAGCGAGCCGGGCGCAGGCCGTTGCGGTCGAGAGCAGCACCCAGGGTACGGCCGTCGGTAAAGGCGATGGCGGCAGGGCCGTCCCACGGCTCCATGAGCATGGACTGGTAAGCGTCGTAGGCGCGGCGCTCCTCACTCAGGCTGTCGTTATGGTCCCACGGCTCGGGCAGCAACATGGACGCG
This sequence comes from uncultured Collinsella sp., assembly GCA_959018755.1. GTDB lineage: Bacteria > Actinomycetota > Coriobacteriia > Coriobacteriales > Coriobacteriaceae > Collinsella. Next base: position 195,300 of record CAUEMA010000002.1, on the reverse strand, counting down.
GCACGCGTAAGCGGGCGACCGTTCATAACCAAAAACTCGAGCACGTTGTCCAGAATCGCGGAGTCGGAACCCTCGCGGTTGATGATGGGCATCACGCGCTCAAGATCATGCTGCAGCACGGGGCTGTACAGGTTGGGCTCGCGGGCGCGGATCCAGTTGACGTTGCCCTTGAGGGTATTGATCTCGCCGTTGTGGATGATAAAGCGGTTGGGGTGCGCGCGCTCCCAGCTGGGCGTGGTGTTGGTGGAGTAGCGCGAGTGGACGAGCGCCACGGCCGTCTTGACGGCGGCGTCGTTGAGGTCGATGAAGAAGCGGCGCATCTGCGTGGCGACCAGCATGCCCTTGTACACGATGGTGCGCGAGCTCATGGAGCACACGTAGAAGATCTTGTCGCGCAGGGCAAACTCGGCGTCGGCCTTCTTTTCGATGGTGCGGCGGCACACGTACAGGCGGCGCTCGAAGGCATCGCCGGCGGGCGTGTCGTCCGGACGGCCCAGGAAGGCCTGCAGGATAGTGGGCATGCAGGCGCGGGCCGTCTCGCCCAGGTCGTGCGGGTCGACCGGCACCTCGCGCCAAAAGAGCAGCGGCACGCCGGCCTCGGCGCAGCCCTCCTCAAACACGCGGCGGGCATCCTCTACGCCCTTGTCGTCCTGCGGGAAGAACAGCATGGCCACGCCATAGTCGCCCTCTGTCGGCAGAATCTGGCCGCACTTTTGGGCCTCTTTACGGAAAAAGTGATGCGGAACCTGGAACAGAATGCCAGCGCCGTCGCCGGTGTTCTTCTCGAGTCCCGTGCCGCCGCGGTGCTCCAAGTTGACCAGAATGGACAGTGCGTCGTCCAAGATCTGGTGATGGCGCTCACCGTTGATATCGGCGAGCGCGCCGATGCCACATGCGTCGTGGTCGAATTCGGGGCGATAAAGGCCCTGCTGCTGAGCGGAATCTGCCTGCATCGCGATCCTCCCCTAGATATTAGACAGTCAGTTGAATAGGCATACTAGGAGCATCGCCGGCCCGTTGTGTTTCCCGCCCGTTTCGAAACAATCGCGTAACGCGCGCCCTGCGAGTGGACACCACCGACCTCAAGGGCGACAACATAGGCCCCAAGTTCGGCCTGTAAGCTCGCCGCTTCAAACATCTCGATCTGTAACAGGAAGACCCAATTTCGACGACTAACTGTTACAGATTGAGATGTTTTCGAGAGACGGTTCCGAATGTCTCAATCTGTAACACGAAGGACCGGTTTTGGCGGTCAGCTGTTACAGATCGAGATATTCCATAGGACCATTTCTTCCTGTCTTGATCTGTAACACCTAGGCCCAATTTCCATCCCTAGTTGTTACAGATCAAGACATTTCGGCAGTCCCCTTTCACCATCCTATTCAAATACAGCAATTTTGTTAGTTTTAGTTAACTTTTGAGCCTAAAACGGGTATCCTTTGCGGCGTCAAGCAAACGGCACGCAGGAGCGCACCATGCTCAACCATCTCAAACAACACTTTGGTTCCCGGCGCACCGGCGGTCACGGAGGCCTAGACATCGCACGGCATATCGGCCCCGGGCTGCTCGTCACCGTCGGCTTTATCGACCCGGGCAATTGGGCCTCCAATATGGCCGCGGGCTCGCAGTTTGGCTACGCGCTGCTGTGGATCGTCACGCTGTCGACGATTATGCTCATCGTGTTGCAGCACAACGCGGCACACCTGGGCATCGCCACGGGCATGTGTCTTGCCGAGGCCACGACACGTTATCTCCCCCGCTTCGTTGGGCGCACGGTGCTCGCCAGTGCCTATCTCGCGACCATCGCCACCGCCATGGCCGAAGTCCTGGGCGGTGCGATCGCGCTTCAAATGCTCTTTGGCCTGCCCGTACGCGCCGGCTGCATCATCGTCGCGGCAGTATCGATTGCCATGCTCATGACAAGCTCCTACAAACGCGCCGAGCGATGGATCATCGCCTTCGTGGGCGTGGTGGGACTCTCGTTTTTAGCCGAGCTTGCACTAGTCAAGGTCGACTGGCCGCAAGCCGCCACAAGCTGGATCACACCCAGTATGCCCACCGGCTCGGCCGCGATTATCGTAAGTGTCCTAGGCGCGGTCGTTATGCCCCACAACCTCTTCCTGCACTCCGAGGTCATCCAATCCATGCACTTCGAAGGCCAAGGCGAGCAGGTTATCGAAGAACGTCTGCGCTACGAGCTCTTCGACACGCTCTTTTCGATGGGCGTGGGCTGGGCGATCAACTCGGCCATGGTCATCCTGGCCGCAACGACCTTCTTTGCGCACGGCATTGTCGTAGACGACCTCGCCGTCGCAGCGGCCACACTCTCCCCCATTCTGGGCCCGGCAAGCTCGACCATCTTTGCGGTGGCACTGCTGTTTGCGGGACTATCGAGCAGTGTGACGGCGGGCATGGCGGCGGGCACCATCACCGCGGGCATGCTCGACGAGGAATACGACATCCACGACCGACATTCCTCGATCGGAGTGGTGGCCTGTTTCGTCGGCGCAGTGGCGGCGTGCTTGGTCGTCCCGAATCCTTTTGAGGGTCTCATTTGGAGTCAGGCGCTGCTGTCGCTTCAGCTGCCGATTACGGTCTTTGTGCTCATACGGCTCACCAGTTCGCCCCGCGTCATGGGCAAATACGCCAACTCGCGCCCGCTCAACGCGTTGCTCGTAGGGATCGGCGCCATCGTGACGATTCTCGATGTCGTGTTGTTGACAGGGATGTAATGGGACGGGGCACCTACCCAGGCAAACGTCTCAATCTGTAACATCTAGACACGCTTTTGATGTCTAGATGTTACAGATTGAGATCATTCCGAGGGGCAGCTCCGTTTGTCTCAATCTGTAACACGTTGACCCCGTTTTCACTGCTAGATGTTACAGATCGAGATCTTCTGCCGGACAGTTTTGGTTTGTCTTGATCTGTAACAAGTGAGCCCAATTTCCACTTCCAGATGTTACAGATCGAGACATTTCTTCAGCTCCAACCTTTTGTCTCAATCTGTAACAGAAAGACCCGTTTTGAGCCGTTAGATGTTACAGATTTAGACCAAAGGTCGGCCGGGCTCACGACAGATACGATCGGCTAACAGCAGCCGTGTTCCCTTGGGGACGGAGGAAAAGGGCCCCCGGCCGAGAAATCGACCGGGGGCCCTTGGACAGAGCTATGTTCGGCTTTCGCCGTGTGCCTGCGAGTTACTCCTCGACGAGCTCAAACTGATCGGGGCCGACGCCGCACACCGGGCACACGTAATCCTCGGGCAGCTCGGGCGTATCGACCTCAACCTCGTAACCACAAACGACGCAAACGAACTTATACGTCTTCTTCTCCTCAGCCATGATGTTCTCCTCTCGAACGTGACTGCTGGTGTACTTACTTATTAGTATATATTCTCAATAATATTATGCAAGTAGTTTTACAGCATTTCTACCCTTGGTACGAAGACGCCTTGGGCGGCGTCTTGCCCTTCAGCACCTTGTGGTAGTAGTCATAGGTCAACGGAGTCTCGCCGCTCAGACGCTCGGCATCTTCGACCTCGCCAATAAAGAGCAGATGTGTGCCCACGTCAACAGTGTCGATCAAACGGCAGCTAAACAAGGCCGCCGCATGCTCGGGAACATAGGGCATGCCCAGTGCAGTCTCGCGCGTCTCGTACTTAGCAAATTTGTCAAAGTCGCTGCTGGTACGGAATCCAAAGTTGCCAATGTAGAGCATATCGGCCGTCTGATCGATCACGGTCAGCGCAAAGGCCTTGGCAGACGAGATAACACCAGACGTGACATTTTCCTTGTTCACGGCAACCGAAATGCGCGGCGGCATGGACGTCACCTGCACCGCGGTGTTGATGATGCAGCCGGCACGCAGCCCGTCGGCCGCAGCACTCACCACATACAGGCCGCTCGGCATCGTAAAGAACGCAGTTTTGTCCATAACGACCACTCCCCTAACCCGGGTTGGAACCTCATGGATGTATGTACCCATAAAAATAGGCGACGCCCATACCGGACGCCGCCTTTGAGACATAGGTGTCAAAACGGTTAGGAAGGCGAGACAGTCGCAGTAGGCCACCTCCCAGCAAGCCACGTGCCTAGCGGTTACGCTCCTTAAGCGTGCGGTCAATCTCGCGCTGAACGTCGCGCTTGGCCATGTCTTCGCGCTTGTCGTAGAGCTTTTTGCCGCGGCCCAGGCCCAACAGCAACTTTACGCGACCATCGGTATTAAAGTAGAGCTCCAACGGCACCAGCGCATAGCCGCGGTTGCGCAGTTTGCCGTCAAGAAAATCAATCTCCTTGCGATGCAGCAGCAGACGGCGACGGCGATCGGGGTCACGGTTCCACACGCCACCGTGGCTGTAAGGGTGAATGTGCAGGCCCACCAGCCAGCACTCGCCGCCGCGAATCAGCGCAAAGGTGTCAGTGATCTGACAGGCGCGCTCGCGAATCGACTTGACCTCGGTACCGCTCAGCTCAATGCCGCATTCGAACGTCTCGTCGATAAAGTACTCGTGATGCGCCGAACGATTCTTGGAAATGAGCTTGCGTTCGCGCTTACTGGGCATCGCCGGCCTCCTTGACGCCGTCGGCTCCCTTGTCGTCGCCTGCGCGCTTTGCCTTGCGCTCGGCATTGAGCTCGGCATCGCTCTCGCGCACCAGCTTAATGATCGCCGCACATGCCTCCTCGCCCACCAGGTCGCGGGCACGGACCGTCAGGCGCGTCGCCTCCTGCTTGTCGCCGTCGCTTGCAGCATCGGTCGCACACATGATCAGGCAGATGGCAATCTCGGCCGAAGGCGAGGTCGGCACGCCTTGCAGGCTCAGCTCGCCCATCACGTGCTCGTCGCTCTCCTCGGCGGCATCCGGATAGGCAGTATGGATCTTGTTGAGCAGGCGCGTCGTATGCGCGTCGCCAGGGGCCAAGCGCAGCGCCAGACGCGCGCAACCCACAGCCGCCGAGACGTTCTCGGTCTCGGGCTCAAGGAAATACTGGCCGAGGTTGGCATAAGCGCGGGCGGCGCACTTGCCGTCGCTCGCACGCTCCAGCACCGAGAACGAGAGCGATGCCCATTCCTGTTTGTCCTCGAGTGCGCGGAACAGCTCGGCCAAGTCCAAGCGATAGTTGCAGTTCATGGGGTCCCAACGCACAGCCTGCATCAGGGCATTACGAGCGCTCACATAATCCTGCTGGCGAATGTAGGCAAACGCCATGTCAGAGTACAGGCGGTCAAACGGCACCTCGACCTGCACGAGCTCGCGCGGATCCTTCTCCACGCGGCGATAGGCCAAGCGCTCAAACTTGCTATCGAAGCTAAAGTATTGGCGCTTCTCCTCCGTCTTGCACTCAGCGTCGATATACTCCTCGGCGAGCTCCACCAGACGCTCCAACAGCGGCGTCGCCGTGGCCAGGTCGCCCTGCGCCAGATAGTTCTCGGCATACGTGATGTCTTGCAAGCTGATGGGCAGATCCATGGCTACTCCTCGATCTGAGCGAAACACGGCAGGCGCCGTATATACGGTCGATACACAAAACCCGGGTCTCTTGCGAGACCCGGGCGTTCATTTGTGGGTAGCCCGTACCAGATTCGAACTGGTGATCTCCGCCTTGAGAGGGCGGCGTCCTAAACCGCTAGACGAACGGGCCATATGTAGCAAATGCAATGGCTGGGATGGAGGGAGTCGAACCCCCATTGACGGAACCAGAATCCGCTGTCCTGCCATTAGACGACATCCCAATGACTGCATCGCTGCGCTCGGCTGTGCCTTTGCGCAAGAAAGAAATATACGGGAAGACCCGTCGTGACGCAAGCCCCAATTTTAACTTTTTTGAAATTCGGCCAAATTGGCCCGATTTAGCCCGACCCGTGAAGGACCTGTGGAGCTAGCCACCGCACACGAAGGGCAGAACACCGCGAACGGTAGCCGTCGACCGTTGGCAGATTCTATCGCGAAAACGATAGCACCAGGTAACACAATCGAAGCGACAATAATTGCGTAGACATCGAGGCGCTATGGACGAAGAGCTGGATTACCTATGGGAGACCTTGGGGCTCGAGATATCCGCCGGACCTTGGCCCGACCGGGACAAAATCCACCCCACGCTGCGCCCCGCCATCACGGTGATGCAAGCGGAATACCGTCACGCCTCGTTTTTAATTATGCGGACGTCATGGCACGCGGCGCTCCCCGACCTCAAGCGCATCCAGGCGAGCCTCGTCGAGTTATCCGGCATGCCGACCGTCATATCCGAGACGCATCTGGAGCGACGACAGCGCGAACGCCTGCAGCGACAGCGGATTCCGTTTATCTGCTCCGGCGTTCAGGCATACTTACCCTTTATGGACGAAGAGTACTGGAGCGACACGCCCGACAAGCACGTAAAGATCTACGACCCACACGAATGGGCACGGCTGGAGGATTAGCGCATATGCCCGCCAGCCGGGATAGTGCGCATGCCCGCCAACCGGAAAGCTCATCCCGGAATTTGCGTCCAAAACGGGACGCGCTTTCCCCTAGAGGCCCCAAGCGGAAACCGTATCCCAGATTTCGCGCTCAAACTGGGATACGGTTTCCGCTAGCCACTTCAACCGGAAACCGTGTCCCAGAATCAGCGCTCGAAATGGGACGCACTTTCCGCAGCTGCTACAGCAGCGCCTCGGCCCAGGCCGCTTCCCTAAAGCCGGGAATCGCAAAGTCATCTCCCACCAGCAGCGGACGCTTAACCAGCATGCCGTCGGTCGCCAACAGCTCATAGCATTCCTGATCCGTCATCCCCGCGTCCAGGCGCGCCTTCAGGCCAAGCTCTCGATACTTCATGCCCGACGAATTAAAGAAGCGTCGCACCGGCAGCCCCGAACGAGCAATCCAGGTCGCAAGCTCCTCAGCCGAAGGATTGTCTGTAACAATATCGCGATCGACGTACTCAACCCCATGCTCGTCCAACCAGGCCTTGGCCTTTTTACACGTCGAGCATTTGGGATATTCAACAAACAGCACTGCCATGGGGATTCCCTTCTTAGAAAAGACAAGTGTTTGGCAAACAGCGCATCGATGGCCATCTGCGACCGATGCCGATATTGTAGCCAGCGCCGACGTACAGGCGGTCGCGGTTTTCCATCTTGAGGTTAACGTCTCGTATGGGCGCCAATGGGACGCGCCGCAAACCCCTATCCCATCTCGCGCATCCAGCGATCGAACGTCCCCACGCACACGCCTAGCCGCTTTGCCGCCTGACTCCGCGTGATATCACCCGCCTCGTAGGTATCGCGCACCAGCTCGAATTGCGGAGGACAGGGCTTGCGGGGCCGGCCAAAGCGCACGCCGCGCGCTCGTGCCGCCGCAATGCCCTCGGCTTGGCGCCGGTGAATGTTCTCGCGCTCCACCTGCGCTACATAGCTCAGCAGCTGCAAAACAATATCGGCAATCAACGCACTCGTCACGTCCGACCCACCACAGTCTCTGGCGCGCGTGTCGAGCAATGGCATGTCCAGCACCACGATGGCGGCGCCGAGCTCTTTGGTTATGCACCGCCATTCCTCGAGGATCTCGCTGTAGTTACGGCCCAGCCGATCAATGGAAAGTACCACCAGCACATCACCGGAATCCAACGCGCACAGCAGCTCGCGATACCGCGGTCGATCGAAGTCCTTGCCACTCGCATGGTCGGCAAAGATATTCGCCGGTTCCACGCCATAGGCGCCCAGCGCATCCAGCTGCCGATTCAGATTTTGATCACGCGAGCTCACCCGCGCATACCCGTACACCGTTGTCATCTCATCCCCGCTCTCTCGTAGACCTCCCAAAAAGGAACAGGTTTATTTTGGTAGGTTTTATCTCCCCTATAGCAGGCGGAAGACGCAAGCGCGCGGGCGGCAAGACGATTGAACCGCCACAAAAAAGGCGGCCCCAAAAGACCGCCCCGTTCTCTATCAATCACCAAATTCCGGCTAATGAATAAGCCTGAAATCCAAGTGCCCGCGCGTGGTGTTGACGCGCGAGACCTCGATGATCACGCGCTGCCCCAGCTCATAGCGAGTCCCCGTGTCGGCGCCCGTGAGCGTGAGCGCGTCTTCATCAAACTCGAACCACTCGTTGCCCAGGCTCTTGATCGAAACCAAACCCTCAACCTGTGTCAGATCCAGGCGCACAAAGAGGCCCATGCTGCTGACCCACGAGATCGTTCCGGCGTAGCGCTCGCCCAGGCGGTCCTCGTAGTACTGGGCGATCTTGATCTTTTGCGTCGCATGGCTGGCGGCGTCGGCCGCACGCTCGGCATCGCTGCACGCGCGGCAGATTTGCGGCAGGATGCGCGGCAGGGACTCGCGGCCCTTACCGATCAGCCGCGGCGTACGCACCAAGGCGTCCTTACCGCCCAGCCGCTCGTAGGCCAGCTGCAGCTTGAGTACGCGATGCACTACCAGGTCGGGATAGCGGCGAATGGGACTCGTAAAGTGGCAATAGCACGGCGCGGCAAGTGCAAAGTGACCCTCGTTGCGCGGCTTGTACAGTGCGCGCTGCATACTGCGCAGCAGCAACGTGTTGACGAGCGGCGCGTTGGCCGTACCGGCTGCGGCATCAACCGCCGCCTGCAGCTCGTCGGGGCTTCCCAGGGCAATGCCTGCCGCGCGACGGTCATCGATGATGCCCAGCTGTGCCAGCGCCACGGCGGCACCGTGCAAGCTGTCGGGACTGGGATCGTCGTGCACGCGATAGCAGGCCTCGATATCGCGGTCGGCCAGCCACTCCGCCACGCACTCGTTGGCCAGCAGCATGGCTTCCTCAATCAGCGACGTGGCACACGAGCGCTCACGGGCCACGATCTGCACGGGCACGCCGTCCTCGTCCAACAGCGCACGGATCTCGGCCGTATCAAAGTCGACCGAACCGCGTGCGCGACGAATACGACGGCGAAGCTCGGCGAGCTCGTTGGCAGCTACGAGGAAATCCCCCAAGTCGACGTTATAGCCGCGAGCGGTCTCCTCGCACGCAAGCCCGCGCTCGAGCGCTTCCTCGCACGAGGCTTCAACCGCGGCAACATCCTCGGCGGCACCCTCCAGCACCGAATACTCCACCGCACCGGCACGTACCAGCAGCGCCTCGGCGCCGTCGTAGTCCATGCGCACGCGCGAGCGAATCACGCTGGGATAGGGATCGTAATGGCGCACGCGACCCTGCGCGTCGAGCTCAATGTCGACAGTAAACGCCAAACGGTCCTCGTCGGGACGCAGCGAGCACAAATCGTTCGACAGGCGCTCGGGCAGCATGGGGAGTACACGATCGGCAAGATACACCGACGTCGTGCGATGGCGGGCTTCCAGATCGATATGTCCATCCCAGGCAACATAGTGCGAAACGTCGGCAATATGGACACCCAGCTTATAGCCACCCTCGGGCGTGCGCTCCAGCGAGATGGCGTCGTCAAAGTCGCGCGCGTCGACCGGGTCAATCGTAATGACAAAGCGGTCGCGCAGGTCTCGGCGGAGCGGGTCCTTGAGTGCCGAGGCCACATCGAGCGAAAGTGCCTCGGCCTCGGCTAGCGCGGCCTCGGGATAAGTATCGGTATAGCCATAGCGCGCCATCACATACTGAACGCCCAAATCGGGCGCATCATCGCCGCCAATACGGCGCTCGATCGTCACGGTGCCCGATTCCAGGCGCGTCGGATACGTCAAAATGCGTGCGACGACCGCATCACCCGGATGAACGCCCAAGCGCTCCGCCGAAGTGTCCTCCGGCAGAATAAAGAAATCGGCCTTAAGGCGAGAATCAAGCGGCTCGATCACCCCGAGCGGGCCGGCGGTCTGGTACGTGCCCACCACACTAATGGCTGCACGCTCGACGACGCCCTCGATTACGGCGCGTCGCTCGCCATGCGGGCTGTTCTTAATGCTCACGGCAACGGTATCGCCGTCCATAATCTCACGCTTGCCGCGGCCCATGACCTTGTAGTCGCCGTTTTCGGTTACAACATAGGCGCTATGCTCATGGAGCTGCACGCGTCCGGTCAGACTCGGGCGACGCTCGCTGCGCACCGGCCCGCGCTTATTGCGAGCTCCACGCTTATGCTTGTTATTGCGCCCCATGGCGCCTCCTTACTATCGATGGCCGTTTACACCCCAAGAGTCTACCCAAATGATCCCTAGGGGACGGCAGGATTGCGGATCGCATAGATAGACCAGCGCCACAATGGTCCGCAATCCTGCCGTCCCCTAGGGATCAAAAAACGGGCCGCCCCCAAAAGAGACGACCCGTTGAAGGAACGAATTCCAAGCACGCCTACACGCGCAGATAGCGGCGCATGGCGATGGCGGAACCAAAGAGACCGATAATGACGCCGACCAGAATCAGCGCGGCGTAGGTCACCAGGTAGTACTGCATCGGCAGCGCAAACGACATCCAGCCGATGCTCTCCTGCAGACGCGGAACCATCAGGTTACGCAGCAGCTCCAGCACGCCGATAGAAAGCAGCGAGCCCAAAATGGCCTGCAGCACGCCCTCGGTAATGAACGGCCCGCGAATGAAGCCGTTGCTTGCGCCCACCAGACGCATGATCGCAATCTCACGACGACGCGCCGTAATGGACAGGCGAATCGTGTTGTTAATGAAAATGAACGCGATAAAGGTCAGCAGGCCGACGAGCACCACGGCGGCGATACGGATGTAGTTCGTCACCTGGAACAGGCGGCTCACTTCCTCCTGGCCGTACAGAACGCTCGCGTTGACGTCGCCGTCGTCCGCGATCTTCTGAAAATCGGCGTTCTTCTTGAGCTTCTGGGCCGTGCTCTCGACCTTGGACGGATCGTCCATCTCGATGGCATAAGAAGCCGGCAGCGGGTTCTGACCGTCGAGCGCGCTCATGGTAGCGTCGGCGTTACCCGACATCTTGCTCGTGTACTCGGCCAGCGCGTCGTCCTTGTCCTTGTACGTCACGGACTTGACGTTGCTCCACGTCTTGAGCTCGGCCTCAAAGGCCTGAACATCTGCCTGGTCGGCGTCATCGCTAATAAAGGCGTTGATGACGACCTGATCCTCGACGGTGCCGATCACGGAGTTCAGCATCGCGGAACCCATGATGAACAGGCCGATGATAAACAGCGAAAGGAAAATCGTGATGACGGCGCCGAGCGAGGTGGTCCAGTTACGGAAGAAGTGGCTGATTGCCTCTTTGAGCGAGTAGCCCACGTTAGTTGGTGCCATAGTTGCCGTAACCTCCCCTCTCCTGGTCGCGGATTACGTGGCCGCCCTCGAGGGCGATCACGCGACGGTGCATGCTATCGACCATCTCGCGGTCGTGCGTAGCGACGATCACGGTGGTACCGGTGCGGTTAATGCGCTCGAGCAGCTTCATGATGCCCAGCGAAATCGCCGGGTCGAGGTTGCCCGTGGGCTCGTCGCAAATCAGCAGCGGCGGGCGGTTGACCATAGCGCGGGCAACGGCCACGCGCTGCTGCTCGCCACCGGAAAGCTGATCGGGCAGCGAGTCCATCTGGTCGGCCAGACCGACCAGACGCAGCACCTCGGGCACCTGGCTGCGAATGACGCCCTTGGGCTTGCCGATGCACTGTAAAGCAAACGCCACGTTTTCGTAGGCGGTCTTTTGCGGCAGGAGCTTAAAGTCCTGGAACACGGCGCCAATCTGACGACGCAGGAACGGAACCTTGCGGTTCTTGATCTTCATGAGATCCTGGCCGGCGACCAAAATGCGACCGCTTGTGGGCTTGACGTCGCGGTTGAGCGTCGACAGCAGCGTGGTCTTACCCGAGCCGGAGTGACCGACCAAAAAGACGAACTCGCCCGGATAGATCTCGATGTTGATGTCGTCGAGTGCAGGCTTGTTGGGCTGCGCCGGATAGATCTTGGTGACGTGCTCCATAAGGATGACGGGCTCGACACCGGCCTGCTTGGCCATCTTTTTGCGGCTGGCCTGCGGGTCGATGGGCGCAAACACCGACGTGAAGTCGGGGTTGTTGAGCGCGTTGTCGAGGCTTGCGACCTCGGCGGCCTGATCGCGCTCGACCACGGGAGCCGCAGGCTGCGTGGGGTCGGGAATGCCGGCAAAAAGACCGGACTGCGCGGGCTGCGGCGCGGGAGCCGCAGGGGCCATGGGGTCGGGGATGCCGGCCATAGTAGGCTGCGGCGTGGCGGCGCTCATCTGAGGCTGAGCCACGCGAGCGATCACCGTCTGAACGGGCTCAAAGCCAGCCGTGCCGGAAAGCGCAACATCGTTGTTGGGGTTGTAGGCAAAGGGATCTGCCGCCGGCTGTGCCTGATCTGCCGGCTGTGCGGGGATCGGGCTAAACAGCTGATCCTCTGAATCCGGAGTGGCGAAACGACTGCCCGCGACGCTCGGCTGCGTCTTGGGGGCATCATCGCCCGCACCGGAGGTACGGAAGTGGTTACCCACTGGTGCTCCTTATCGTCGTGCGTTTAAACTACATGAGCGCTTTGTATTTTAGCAGGATTGCCTTTGCTGCACATAAGAAGCATGGCGGCTTTGGGATCTGTCCGGCCGGGCACAGGGTTACCTCCCAAATCGTCCTCGCGCATGGCCGGCATTTGTCCTGCTCCTGCGGAGCTGCGGACAAACGCCGGCCTGCGCTGCGGAAAGATTTGGGAGGTAACCCTGTGCCCGGCCTGCGGCTACTATGGGGCCTCTTTAGAAGTTGCGGTGAAATAGGGACTGTTTTAGCAGTTAAAAGCCCTCATCAGTCCCTATTTCACCGCAACTTATGTTGGGGCTCATTGTTGCGCAACTTGGGTTTGGGTTTTCGCTTTACAGTTGAGTTAGATGGATGGTTCTAGGCTTGCTGGAGGTTGGTATGGTTTGTCCGTATTGTGGTGCTGAGCTTGCTGATGGTGCACGGTTTTGCGTGGGATGCGGGGCTGCGCTTGATGGGGCACAGACTATGCCCGTAGCCGAATCTGCGGTTGCACCGGCACCAGTGGGTTCGTCCGCTCCCGGTAAGAAACCCAAGAAAGGCGTCGTGATCGCTATCGTCTGCGCTGTGGTAATCGTTGTTGGCGGGGGCGGTGGGCTGGCGTATCACCTGTATCAGCAGCATGTTCAGGAGCAGGAGCAGTATGAGTCGGCGCATTCCAAGCATGCGCTCGTGGTGAGTGTAAAGGCTGAAGGGTGGGACACCGATAACGGCGCCTCGCGTGTGCCGGTGCGTGTAGAGGGCAAGACGGTCGACGGAAAGAAGGTCGACAAGGTCGAATATGTCGCTTCCGACGGCTCGGGCATCAAGCTTATCCAGGGCAAGTACACGCTCAAGGCGGCAGGCTCCCCTATCGCCGCCGATGGCACCATCTACCAGGTGCCTTGCACAAAGGCCAAGCTCACGATCGACGACGCTTTTGCTAAGGGCGAGAAGATCGACTTGGCAGAACTCGCCGAGCAGGATTCGGTTTTGGACTTTACGCCCATCGATGCCGCTGACGTGACCGACGACGAGATCAACGACGCCGTGACACTCGCCATGGCATACAAGGGCAAGGACGCGCCCAATGTCGATGCACTGCAACACGCCGCAACGAACCGCCGCGACACCGCCGTCGCGGCCAAGAAAGCCGCCGAAGAGGAGGCGGCGCGCCAGGCCGAGGAACAGCGCAAAGCCGCCGCACGCCACATCGAGGCCCAAACCTTTAGCGTCGACCTGCCCGAGTACTGGGATGGCAGGGTGACAGTGGAAGTCGACGGAGACACGATCACCGTCCGATCAAAGCTCTACCCCAGTAGAGTTGTCATCGCGCTCATCGGGTCTGCTAACCCCGATCGCAATATGGGGGACGTTGCCGGCGGCGCAATTAAGATAGTGCCGTTAAGTGACAACTTCTTCGTTCGACTCGGTCGAACTAGTTGGTCTTATGTCGCCGCAGATGAGGCTCACAGTAAAAAATATTTTGGCAGTAGCCATTATTCCGATAGCGTATCAGAAGAGGAGGCGACCGAGCTCACGGATCTACAGAGCCTTGGCACAGTCTCATACAGCAAAATCCTCTCGGACTTCCTCGCATCAGAAGATAGCCACTATAGCGATGGGTTGGCACAGCAGGACAAGGCCATGCAAGACGCGCTGACACCAAGTCTAAAGCTCCTCTAGCTTCCTCCCTGCCACCCAAACACAAAGCCGGGGTGCCTCCACATGGAAGGCACCCCGGCTTATTTATTGCCCAATGCGGGAGTGGATCTCAAGGTAAGGCCAAAGCAAAACGTCTTAGGCCAAGAACTCCTTGGTGGTCGCCACGATGTTCGCGGCGTCCAGACCGTACTTGTGCAGGAGCTCGGCACCCGGGCCGGACTCGCCGAAGGTATCGTTGACACCGATCTTCTTGAGCGGCGTCGGGCACTGCTCGCACAGGACATCGGCGACGGCGCTGCCCAGGCCACCGATCACGGAGTGCTCCTCGACGGTCACGACGTGGCCGGTCTTGGTGGCGCTCTTAACGATCAGGTCGGTATCGATGGGCTTGATGGTGTGCATGTTGATGACCTCGGCATCGATGCCCTCGGCGGCAAGCTGCTCAGCGGCCTCAAGGGCCTCGCCGACCATCAGACCGCAGGCGATGATGGTGACGTCGGTGCCCTCGCGCATCACGATGCCTTTGCCTACCTCGAACTTGTAGGTCTCGGGGTCGTTGATAACCGGCGAGGCTAGACGGGCGAAGCGCATATACACGGGGCCGTCGCACTCGTAGGCGGCGCGCGTCACGGCGCGGGCCTCGACATCGTCGGCGGGAACAATCACGGTCATGCCGGGGATAACGCGCATCAGGGCGATATCCTCGCAGCACTGGTGCGTGGCGCCGTCCTCGCCCACCGAGATACCGGCGTGCGTGGCACCGATCTTAACGTTAAGGTGCGGGTAGCCAATGGAGTTGCGGACCTGCTCAAAGGCGCGGCCGGCGGCGAACATGGCAAAGCTGCTCGCGAAGGCAACACGGCCGGTGGTTGCGATACCGGCGGCAACACCCATCAGGTTGCTCTCGGCAATGCCCACATCGAAGAAGCGGTCGGGGCAGGCTGCCTTGAACTTGCCAGTCTGCGTGGCGGCGGCCAGGTCGGCGTCGAGGACCACAAAGTCATCGTGCTCGTTGGCGAGCTCGACGAGGGCCTCGCCGTAGCTTACGCGCGTGGCGATTTTCTTGACGTCTGCCATCCTAGAGCTCCTCTCCGGCGGCCGTGAGCTCTGCCATGGCTTGCTCAAACTGTTCATCGTTGGGGGCCTTACCGTGCCAACCCACCTGGTTCTCCATAAAGGAGACGCCCTTGCCCTTCATGGTCTCGGCGATAATGGCGGTCGGCTGACCCTTGGTGGCGCGGGCCTCGGCAAAGGCGGCGCGGATCTGATCGAAATCATTGCCGTCGGCGAGCTCCACCACATGGAACTTAAAGGCGCGGAACTTGTCGGCGAGCGGCATGGGGTCGTTGACCTCCTCGACGGGGCCGTCGATCTGCAGGCCGTTGTGGTCGACGATCACGCAGAGGTTATCGAGCTGCTGGTTGCCGGCAAACATGGCGGCCTCCCAGACCTGGCCCTCCTCACTCTCGCCATCGCCCAGCAGGGCGTAGGTGCGATAGTCATCGCCCCAGTGCTTGGCGGCAACGGCCATGCCCACGGCGGCGGAGATGCCCTGGCCGAGCGAACCGGTGGACATGTCGACGCCCGGGGTGTCGTTCATGTTAGGGTGACCCTGCAGGTGGCTGCCGATGTGGCGCAGCGTCTCGAGATCCTCCTTGGGGAAGAACCCGCGCTCGGCGAGCACGGCGTACAGACCAGGCGCGCAGTGGCCCTTGGAAAGCACGAAGCGATCGCGGTCGGCCTTGCGGGGGTCGGCCGGGTCGACGTTCATTTCCTCAAAGTACAGATAGGTCATGATGTCGGCAGCGCCGAGCGAACCGCCCGGATGGCCGGACTTGGCAGCGTGCACGCCGGTGACGATGCCCTTCCTTACCTCGTTGGCAACCTTTTTGAGCTCTTCGTCGCTCATTGTGCCTTCCTTTCATCCTCTTTAGACAAAATGCGCACGGCACAGAAGGTCGTCCCAACCCAGCCGCGATGCACGTACGCCATTCATTATGCTGGAAACTGGAAGCTTTACCAGAGTATTTATCATTATTTGAACAATTGAGCAGGCAGAACCGCTGATGAAACGGTTTATCAATGTGAACGTCTTTTGGATGGAACGCAGTCGACCCTACGCGTTAATGTCCTTGAAACCTTCGCCGAAGGTTTCCGTAACGTCGGCCACGGTCACGATGGCGCGCGGGTCGCGCTCGCGCACAATGGTCTTGAGCGTGTTGAGCTCGCGACGGCTCACAATGACCATGATCACCGGCTTCTCGGCACCCGAGTACATGCCGGTCGCCTTAAACTTGGTGCAGCCGCGACCCAAGCCATACATGATGTCGGCCGCGATATCGGGAAACTTGTCCGAGATGATGAGCACCATACGGCGCCTGTTGCCGCCGTCGACCACGGCATCGATCACGTAGCCGCTAACGACCATCGAAAGGCCCGCATACAGCGCGTTTTCGACCGAAAAGACTGGGGCCGACAGCGCGCACACGGCAACATCGATCGCCATGACGGTCGAGCCAACCGGCAGCGATGTGTTGCGCGAGATAATCTGACCGATGGTGTCTGAGCCGCCAGTGTTGGCACCGGCACGCAGCACCATGCCGTAGCCGATGCCCGTGATAATGCCGCCCCACATGGCGGGCAGCATCAGATCGGAATGCGCCAGCGGCGCCACAAACGGAGCGAACAGGTCGGTGAAAAAGCCCAGCAGCACAAAGCCCGTCGCCGTCTGTACCACGTAGAACATGCCACCCTCGCGCATAACGACCAGCAGCAGCAAGGCATTCATCACGATGGTCTGGATACCGACGGGAAGCGAGATGCCATGAGACGCACCGACCGCCTGGATAATCGTGGCGAGACCCGTAACGCCGCCGGCGGCAAGGCCGTTGGGGATCAAAAACAGGTCCGTCGCGATAGCGGCCAGAGCGCAGCCCAGCATAATCTTGGGCAGATCGTGAAAGAAGTTCAGCGAAAGAATGCGTTTGATGTCCAGACGATATGCCATGCTGCCTCCCTCAAAAAAGCGCACCCCGTCGGATGCGCTTTGAACTTCTTGCTGTATTCGATTCTACCGATTCACCGAGCAAATACCACCCCCTGCGAAGTGCTTGCATCGACCCAGAGCCAACCATGTGCCTAGGCGTCCGAGCCTTCCGCATCTGCGTTGCCGGTTGCCCAGCGATGGTAGCCGATCACAAACGGATCCAGATCGCCATCGTCGAGAACGGCCTCGACGTTGCTGGTCTCCACACCCGAGCGCAGGTCCTTGACCATCTGATACGGGTAGAGCACGTAGCTGCGAATCTGGTTACCAAAACCGATCGTGGTCTTGGGTCCACGAATCTCGTCGAGCGCCTCGGCACGCTTCTCGAGCTCGATCTCGTACAGACGGGCCTTGAGAATCTGCATGCACGCGGCCTTGTTCTGAATCTGGCTGCGCTCGTTTTGGCACGTGACCACGATACCGCTGGGAAAATGCGTCACGCGCACAGCGGAGTCGGTGGTGTTGACGCCCTGGCCGCCCGGGCCGCTCGCGTGATACACGTCCACGCGGATATCGTCGGGACTAATCTCGATGTCGATATCGTCAGGCAGCACGGGGATGACCTCAACGCCGGCAAACGTGGTCTGGCGGCGCCTCTTGTCATCGGTGGGGCTAATGCGCACCAGGCGGTGCACACCGGCCTCGGCGCGCAGCATGCCAAACGCGTCCCTGCCCTCGACGGTAAAGGTCGCACGGTCGATGCCGATGACCTCGGCCGCGGGGCAGTCGTTAATGGTGACCTTCCAGCCGCGACGCTGGCAGTACTTCATGTACATCTTAAAGAGCATGAAGGTCCAGTCCTGTGCCTCCAGGCCACCCTGTCCGGGCTTGATGGTCACAATCGCGTCGCCGTGATCGAACTCACCGGTAAACCAGCTCGAAAGCTCGAGCTCGTCGATAGCGCGGGCCAGGCGTTCTGCCGTAGCGGCAGCCTCCTCGCGCAATGCGGCGGCATCGGGGTCGTCGCCCATCTCCTCGGCAAGCTCCAGCGCCGCGCGGGCGTCAGATAGCTCGCCGCGCGCGGTATCCACGGCAGCGATATCTTCCTTGGCGCGAGCGATCTCCTCCATGGTGGCGCGAGCGGCGTCGGCGTCATCCCAAAAGCCGGGGGCCACGCTTTTGGCCTCGAGCTCAGTCACGCGCGTGCGCTTCTCGTCCAAATGAAGATACGACTCGACCTCGCCGAGCCGGTCCGCAAACGCGTCCAGCTCGGCGGGCGTTACCTCTAAAGCCTCGGCCATTAACGATTCCTGCCGTGGCAGTACTTGAACTTCTTGCCGCTGCCGCAGGGGCAAAGGTCGTTGCGGCCCACGTTGACATAAGGGTCATCGCTCTCGGACTTGCGGTAGGTGGTCACCTTACCGCCGTTGTTGACAGCAGCCGGGCCTCCCTGGACGGCCGTACGAGCCTGAACCTGTGCCTGCTTGCGCAGCACCGAGCTGCCGTTGTCGCCATCGACGTCGGCGGGGCCGGAGAAGCGCGCACCCTCGAGCGCGGGGTCCTCCTTGTGCTCCACGGCCTGCGGGGCGGCCTTGATCTCGATGCGCAGGACGGTGCGCAGGTAATCCTCGTACATGGTGTCGACGAGCATCTGGAACGCGCCATAAGCCTCGGTCTTGTACTCGACCAGCGGGTCGCGCTGACCAAAGCCGCGCAGTCCGATGCCGGTCTTGAGGTAGTCCATCTCCTGCAGGTAGTTCATCCAGCGGGTATCGATGACGCGCAGCATGACCTGGGTGTTGAGCTCGCGCATGAGGTCCTCACCCAGGCGCTCGGCCTTCATGTTGTAGCACTTCTCAACGTAGGCCAGGACATCGGCAGCCAGGGCCTCAAAGTCCTCGTCGGGGAACTTCGGCGTATCGATATGGCCGGTCAGCTCCACGACCCACTTGCGCAGGCCCTCGAGATCGCGCTCGCCATCGTGGCTGTCCTTGGTGCAGAACTCCTGCACGCAGCGGTACACGGTGTCGTGCATGACCTCGGTGATGTGGTCGGTCAGGTCCTTGCCATCCAGAATCTTGTTACGCTCGGCGTAGATGACCTGGCGCTGCTTGTTCATGACGTCATCGTACTCGAGGACGCTCTTACGCATGGAGAAGTTGATGCTCTCGACCTTGTGCTGGGCGCTCTCGACGGCCTTGGAAATGATCTTGTGCTGGATGGGCATGTCGTCGCCCATGTCGGCGGTGACCATCATCTTGGAGACGCGGTCCATCTTGTCGCCGCCGAACAGGCGCATGAGGTCGTCCTCGAGCGACAGGTAGAACTGAGTCTCGCCCGGATCGCCCTGACGACCGGAGCGGCCGCGCAGCTGGTTGTCGATACGACGGGACTCATGGCGCTCGGTGCCGATGACGGTCAGGCCGCCGGCGGCAAGCACGCGCTCGCGCTCGGCCTTGCAGGTCTCCTTGGCCTCGGCGTTAAACTGCTCGAGCTGCTCGGGCGTCACGTCCTCCATGGTCAGGCCCTCGTACTCAAGGCGCTCGCGCACCAGCTCGTCGGGGTTGCCGCCCAGCAGGATGTCGGTACCACGACCGGCCATGTTAGTAGCGATGGTCACGGCACCGTAGCGTCCGGCCTGGGCAACGATATGAGCCTCGCGCTCGTGATGCTTGGCGTTGAGGACCTCGTGCGCGATGCCGCGCTTGGTAAGGGCGGCCGACAGCTTCTCGGAGCTTTCGATGGAGACGGTGCCCACCAGGACCGGTTGGCCCTTGGCGTGACGTCGCTCGACGTCGTCGGCAACGGCGTTGTACTTGGCCTGGACGGTGCGGTACACCAGGTCCTCGTGGTCAACACGCTGCACGGGCTTGTTGGGGGGGATGACCTCGACGGGCAGCTTGTAGATCTCGCGGAACTCGGCGTCCTCGGTAAGCGCCGTACCGGTCATGCCGGAGAGCTTGTCATACAGACGGAAGTAGTTCTGCAAGGTGATGGTGGCCAGCGTCTGGTTCTCCTCGCGCACGAGCACGCCCTCTTTGGCCTCGATGGCCTGGTGCAAGCCCTCGGAATAGCGGCGGCCTTCCATGATGCGGCCGGTGAACTCGTCGACGATCTTGACCTCGCCGTTAGTGACCACGTACTGCTTGTCGCGATGGAACATGTACTGGGCCTTCAGCGCCTGCTGCAGGTGGTTGACCAGCTGGCCCGAAAGGTCGGCGTAGATGTCATCGATGCCCAGACGGCGCTCGATCTTCTTAAGACCGCGCTCGGTGGCGGCGATGGTGTGCTTGGCCTCGTCCATGACGTAGTCGCCCGTGGGCTCGACGTCCTCGGTGGCGGTGAGCATGTCGTGCGACACGTCCTCACCGCGCTCCAGGCCGCGCACGGCACGCGCGAAGTCCTTGTAGGTGCTGGCGGACTTGGTGCCGGCGCCCGAGATGATGAGCGGCGTTCTGGCCTCATCGATCAGGATGGAGTCGACCTCGTCGACGATGGCATAATGGTGGCCGCGCTGCACGCGCTGCTCGGGGCGAGTGACCATGTTGTCGCGCAGGTAGTCGAAGCCGAACTCGGAGTTGGTGCCGTAGGTGACGTCTGCCTGGTAGGCCGGACGCTTGAGCTCGAGCGGCATGTTGTTCTGGAGCAGACCGACGGTCATTCCCAGGTACTTGTAGATGCGGCCCATCCACTCAGAGTCGCGCTTTGCCAGGTAATCGTTGACGGTAACGACATGCACGCCCTTGCCGGCGATAGCGTTGAGGTAGCCGGCCAAGGTGGAGACCAGGGTCTTGCCTTCGCCGGTCTTCATCTCGGCAATATGACCCTCATGAAGCGCCATGGCGCCGATGAGCTGTACGTCAAAGTGACGCATGCCCGTGATGCGCTTGGAAGCCTCACGCACGGTGGCGAAAGCCTCGGGGAGCATGTCGTCGAGCGACTCGCCGTTGGCGTAACGCTCGCGGAACTTATCGGTCTGGGCGCGGAGCTCTTCCTCGGTCATCTTCTCAAACTGGGGCTCAAGACCGTTGATCTGGTCAACGATCTTGTAGTAGCGCTTAAGGTCCTTATCGGATCCAAAGGACAGCAGCTTTGACATGAATCCCATGTGGTTTTCCTTTTTGGCCATCGCCCACGCCGTGCAGCTGCGGGCGAGTTAAACACAGATAAATGTACTTTAGCCAAACAAGACGCGGCCTATACGGTCGACCTCGACCGCCACGTAATAACTACGACCAACCTGCCAAAAAGGGACAGGTTTATTTTGGCAGGTTTTATCTGGGAAAACGCTGCCTCTCTGCCATTTGGCGCAAACCAATCCGTCCCCTTCGTACCAATCTGGTGCCATGGAGACAGGTTCGTTTGCACCAATAAAAAGAAAAGGGCCGCGCACCCAAACGGATGCACGGCCCTTATGCCATGAATGCGAGCGATTCCGCGGCGAGCTATTTACTCAGCAGCCTCGGTGGTCTCGGCCTCAGCAGCGGCCTCCTCGACGGGAGCCTCTGCGGGAGCCTCGGCGGCCTGCTTGGCAGCCTCCTCGGCGAACTTAGCAGCACGCTTAGCCTTCTCGGCAGCCTTAGCCTCAGCGGCGGCCTTGCGAGCGGCCTCGGCCTCAGCAGCCTTGGCGGCCTTGGCAGCCTTGGCCTCCTCAGCCTTCTTGAGCTGGGCGGCAGCGGCGCCACCGAACTTGTCGGCGAAGCGCTGGACGCGTCCACCGGTGTCGACGAACTTCTGCTGGCCGGTGTAGAACGGGTGGCACTCGTTGCAAAGCTCGACCTTCATCTCGGACACGGTAGCGTGCGTCTTGAAGGTGTTGCCGCAGGAGCACGTCACCGTGCACTCGACATACTGGGGATGGATACCCTGCTTCATGGTAGGACTCCTTATTAGTCAGGCGCTGGTTACCGATCAGCGCATAAGGCGTCTTGGTTTCCGACCAAGACAACAAACTCGGCTATGTTACCACGGCACCGCACGTCCCACAAAAGGTTCACGGTCTTTGTGCAATGCGGCGTGGCCAACCTCAGCGAGCACGCACCCCATCGAACCTTCATCCATGTTGCAGACGTGTAACGCCGCAGCAAGCACACCCCTTTTGGCGCCAGACAGGTACAATGATGAACACTGTACCGTAGCGGAGCGCCCCGCGCGCGCCGCAACCACGCGAAAGGGTTTCCCATGGCCGAGATCTCGTCCTCCCGTATCGTCATCACCGTCCTTGGCAAGAACCGCCCCGGCATCGTCGCCGGCGTCACCCGTGTCCTGGGCGAGGCCAACGTCGACATCCGCGACATCACGCAGTCCATTATCGAGGACATCTTCACCATGACCATGCTGGCCGATACCGCCGAGTCCAAGCTCGACTTCGCTGAGCTGCAGAAGGCCCTGGCCGAGGCCGGCGAGCTTTCGGGCGTCAACGTGTCCATCCAGCGCGAGGACGTCTTCAACTTTATGTACCGCCTGTAGCGAGCAAGCCGCTGGGGATAGCCTGACGCGCGCATGCCCATGCAAGTCACCCCGATGCGGCCCGGAGAGGAGCGCGCATGGCCTACGACGCCAAGAAAATCTATTACCGCTTCGATGACCACTTGAGCCGCCTGGTTCTGGATTACGAAGCAAGCCGCCAGATTTCGCCCGAAAGCGAAAACCTCTACCACGGCCTGCCGACCGACCCTTATGACGAGGACTTGTTCGAAGAGCACAATGTCAAGCGCGGCCTGCGCAATGCCGACGGCTCGGGCGTGGTCGCGGGCCTCACTCGCATCTCGGATGTGCACGGCTACAACAAGGTCGACGGAAAGGTCGTGCCCGATCAGGGCAAGCTCACGCTTCGCGGCTACAGCATCGAGGATCTGGTCAACAATGCCCAGGCCGAGAATCGCTACGGCTACGAGGAAGTCGCCTATCTGCTTATCACGGGTTCGCTGCCCAACAAGGAAGAGCTCGACGGCTTTTGCGAGCGCCTGGACGCCTTTAGACATCTGAGCGACGAGTACGTCAAAGAGTTCCCTATGACCACGGTGTCGTCGAGCATCATGAACGTGCTCCAGCGCGCCGTGCTGCTGCTCTACGCCTTCGATGCCGAACCAGACGTGATCACGCCCGAGCACGAAATCGACGTCGCCATTTCCATGCTCGCACGTCTCCCGCGCATCGCCGCCTTCGCCCACATGGCCTCGATTGCCAAGCTTCGCGGCTCCGAAGTTCACGTGCCGCACCCCACGCCCGGCCTCTCCACCGCCGAGACCATCCTACAGGTCCTGCGCGGCGGCATGGCGTTCACCCGCGATGAGGCGATGCTGCTCGACGTGATGCTCATGCTGCATGCCGAGCACGGCGGCGGCAACAACTCCACCTTCGCTTGCCGTGTGCTGTCGTCTTCGGCCACCGACCCGTATTCCGCCTACGCCGCGGCTATCGGCTCGCTCAAGGGCCCGCGCCACGGCGGTGCCAATGCCAAGGTCGTGTCTATGCACGAGGACATCCGCGCGCATGTTTCCAACTGGGAGGACGAGGACGAGGTCGCGGCCTACCTGGGCAAGATCCTCGACAAGCAGGCCTTCGACGGCACCGGCCTCATCTACGGCATGGGCCACGCCGTCTATACGCTCAGCGACCCGCGCGCCGAGGTCTGCCGCCGTTACGCGCGCTCACTGGCAGCCAAGAAGGACTTGGGCGAAGAGTTCGCACTCATCGAGCGCATCGAGCGCCTGGCGCCCCAGGTCATGCGCGACCATGGCATGACCAAGCCCATCTGCGCCAATATTGACCTGTACACGGGCTTTATCTACAAGATGCTCGGCGTACCCGAGACGCTCTTTACGCCGCTGTTCGCCGTCGCCCGCATGGCAGGCTGGTCGGCGCACCGCATGGAAGAGCTCTTCTGCGCGCACCGCATCATCCGTCCCGCGTATCGCCCGGTTATCGAGCCGCTGGAGTACAAGCCGCTCGCCGATCGCTAGAACGCGGACCGTTATAGAACCCGAGCGTGGCCAGGGCATCACCGCCCTCGGCCACGCTTTTTATGCCAGTAGAAAGGATCGCAGCGAATGATTGTGTTTTCCGATATGGATGGAACGCTGCTGACGAGTGATAAGCAGATGAGCGACGCCACCTGGGCGATGCTCGACGAACTCGCTCGACGCGGGATTGAATTTGTGCCCTGCACGGGACGTCCGCTGTCGGGCGTCTTTGAGCCCATCCTCGCCCATCCCGCCGTGCACTATGCCGTCTGCGCCAACGGTGCCAGCGTCTGGCAGCTCGACGACGATGTGCCCACCGATACCTCACGTGCTACGCGCATTTTGAGCCGACCGCTCGACCGCGCCATCGCCCACCGCGTCCATAGCATTGCCGCCGGCCATGACGTCACCTTCGATATCTTCGCGGACGGGCAGTGCTTCCTCCCCCGCTCGCTCTACACGCGCCTGGACGAATTCTGCGGCGGCGACCCCCACATCGCGGCTTCGCTCAAGCGCACACGAACACCGATCGACATAGATATCGACAGCAAGATCGACGAGGTCGAGACGCTCGAACGCATCGCCATGTACTGGCACGACCCAGCCGATCGCGACGCCATCGCGGCGGAGCTCGACACGCTCGGAGGCATTGAGGTCACGCGTTCGTACGCCATGAATATCGAGGTCATGGGCGCGGGCACCACCAAGGGAACGGCCCTCACGTGGCTATGCGAGCACCTGGGCGAGCGTCTCGCCGACGCCTGGGCGTTCGGCGACAACATCAACGACATCCCCATGCTGCAGGCAGCGGGCCACGGCATGGCCATGATCAACGCCGAGCCCGAGGACCGCGACGCCGCCGACGCCATCACCGAATACGACAACGACCACGACGGCGTCGCCCGCACCATCATGGCCGCCCTCGCCTAGCAGCAGCAACCCGACAGGGTAGCTAATTTGGGGACGGTCCTCACGGAGCGTCGCAAGGACCGTCCCCAAGTGCCGAGCAAAAAAGAACGCCTAATGACTAGTCGGCGTAGGTGAAGGTGGTGACGTCGAACATGCCCTCGGGGCGGATGCGGAGCGTCGGGATGACCGGCAGAGGCAGGAAGATGATGCCCATGATGGGGTCGAGCGGCGGCTCGATACCCATGGCGCGCGCCTTGACCATAAAGTCATCGTGCTGCGCGGCGACATCCTCGGCCGTGCCCTCGCTCATCAGGCCACCGAGCGCCAGCGGAATGTGCGCCACGACCTCGCCGTCGCGCACCAGCACGTGGCCGCCCTGGCCAACAGCCTCGACGGCAGCCATCATATCGGCCGCGTTGTCGCCCACCACGCACACGTTGTGCGAGTCGTGGCCGATCGTCGAGGCGATGGCACCGTCCGTAATGGTAAAGCCGCGCACCCAGCCGCGACCGATATGCTTGCCGACAAGCCCCATGCCGGCGGGACCGTCGCCGTCGACGCCCTCGGCCTGCAGCGACACGCCGCGGCCGTGGCGCTCGATCAGCATAATGCGGCGCAGGCCCTCGGCATTCTCGGGACGAGCCATGCCCGTGATGGCCTTACCCGGCACCACGTCGATCACGGCCTCGCCCGGCTTAAAGGCATAGTCGAACACGTCGAGCGAAAGCTTCGGCAGCTTAACGGAGGCGCGCAGCTCATCGGCAAGGGCCGCAACCTCGGCCATCTCGGGTGCAATCTCGCCCACAAAGGTGCCGTCCTGCGCCACGAGCGCGCCGGCGGCATACACGCGATACGGAGCCGTGGCAAACGTCAGGTCGTTGAGTACCAGCAGGTCGGCACGCTTGCCCGGGGCGATGGCGCCACGCAGCTCGTGCGGGTCGCGGCAACCGTGGTCCAGGCCAAACGCCTCGGCCGTGGACAGGGACGCCACAGAGATGGCAACCACGGGGTCAATACCGGCCTCGATAGCCACACGGCAGGCATTGTCGATCATGCCGGTCGAAAGCGCGTCGGAAGGAGCGCGGTCGTCGGTCGCAAAGCAGCAGCGGCGGGCGCGGGCAGGGTTCTCCAGCAGCATCGGGGACAAATTGGCCAGGTCGTGGCTGCATGTGCCCACACGCAGCATCACATACATGCCGCGGGACAGCTTGTCGAGCGCCTCCTCGGGAATCGTCGACTCATGGTCGGCGATGATGCCCGCCGCGGCATAGGCGTTGAGGTCCTTACCGGCAACGAGCGGCGCATGGCCGTCAACCTGCTTGGACGGCGTTTGATTGGCAGCGTCGATACGAGCGCAGGTCTCGGGATCGGCCATAAAGACGCCCGGCAGGTTCATCATTTCGCCCAGACCAAAGACATCGCCCGGATGCTCGGCAAAAAACGCCTGCATATCGGCAGCCGAAATAACGGCACCGGCCTGCTCATCGGGCAGTGCGGGCACGCACGAGGGCATCATGTACTTGATGGAAATGGGCGCGCGACGGCCGTCCTCAATCATAAAGCGCAGGCCGTCCAGGCCGGAAACATTGGCGATCTCGTGGCTGTCGGCAATGGCAGTGGTGGTGCCGCGCGTCGCCGCCATGCGCGCATACTCGGCGGGACGGATGTTCGAGGACTCAATGTGCAGATGTCCGTCGATAAAGCCGGGGGCGAGATAGCGGCCCTGGCAGTCAATGACCTCGGTCGCCTCATAGGTGCCAGCGGCATCGTCGCGACCGTCGTAGAGCACGCCGACGATTACGCCGTCCTTGACGGCAACGCTACCGGGCGCCACGCGCTGACCGTACACGTCGACAATCTGCGCATTGGTAAACAGTGTGTCGACGGGCACGCGACCCTCAGCGGCCTCGATCACAGACCTCATGACCTCAACGGACATACATTCTCCTTTAACCGTAGAAAACAGCTGCGGAGCGGACAGGCCTTCACCGCAGCAAGCCAATAGCCATTGTATGCCCAAAAGAAGGCCGCCGATAACACCCCTTCCGCTTAACGGCACCGCCAAATGATCCCTTGGGGACGGAGGAAAAAGGTTGCGGTGGAATAGTTCCTACCTGGGCGCCCGTATGGCATTTTTAGGAACTATTTCACCGCAACTCAAAAGGCCGCAGTCGGGAGTTCCGGCTGCGGCCCTATTGCACATGTTAGGTTGACCTACTTGCTAGACCAGCTTGAAGCCCTTGCGCTTGCCTACGGAGAGGGTGTCGCCCAGTTTGAGGGCGCTGGGGTCGATGTTGTAGCTCTTGGGAGCCACGGCCTTGCCGTTGATCTTGACGCCGCCGCCGTCGATGTCGCGGCGGGCCTGACCGGCGCTGGCCGAAAGGCCCAGGTCCTTGAGCAGGCCGGCGAGGTAAATCTGGCCCTCGTCGTTGACAGTCAGCTCAACGTGCTTCTCGGGGAAGTCGGCGAGCTGGCCCTCCTTGAACACGCGATCGAACTCGGCCTGAGCCTCGTCGCCGGCACCGGCGCCGTGGTAGGTGTCGCACAGGTCGCGGCCCAGAGCACGCTTGAGCTCATAGGGATCGGCAGAGCCGTCGGCCAGAGCAGCGTCGATCTTGTCGACCTCGGCCGGGGTGAGCGAACTGGCCAGGCGGTAGTACTTGCCAATCATCTCGTCGGGGATGGACATGGTCTTGCCGAACATATCCTTGGGAGCGTCGGTCAGGCCGATGTAGTTGCCGTAGGACTTGGACATCTTGCGCACGCCATCGGTACCCTCGAGCAGCGGCATGGTGAGCGCGATCTGGGGCTCCATGCCCATCTTCTCCATGAGCTCACGGCCGGCGAGCAGGTTGAAGAGCTGGTCGGTGCCGCCCATCTCCACGTCGGCCTTGATCTGCACGGAGTCGAAAGCCTGCATCACGGGATACAGGAACTCATGCAGGGCGATCGGCGTCTGAGACTGGTAGCGCTTGGTAAAGTCATCGCGCTCGAGGATGCGGGCGACGGTGAACTTGGAGCACACCTGCAGCAGGCCGGCCAGATCCATCGACAGGATCCAGTCGCCGTTGTGCACGATGGTGGTCTTCTCGGGATCCAGGATCTTCATGGCCTGGCTCACGTAGGTCTCAGCGTTGGCCTCGATCTGCTCCTGCGAAAGCTGCGGGCGGGTGGAGTTCTTGCCCGAAGGATCGCCGATCAGTGCGGTGCCGTTACCGATGATGAGGGTGACGTTGTGGCCCAGGTCCTGGAACTGACGCATCTTGCGCAGGGGCACGGCATGGCCCAGGTGCAGGTCGGGGCTGGTGGGATCGACGCCGAGCTTGATGTTGAGGGGCTCGCCCTTCTCAAGCTTCTTGCGAAGGTCGGCCTCGGGGACGATCTGCGCTGCGCCCGAGGTGATGATACGCATTTGCTCGTCGACAGACAGCATTGGGTATCCTCCTTTTGCTATAGCACCCTCACCGGATACGGCGGTGCTCGAAGTTCATAAACCCACTAATAATAACCAAAACGGCGCGGCCGAACACCTACGACAGGAAAATCCTCGTCCTGCCGCACGCGTCGATAACGACCGGCAAACGCGTGCCGTCACGTTCGACCAAAAAGCGCGTCTGCTGACGGCGCGAGCAGTCACGGCAACGGACCTGCCCCGTCGCATCCGTGGCGCAGGCGCCCTCGGCAGTCAGCAAGCAGTGCTCGCACACCATGAGCTCGGGAAGGTCGGCGTCGACAGGCCCCAAGACACCGGGGCAAGCGGCAAGCTCGGCAACACGCTCCGCGTCGTCGGCGACAAGCTCGGCAGGCAAATACACACGGCCCGCGCCGAGCCCGCGTAGCCAGGCAAGCGTAGCCCGGTTCGCGCAAAACACCGGTGCCGCAACGTCAAACGCCACGCCCAGCTCACGCGCCATCGCCACCTGTCCCAGATTACGGCAGACGACGCGCCCGGCACGCCGCATAAGCGAGCGGGTGCGCGAGGCATCGGCTGCGCGACAGACCTCGTCGAGCACCACGGTCGCATCGGACAGATCGCGCTCGCCGCACGGGTCGGTATCCATCAGCTGCCAGGCAAAGACCATGCGAGCGGAAGCCCCCTTTTCCGTCGGCTCCGTCAACGCCGCCTCGGGCACGTCGTCAACAGTCACGGCGCCCTCAAAGGGCAGTACCTCAACGGCTCGTGCAACGGGTACGACCGCGTCCGCCTCGACTCGCATATGCTCCAGCGCCGTCGCCGTCTGCTCCAACACGCCGGCGCTGCGAATCAGGTACACCTCGCATCCCGCATCCACCTTACGCTTGCAGTGCACGACAACGCGCTCCCCCGCCGCCGCGTCCACCGGGCAGGGCACCTGGGGCCAGCGCTTGGGCACATCGGGGCGTGCATCGGCACCCGGATAGAACCGGATCTCGAGCGTGTCGCCCGCCGCCACGGCGGCATCGAGCTCGACGGTCACCTCTTCGTGACCCACCGTCACCAAGTGGCCCACGCGCACGCCCTGGTTAATCGCACGCTCAAAGCTCATGAGCTCAGCACCCGATCGCCCCCGCAGATATGCATCGGTAAACCCGCGGTTGAACGACCTGCCCAACTCGCGCTCGAGCACCGACACGGCAGCGGCATCCCACGCGCCATCGCGCAGCATATCGAGTGCACGACGCCACACCCGCACCACGTTGAACACGTAGTCGGGGTTTTTCATGCGCCCCTCGATCTTGAGCGACGCCACCCCGGCGGCAACAAGCTCCGGCAGGTGCGCGATACCCAGATAGTCACGCGGACAAAGCAGGCGGTCCCCTTCGACAGCAACAACACTCTGCCCCGCCTCGTCCGCCAAGTCATAGGACAGACGGCACGGCTGCGTGCAGTCGCCGCGCATCGCCGACCGTCCGCGCCGCAGGGCCGAAAACTCACACGCGCCTGAATAACCAATGCAAATAGCACCGTGACAGAACACCTCTATGGGCACGCCAGTAGCGCAAAGCGCCCCAATCTCCGCCACGTTCAGCTCGCGCGCCGTCGTCACGCGCTCAACTCCCAACTCCTTGGCAGCCAACTGCACGGCACCCTCGCTATGAGCGCCCGCTTGGGTGGACAGGTGAATCTCGACCCCCGGAATCGCCGCACGAAGCGCGCAAGCCAGCCCGGCATCGGCCACAATCAACGCATCGGCGCCCAACGCATGCGCATGCGCCCCCAACGCCACGGCGTCGGCAAGCTCATCATCGAACACGAACACGTTGAGCGTCACGTACACACGCACGCCATGCGCATGGGCCACGGCACAACCGCGCGCGAACTCATCATCGCTAAAGCCATGCGCGCTCACTCGAGCGTTGAACCCGTCCAGCCCCGCATAGACGGCATCGGCACCCGCCGCAATTGCCGCGAGCATCTGGTCGAGCCCGCCAGCGGGCGCCAGCAGCTCGGGCAGCGCCACTCCAGCCGCCGCCAACTCGCTTTCGCATTGTCCGCTCGGTTCCATCGGCCGAATCGCCATCGATAAACTCCTTGCCAAGGTGTGCTTTCACTCTGAAAATTGCTTCCAACCAGCATACACGAGGCCTCACGTGCCCCGATTGGTTTAATGTGTAATAACTTATGTCCATCCTGCCCGGCAACACACCTAGCGCCTGGCACGACATACCTGGAGGTCAATCTATGGGTCCTCGCCAACGACAGGGACGCGGTCGCTCCAAGACGCATGCCCTTCCCATGATCTTGCTCTCGTTTTTGGGCTTTCTGCTTATCGCGGGCGTAGCGTTTGGCATCGGCATGATCGGCAACGTCAACCGCTGGCTGTCCGACCTGCCCGACTACACCGACGCCAACGCCTATCTGGTCAGCGAGCCCACCGACATCGTCGACTGCAACGGCAATACCATTGCGAGTTTCTACACTCAAAACCGCAAGTCCATCACCAAGGACCAAGTGTCCCCCTACGTGCTGCAGGGCACCATCGATGTCGAGGACGAGCGCTTCTATGAGCATGGCGGCATCGACCTCTGGGGCATTGCGCGTGCATCGGTGGCAACCCTCACCGGCGGTCACGAGGGCGCGTCGACCATCACCCAGCAGCTGGTCCGCAACACCATCCTGCAGGAGGAACAATTCGACTCGACCATCGAGCGTAAGGTGCGCGAGGCCTATATCGCCATCAAGATGGAGGATATGTACTCCAAAGACGATATCCTCATGATGTACCTCAACACCATCTACTACGGTCATGGAGCTTACGGCATCGAGGCGGCAGCCGAGACCTATCTGTCCAAGACCGCCGCCGACCTCACCCTGAGCGAAGCTGCGCTGCTGATCGGCCTTCCCAATTCGCCTTCTCAGTACGACCCCACGGTTAACCCCGACTTGGCGCTGTCCCGCCGCAACAAGGTTCTGGACAACATGCTGCGTCTGGGCCACATCACACAAGAAGAGCACGATGCCGCACAGGCTGAGCCCATCACCCTCAACCTGACAGAGATCTCGGGCAGCGGCGTTAACATCTATTCGCAGCCCTACTTTGTCTCCTATGTCAAGCAACTTCTGGAGCAGGAGTTCTCCACCGACGTGCTCTTTAAGGGCGGCCTTACGGTTAAGACCACCATCGACCCCACGATGCAGCAGGTGGCCGAGGAGGCCGTGCGCTCGCAGCTTGACACAACCGGACTCGACGGCCTGGACATGGGCATGGTGGTCATTGACCCCAAGACCGGCTACATCAAGTGCATGGTGGGCGGCTATGACTACGACTCGGACCAGAACCACGTGAACCACGCAACGGCCAAACGCCCCACGGGCTCCTCGTTTAAGGCGTTCACGCTCGCCGCTGCCATCCAGTGCGGCATGGACCCCAATATCACCCTCAACTGCAACTCGCCGCTTCCCCTTAAAAATTCTTCTGCCAAAGTCCAGAACTACGCAAACCAAAGCTTTGGCACCATTACGCTCAAGCAGGCGACGGCGCTTTCGTCCAACACCGGCTATGTCCAGGTCGCAGACGCCATCGGCAACGACAAGATTATCTCGCTTGCCAAAAAACTCGGCATCGATCCCAAGAAGGACAACCTCGAAGACGTGCCCGTCATGACGCTCGGCACCGGCTCCATCTCGCCGCTCGAGATGGCCGCCGCCTATGCCGCCTTTGCCAACGGCGGATACTATCGTCAACCCATCGCCATCACCGAGATCATCTCCCGCGGCGGATCAGTGCTGTATCAGCACACCGACAATCCGCAACAGGCGCTCACCGCCGGTGAGGCTGCAGCCGTGACCGATACCCTGAGCGGCGTCATACGTGGCAGTGGCACCGGCGTTTCGGGTGCCCTGAGCGTCAACCAGCCATGCGCCGGCAAGACGGGCACCACCAGCGATGTTACCAACCTGTGGTTCTGCGGCTACACTCCACAACTCTCCGTTGCGCTTTGGACCGGCTACTCCCAGGGCGAGATCCCCATCAAAAAGAACGGTGCAGACTTACACCCTTATTCCACCAACCTGCCCGTCTTCAAGAAATTCATGGATACGGTCTTGGCCGGCAAAGAGCGCGAGGAATTCCCGACCGGCACGGCACCTCAATACAAGAGCAATGACTCTTGGAAGTTCTTTGGCACGACCAACAAAAAGGAAGACAAAGAGGACGAAGGCGAGGAGGAAGAGACCACCACAACCACTACGACGACAACCACGACCACTGAAACCCCGGGCGGCGACACCACCGGCGGCAGCGGTAACGGTACGACAGGTGGCGACGGTGGCACAGGCGGCGACGGCGGCACGCCGACGCCTACCCCCGATCCCACGCCGACGCCTACCCCCGATCCCACGCCGACGCCTACCCCCGATCCCACGCCCACGCCCACGCCCACGCCCGACCCCTCTACGGGCCAGTAGGCGCAAAGCGTCATCTGACAACAAGGCGCCCGAGCAGCACGTACGCTGCTCGGGCATTTCTTTATTTTGGCAGATGCCACAAGATGCCGCGACGGCTCCGGCTACAGGACCGATAGGGCAACAGGCACTGGCATGCAAAAAGGGCGCTGACCTTCGTCAACGCCCTCGGCAATTACCTATAGCAACAATCGGCACAGCAGCAGTGCCGCTACTCCCCTACTTGTGAGAGTTACTCAGCTTGTTGATGAGTGCCTCAAGACGCTCTCCGTCCTCGGCCGTCTGCGCAATGACCAAGATTGTGTCGTTGCCGGCAAGCGAGCCAAGCACGTCGGGCAGCTCCGCAGCATCGACAGCTGCGGCAATACCAGAAGCCGTACCGGGCTGCGCCTTGATCATAACCAGATTATCGGTGCGCAGTACGCCGGTAACCAACTCGGAAACCATGCGCTGCAGATGCAGGTCCTCGGCAAGGACATAGATGCCCTCGGGGAGCTTGCGCAGTCCCATGTCTGCGATGTCGCGCGAAACGGTCGCCTGCGTGCAATCGAAACCCATGGCGCGAAGCTCGTCTACCAAAACGCGCTGCGTGCGTACGTCCTTATTGCGAACAATACCTCTGATGGCATCCTGGCGCCCATTGCGTTTTTTGGCCATACAAAACCTCACTCCAAAAGATGGCGGAGACAATCACTTAGTGATTGAATAGTTTAGCGCTATTTGAGGGTTTTAGTGAATAAGAACGCATTTCGAAACAATTCCATGCAATTTATTTCGAAAATCACGCTACTAGACAGTCCTGGCGCCCGAACGATTGAAAAAGGCCGCCAGATGCGTATACAACGCACACCGCATGGGCTTGGCGCTGGCTATCGAACCATAGAGTAGACCTAGGCCACGATGATTGCCCTTAAGGGCCACAACCATCTGACGGGTACGCTGCGCATCGAGCATATCATGCAAACGGGCCGAACGCTCTATTGAAGACACCCCATGGGGGCTCAGACATAAATTTTCGATGCAGGCAACCAGGCCGGTATAGTAATACCGCTGGCAGACCAGTTTCAACTGATCGCTACCGCCCCCGACGGCAAGCGAGTCAGCAAGCCTGTCGAGCGCCCCGATATCATCAGAAAGCCTGGCAAACATCGTGGGGTCAAACGTCTCCGTAATCGATGGCGCCACTGCATGAAAACGGGCACGACCACATCCCGAAACGCTCTTTGCCTGCGAAAGCGCGAACGTCAAAAAAGACACCGTGCGAAATGCATCGCCATGCGCAAGGCATGCCTCAAAGAGGGTGCGATCATACAGCACGCCGGAGGACTGTCGGATTAAGCCACAGGAAACCAATTGGGTCAGGCAAGCTGCCTGGTCCCCATCGCCAGAAACGGATATCGCGTCCAAAACTCGGGAATGACGCTCGCGGTGGGCATCGTAGCGATCGAGCGAAACAGAGGGGAACACGATGTCAGCCGAAGCGTCGCAGGAGCTGTCGACCATCTGCGAAAGGGACTGCGGCGCAAACCACTCATTGGCATTCATCGCAATGATCTGGGAGCCGCGCGAAGCCGCAAAGCCGGCACGCAGGCAGGCACCAGGCGCTGGATCCTCAGCATCAATCAAATCAATATGAATGTCTCTGCCGGCGGCAACTTCGAGCGAATGGCGCACACCGGCTACCACGCCGCGGCAAACGACGACAATTTGCAAATCGTAGAGGTCTTGGTTCTGGACACTCTCGAGAGCGCGCATCGCATAACTGGGCGAACCCTCAACAATCAGGATCACCGAAAGTCGCGGATGCGAACCACGTCGAACCAAGTTTTCCGTCCTCTCGACAGCTAGTAACAAACTGTCGTTCACTGTACACCCCGTCAATTAATGCGGGCGGTCACCCGTCGCGATGCACGTCAAGAACAGATGTTGCACACGCCCCGCCCACAGGCGCCGCACACAAAGATCGCCGTCAGGCAGTCTCTTCCCTAATCGAGTACCACAAGTTCGGTGGGGTCGTAGTCCACACCCATAAAAGTAAGACCGCATGCGGGTGCCGTAGGACCAGCAGCGGTTCGATCGCAGGCATCAATCACCTCACGCATCCACTCAGGATCGCGGCGATGCATGCCGATCTCGACAAGAGTGCCCACAATGGTTCGAACCATCGAATGCAAAAACGCATTGCCCTCGATGGTAAACGTGAGGATGTTCTCGCCAAAGGCGACCTCATGGCTAAACTCGGCACGCATTACGCAGCGGTGCGTAGGTTTGCCCACGGCAGAGGCGACCTTGCAAAAGCTCTTAAAGTCCTGCTCGCCCAAAAGCGCGGGGCAGGCGGCCGCCATCGCATCGACGTCGAGGGGATAGCGATGCCACCACACAGCACCGCGTGACAGCACGGGCCGCGCGTCACGGTCGGCAATGCGATAGGTGTAAGTGCGAGAACGCGCGTCAAAGCGCGCAGAAAAGCCCTTACGAGCCTTGTAGACCTCGTTTATGGCGATATCTTTGGGAAGGAGGGCATCCATAGCCCTTACCCACCTACGGCGCGTACACGCGAGCTCAGCGTCCGTTACAGGCACGCTGATGTATTGGGCCACCGCATGCACGCCGGCATCGGTACGCCCCGCGCACGTCAGATCGATTGGGCGGCGCAGCAACGTCTCGATGGCACGACGCAGCTCGCCCGCAACCGTCGTCTGGCCCGGCTGCTCGGCAAATCCGCTATAGGAGGAGCCATCGTAGGCCACGCGAAATACAAGGGTGGCATCGAGCTCGGGGGTCGAATTGAAATCAGACGGCGCAGTCATGGGCGCTCCCAACAAACTAGCAACGGTATTGCGACAAAAAAAGAGGGGTACGCGAACGTACCCCTCGAATATAACCTATGCAGACAGAATGTCTACTCAGCGGTCTCCTCAGCAGCGGTCTCCTCGACAGCCTCAACCTTCTTGGGAGCAGCGGCCTTCTTGGGGGCCGGAGCAGCCTTCTTGGCCTTAGGCGTGCAAGGCTCGGTGACGAGCTCCATGATAACGATGGGAGCGTTGTCGCCCTTGCGGTTACCGAGCTTCATGATGCGGGTGTAACCGCCGTTGCGGTCCTGCCACATGCCCTGAGCAGCCTTGTCGAAGATCTCGGCAACGAGCTGCTTATCGCCGAGCTTGGCGATAGCCAAACGACGAGAGTGCAGGTCGCCCTTCTTGGCCCAGGTGATGATCGGATCGACGACCGAACGCAGCGCCTTAGCGCGGGTCTCGGTGGTCTTGATGCGGTCGTTCTCGAAGAGGGCCTTAGCAAGGCTCTTCTTCATGGCCTTGGTGTGGCTCGCATCGGTGCCGAGCTTCAGGCCCTTCTTAACGTTGTGACGCATGGTCTAGTTTCTCCTCAAATATGCGAAGCATTAAGCCTTCAGGCTCAGGCCCATGGACTCAAGCTTGTCCTTCACTTCCTCGATCGACTTAACACCGAAGTTACGGATGTTGAGCAGATCGTTCTCCGAGAACTCAACGAGCTGACGGACCGAGTGAATGCTGGCGCGCTTAAGGCAGTTGTAGGAACGGACGGAAAGGTCCAGGTCCTCAATCTGCTTGTCCAGCTCGGCGTTGTCGTTGGTGACCTCGGGAGCGAAGATCGAAGCCTCCTCCTCGACCTCGGGGGTCTCGGCAAGGTTCATAAAGGCGGTCATATGCTGGTTAATGATATTGGCAGCCTGGACCACGGCGTCGCGCGGGGCGATGGAACCGTTGGTCTCGATCTCGAGGACAAGGCGGTCGTAGTCGGTATGCTGGCCGACACGGCAAGCCTCAACGAGCTTGGCGCAACGGGACACCGGCGAGTACAGCGAGTCGACGTGGATCACACCGATGGGATCGTTGTCACGCTTGTTAGCCTCGCCAGAGACATAGCCGCGGCCATAGCCGATGCGCATGCTCATGGTGAGATGGCCACCCTCGGTGAGCGTAGCAATGTGCTGCTCGGGGTTGACCAGCTCAAACTCGGACGGAATAAAGAAGTCCGCACCGGTGACCTCGCAGGGGCCGTCAACCGAGATGGTTGCGGTCGCCTCGTCGGTCGTGCCGAGAGCCCTGAAGACAAGACCCTTGACATTCAGGACGATGTCGGTGACATCCTCGACCATGTTAGGGATGGTCATGAACTCGTGCTGCGCACCATCGATCTGAATGGCCTCGACGGCGGCACCCTCGAGCGAGGACAGAAGAACACGACGAAGCGAGTTACCCAGCGTATCGCCGTAGCCACGCTCGAGCGGCTCGACGGAGACACGAGCAGAGGTCTCGTTGATCTCTTCGACCTGAACCTGAGGCCTAATGAATTCTGACATGTATTACCTCCAGCCTCAGCAGCCCGGATGGACTACTTAGAGTAGAGCTCGACGATGAGCTGCTCGTTGATATCACCGCTGATCTGCTCACGCGTCGGCAGAGCGAGCACGTTACCAGACAGCTTCTCGATATCGACCTCGAGCCAGCCAGGGACCTCAAAGCGCTCGGAGGAAATCAGGGCCTCCTTGATGGGGAGGAGGTCACGGAACTTCTCGCCGACAGCGACGACGTCGCCGGCCTTAACGCGGTAGGACGGGATGTCCACGCGCTTGCCGTTCACGGTGAAGTGACCGTGACGGACGGACTGACGAGCCTCTTTGCGGGTGCGGGCGAAGCCAAGACGGAAGACGACGTTGTCGAGGCGAGACTCAAGGATGATCATGAGGTTCTCACCGGTGACGCCGTTCATCTTACGGGCCTTGTTGAAGTAGCCGTGGAACTGCTTCTCCAGAACGCCATAGATGAACTTGACCTTCTGCTTCTCACGCAGCTGCATGCCGTACTCAGATTCCTTGCGACGGCGCTTGGGCTGACGGATAGATTCCTTCTTGCTGCTGTAACCGAGCTCAGCGGGATCGATCCCGAGCTGACGGCAGCGCTTAAGAACAGGAGTCCTGTCGATTGCCATATTGATACGATCCTTTCAGTTACACGCGGCGACGCTTCTTGGGGCGGCAGCCGTTGTGCGGAATGGGGGTCTTGTCCTGGATGCTCGAGACCTCG
Organism: uncultured Collinsella sp.; assembly: GCA_959018755.1. Classification (GTDB taxonomy): domain Bacteria; phylum Actinomycetota; class Coriobacteriia; order Coriobacteriales; family Coriobacteriaceae; genus Collinsella. The sequence goes on along the minus strand of CAUEMA010000002.1, from coordinate 157,409 downwards.
AGGCCAGCAGCCTGGAGGGAGCGGATGGCGGTCTCACGACCGGAGCCGGGGCCCTTGACGAAGACGGAAACCTTCTTCATGCCGTGCTCCATGGCCTGCTTGGCAGCAGCCTCGGCAGCCATCTGGGCAGCGAACGGCGTGGACTTACGGGAGCCCTTGAAGCCCACCTGGCCAGCCGACTTCCAGGAAATGACATTACCCTGGGGATCGGTGATCGAAACGATCGTGTTGTTGAACGTAGAACGAATGTGAGCCTGGCCCACGGAAATGTTCTTACGGTCCGCGCGCTTCAGACGGGCAGCGCGAACGTTCTTCTTAGCAGTAGCCATCTATCTAGCGCTCCTTATTTCTTCTTCTTAGCACCGATCTGACGCTTCGGGCCCTTGCGGGTACGAGCGTTAGTGTGGGTACGCTGGCCGCGGACCGGGAGGCCCTTGCGGTGACGAAGGCCGCGGTTGCAGCCGATGTCCATAAGGCGCTTGACGTTCTGGTTGCGCTCACGGCGGAGGTCGCCCTCAACCATGATCTGATTCTTATCGATATAATCGCGGATGGCGTTAACCTCATCCTCGGTGAGGTCCTTAACGCGCGTGTCCACGTTAACGTTGCACTCGACGCAGATCTTCGTCGCAGTGGTGCGGCCGATGCCGTAAATGTAGGTCAGACCGATCTCAACGCGCTTCTCACGCGGGAGGTCGACACCATTAATACGGGCCAACGTAGTCTCCTCTCTTAACCCTGACGCTGCTTATGACGGGGGTTCTCGCAAATGACGAGGACCTTGCCATGGCGCCTAATGATTTTGCACTTATCGCACATCTTCTTGACCGAAGGACGTACCTTCATCGTTCTTCCTTTCGGTAGCGCTCAAACTACTTCCCTACTATCTACTCGCCCAGCCGCAGGCGTTTAAAACTATGGCTGGTCTTCACACGCAAACCGACCGTAGGTTGAGCTAAGCCTGCAGTCGGAAAAGAGCGTGTATGCGTGTCGCTATTTATAGCGATAGGTGATGCGACCGCGGGTCAGGTCGTACGGGGAAAGCTCCACGACAACCCTGTCACCGGGGAGAATGCGGATGTAATTCATTCGGATCTTGCCAGAAATGTTGCACAGAACCGAATGACCGTTCTCGAGCTCAACCTTAAACATGGCGTTGGGCAGCGGCTCCTTTACCGTACCCTCGAGCTCAATTGCGTCTTCCTTCTTCACAAGCAATCATCTTTCTCTAGAAAACGACAGCGATTGAGTATTCTACAATACGCATGCACGTATCGTAATATCTTCGTAATGGCTCCACATCTAAGTGGAACTTGTTACATTTCTCCGCCCTGCAGGGAGCACCAGGAACCCTGGGCATCCGTGGTAAGAATCACCGGACCGTCATTGGTAATGGCGACGGTGTTCTCGTAGTGCGCGGCGGGCAGGTGGTCGTTGGTCGTAACGATCCAACCATCGGAGCCTGTGCTCACATGATTGGAACCCATCGTAACCATCGGCTCGATGGCGATGACCATACCAGCCTGAAGGCGAACGCCTCTCCCCTTCTTTCCATAATTTGGAACGTTGGGGTCCTCGTGCATCACACGGCCGATACCATGCCCCACGTAATCGCGAAGCACGCCGTAACCGTGAGACTCAGCGAGGGACTGAACGGCATAACCGACATCCCCGATATGGTTACCGGGAACAGCCTGCTCAATGGCAGCCTTAAGGCAATCGCGCGTAACCTCGCACAGGGCCTTGGCCTCGGGCGTGGGGGTGCCGACGAAAAACGTCCAGGCGTTATCGCCGACCCAACCGTCAACGACAGCTCCCGTATCGATGGAGATGATATCGCCATCACGCAGGATCATGTCAGGGTTAGGAATACCGTGAACCACGGCATCGTTAATCGATGCGCAAATGGTCCCCGGGAACCCACCGTAACCCTTAAAGGCAGGGGTGCCGCCATGCATGCGGATAATCTGCTCGGCAAGCTGATCGAGTTCGAAGGTCGACACGCCGGGGCGAACCATGACTCCAACGTGGCGGAGCGCCATCTTAGATAGCGCTCCTGCCTTCTTCATCTGCTCAATTTGCGTTGCAGACTTAATCTTGATCATAGACCGAGAGCCTCTTTGACATCCCCGTACACGGTCTCGCGAGCCTGGTCGCCGTTGACCGACTTGAGCAGACCCTGGCCACGATAGTAGTCGACGAGCGGGCTCGTGGACTTCTCGTAGACGTCGAGACGGTTCTTGATGGTCTCGGGCTTGTCGTCGTCGCGCTGATACATCTCGCCGCCGCACTTGGGGCAGGTGGCATCGGCAGCCGTGCCGGTGTAACCGCAGGCGCGGCAGGTGCGACGCGAAGACAGACGGTCGATGATGACCTCGGGGGCCACATCGACCAGAAGGGCGCAGTCGATCTCGCGACCCATGGCGGAGAGCTCGGAATCGAGCGTCACAGCCTGGGCGGTGTTGCGCGGGAAGCCGTCGAGGATGAAGCCCTGCTGGGCGTCATCGGCGGCAAGGCGCTCCTTGACAAGGTCGATCACGAGCTGGTCGGGAACGAGCTCGCCAGCGTCCATGTACTTCTTAGCCTGAATACCAAGCTCGGTGCCACCCTTGACGGCAGCACGCAGCAGGTCGCCCGTGGAAATGTGAGCGACGCCAAACTCGGCAACGAGCTCCTGTGCGACGGTGCCCTTACCGGCACCCGGAGCTCCGAGCAATACGAGGTTCATGAGCAATCCTCCTCTAGCCTATTTAAAGAATCCATCGTAATCATACATCTTGATCTGGCCTTCGAGCTTATCGACCGTGTCGAGCACGACGCCGACCATGATGAGGATGGACGTGCCGCCAAATGCCTGGATCAGATGGTTACCCGTGAAGGAGAAAATGATCGAAGGCACGATGGCGATGAGCGCCAAAAAGACAGCGCTGGGGAGCGTGATCTTGTTGAGCGCGTTCTTGATGTAGGCCGCGGTAGCCCTACCCGGACGCACGCCCGGAATAAAGCCGCCCTGCTTCCTAAGGTTGTCGGCCGTGTCATCGGGGTTGAACACCATGGAGGTGTAGAAGTACGCGAAGAACACGATGAGGACAACGTTAAGCACCCAGTTGAGCCAACCGGTCGAAAGCGCAGAGGCAACTGCCTGAATCCAGCCGATGCCGGGGAAGAACACGGCAATCTGAGCCGGGAAGTACAGCAGCGCCGAAGCGAAGATGATCGGCACGACACCCGCGGTGTTGACCTTGATGGGCAGGTAGGTGGTCTGGCCACCCATCATGCGACGGCCCACGACGCGCTTGGCGTAGGAGACCGGGATGCGGCGCTGGCCGCGCTCAAGGAAAACGATCAGCGGGATAACCAGCAGGATGATGGCGCAGATGATCACCATGGTGATGATGCCACCGGCATTGCCCTCGGTGCTGGAGAAGATCGCCTGCGGCAGACCGGCCATGATGTTCGCAAAGATGATCAGCGACATGCCATTGCCGATACCGCGCTGGGTGATGAGCTCACCAATCCACATGATCAGCATGGCACCCGCGGTAAGCGTGCCAACGACCATGAGGTCGAAGATGATCTCGGGAGCGCCGGCGCCATTAAAGCTAATGCCGAAGCTCTTAAAGAGGAAGAGGTAACCCACGGAGTTGAGGATTGCCAGAGCTAGGGTGAGGTAACGCGAATACTGCGTAATCTTGGTCTGACCGACCTCGCCCTCGCGGGCAAGCTCATGCAGGGAAGGCACGACGGCCTGGAGCATCTGGAGGATGATCGAGCTGGTGATGTAAGGCATGATGCCCAGCGAAAACACCGACACATAGCTCAACGCGCCGCCAGAGAAAAGATTCAGGAGGGCCATAGCACCTGCGGCGACCGAATTGTTATCGGTCGAGAAAAGGCCCAGCATCCCCTGGAAGGGAATGCCGGGCACAGGAACGTGCGCACCAATGCGGTACACGACGAGCATAGCTATGGTAAAAAGAATCTTTTCGCGCAATTCTTTGATGCGGAAAGCATTCTTAAGACCATTTAGCACGGCAGCTCGACCTTTCCGCCGGCGGCCTCGATCTTGGCCTGCGCAGAAGCGCTGACCTTGTCGACCTTGACCGTGAACTTCTTGGTAAGCTCACCATTGCCGAGCACCTTGACGGGCTCGAACTCGCTCTTGGTGATGCGAGCGGCCTTAAGAGCGGCGCCGTCGATCACAGCGCCGTCCTCGAACTTGCGCTCGAGACGCTCAACGTTAACAGCGGTGTACTCGATACGACGGGGGTTGCGGAAGCCCGGAAGCTTGGGCAGGCGCATAGCCAGCGGAGTCTGGCCACCCTCGAAGCCGGCACCCTTGGTGCCGCCAGAGCGGGAACCCTGGCCCTTCTGACCGCGGCCAGAAGTGGTGCCGTGACCCGAAGAATTGCCACGGCCGACGCGCTTGCGGTTCTTGGTGGAACCGGGCGCGGGAGTAAGATCGTGAAGCTGCATTTGCTACTCCTCTACAATCTCGACAAGGTGCTTGACCTTGAAGATCATGCCGCGGACGGACTCGTTGTCAGCAATCTCGCGAACCTCGCGGATCCTGTGGAGACCGAGGGCACGGACAGTACGGACCTGGTCCTGCTTGCAACCGTTGGTGCTACGGACCTGCTTGATCTTGATGGTGTCAGCCATGCTTAGTTCTCCTTACCGACGAATATCTCGGAGACCGTCAGGCCACGGCGAGCCGCGACGTCCTCAGGGCTGGAGAGCTCCTTGAGGCCCTCGACGGCAGCCTTGATGATGTTGAGGCCGTTGTCGGTACCGAGGGACTTGGACAGGACGTTCTTGATGCCAGCAAGCTCGAAGAGGGGACGCACAGCGCCGCCGGCGATAACGCCGGTACCCTCGACAGCGGGCTTGATGATGATGCGACCGGCACCAAAGTGGCCGAGAACCTCGTGCGGGATGGTGCCCTGCTCGGTCACCGGCACGTGGAACATGTTCTTCTTGGCATCGAGAGACGCCTTGGAGATGGCCATGGGCACCTCAGCGGACTTGCCCATGCCAACGCCGACGTTGCCCTTGCCGTCGCCAACGACGACGAGAGCGACGAGGCTCATGCGACGACCACCCTTGACGGTCTTCGACACGCGGTTGATGTAAACGACGCGCTCCTCGAACTCGGAGGCCTCGCGCTGCTGCTTCTGATTACGAGCCATGTGCTACATACCTCCTAGAACTCGAGACCGGCGGCACGAGCACCGTCGGCGAGGGCCTTGACGCGGCCATGGTAGATACGGCCACCACGATCGAAAGCGACCTTGGTGATGCCGGCCTCGATGGCACGCTTGCCAACGAGCTGACCGACCTTCTCCGCAGCCTCCTTGTTCGAGGTGTGGGTGCCCTTGAACTCGGCCTCGAGGGTCGAGGCGGAGACGAGCGTCAGGCTGGAGCCCTTGCTGTCGTCGATGATCTGGGCATAGATGTTGGCGTTGGTACGGGTCACGCGAAGACGCGGACGCTCGGCGGTACCCGAGACCTTGCCGCGAACACGACGCTGACGACGCTTGAGGCCTTCCAGCTTCGCCTTATGCTTGTTCATACGTAAACTCCTAAAAAGGTTGATCTTGCCAGCACCTAACGGGGTGCTGGTCTTATGCGAGTAAGTCGGTTACGACTACTTGGCGGCCTTACCCAGCTTGCGGCGGATGTGCTCGCCAACATAGTGGATACCCTTGCCCTTGTAAGGCTCGGGAGGACGATGGCCGCGAATCTCAGCGGCGATCTGACCGACCTGCTGCTTGTTGATACCCTTGACGTTCACGTGGGTGTTGTCGGGAACCTCGAAGGTGATGCCCTCGGGAGCCTCGACGATCACGGGGTGCGAGAAGCCCAGGGAGAACTCGAGGTTCTTGCCCTTCTGCTGCACGCGGTAACCGACGCCGGCGAGCTCGAGCTTCTTCTCGAAGCCCTCGGAAACGCCAACAACCATGTTGTGGATGAGGGCGCGGGTGAGGCCGTGGCGGGCACGGGTCTCACGCTCGTCGTCGGGACGGGAAACGGTGAGGACGTTGTCCTCGACGTTGATAGCGAGCTTCTCAAAGACATCGAGCTCGAGCTGGCCCTTGGGGCCCTTGACGACAACGTTGTTGCCGTTGACTGCCACTTCGACTCCGGCGGGAATCTGGACAGGCTTATTACCGATACGAGACACGGTGATCTCCTTTCCTTCTACCTACCGACCGAATTACCAGACGTAAGCGATGATCTCGCCGCCGACGTTGTGCTTGCGAGCATCGCGGTCGGTCATGACGCCATGGCTGGTGGAAATAATGGCGGTACCAAGGCCACCGCGGACGCGGGGCATGTCGGCAACGCCGGTGTACTTACGCAGGCCCGGCTTGGAAATGCGGCGGATGCCGTTGATGACCTTAGCCTTCTTGGGACCATACTTAAGCGTGATGTGCAGAGTCTTCTGGGGAACGGTGTCCTCGACATCGTAGCCCTCGATGTAGCCCTCCTCGTGCAGAACACGAGCGATCTCGACGAGCTTCTTGCTGCTCGGCATGGAGACCGTGGCCTTGTTCACAGAGTTAGCGTTACGGATGCGCGTAAGCATATCTGCGATCGGGTCTGTAAGGTTCATACAGATTCTCCTTCGTTCTTGATGAACACGTGCTCTTGGTTCTTCGCCGCCCTTAACGGCAAAGCCTATTTAGCGCGTTTTCCCTGTTCCAAACTGATGCTTGAAACGCTGGTAGTGACTTACCAGCTGGCCTTCTTAACGCCGGGAAGCTCGCCCTTGAGTGCAAGCTCACGGAAGCAGACACGGCACAGGCCGAACTTGCGGTACACAGAGTGCGGACGGCCGCAGCGCTGGCAGCGCGTGTACTCACGAGTAGAGAACTTCTGCTTGCGATTGCACTTGACGATCATCGATGTCTTAGCCACTTATATCCTCCTCACATAGAGTATTGTTCGCCCCAAGCGCCGCCCCCTTGTGGGAACGGCGCTTATGGGGCAGGTGAACCTATTTCTTGAACGGGAAACCGAAGGCGTCCAGAAGGGCCTTGGCCTCCTCATCGGTGTTGGCGGTGGTCACGAAAGTGATGTCCATACCACGCTGGTGATCGACGGAGTCGAAGTCGATCTCGGGGAAGATGAGCTGCTCGGTGACGCCCATGGAGAAGTTACCACGGCCGTCGAAGCTCTTGGCGGAGATGCCGCGGAAGTCGCGGATACGGGGGATCGCGACGGAGGTCAGACGATCGAAGAACTCCCACATACGGTCGCCACGCAGGGTAACCTTGCAGCCGATCGGCATACCAGCGCGCAGGCGGAAGGTAGCGATGGACTTGCGGGCACGGGTGATCATCGGCTGCTGGCCGGTGATGGCGCGCAGGTCGCGCACGGCACCGTCGATGGCCTTGGAATCGGTAGCGGCCTCGCCGACACCCATGTTCACGACGATCTTCTCAAACTTGGGGATCATCATGACGTTCTCGTACTGGAACTTGTCCTGAAGCTGCTGCTTGACCTCGTTGTTGTACTTGGTCTTCAGACGCGGCACATACTTCTCTTCTGCCATTGTTCACTCCTTCTTGGGGTTTTAAGCACGGGGCGTGGCCACGATGGGTTGTCCTCGTGCCTCCTGGCTGCATCCGCGCCGCTCATGGCATTTCGCGGTTTGGACTCGACGCAGCAGGAGCCGACAAAACAATCGGTACTATACGCGCATCGGGAGCGTATTTCCAGAAAAACCTCGTCTGCCTGCACAACTCCACAACTCCCCCGCACAAATTGATCCCAAAAAGCTGTTGCGGTGAAATAGTTCCTGGCCGACCGCCCGTCGGGCCCATCTAGGAACTATTTCACCGCAACTTATTGATGGGGATGCGACTAGCGCTTACGGGGGACGAGTTTGGTGCGGCGCAGGTGGATCATCTCGGCGGCGATGGAGATAGCGATCTCCTCGGGGTCCTCCGCCTCGATGGCAACGCCGATCGGCAGGTGCAGCTCGTCGATTTGCTCCTGCGTAAAGCCCTCCTGCTCCAGGCGGGCGCGCACAAAGGCCGTCTTACGGCGCGAACCCAGACAGCCCAGGTAGGCAGGCCTGGCGCGCATCGCCTGAATCACCACGTCGATATCGGACTTGTGGCCCGCCGTGGCCACGACCACCAAGTCGCGCGGACCGATGGGGCACAGCTCGCTCAGGTTCTTGTAATCGACCAGGCGTCGATCGTAGACACCGGGCACCCATTCGGGGGTCAGCGTACCGGGGCGGTCGTCACAAGCCACGACGGCAAAGCCCGCCGCCGTGAGCACCCGCGCCGTTGCAGCGCCCACGTGGCCGCAGCCAAAGATATAGGTCAGGCCCTCGGGGCAGAGCGTCTCGATGTGCGCCGGGGGAATCTCGGAGGCGGCGTTGGTGTAGGTGACCTTACTCCCCTCCTCCACCAGCGAAAGCTCGGGGCAGCCCATTATGGTGCGGCGCGATGCCTCGCCATGGTACTCGGCCACATCGCCCTCGATCGCCTGGGTGACAAACGGTTCAAAGTCGATGACGAAGTCGCCGATGCGCCGATAGGCCAAAACGTCGGCAACCGACTGGAACAACGGCACCTGCGATACATCCAGGTGCAGATAGCACAGGCAGATGGCTCCGCCGCAGATCATGCCAGTATCGGAGTTCTCGCCGCCCATGGTGTAGCGGACCAGACGCGATTGCCCTGCGGCCAGCAGCTCGCGCGCCTCGTCCAGCGCAAAGAGCTCAATCTTGCCGCCGCCGATGGTGCCCGCTTGGCTGCCATCGGCAAAGACGGCCATCCAGGCGCCCACGCCGCGCGGCGATGACCCTGCCGTACCGGCAACTACCACCAGCTCGCACGTCTTACCAGCCTTCAGGGCGCCAAGCGCAGCATTCACCACATCGAGCTTTTCCATTGCAATTTCCTATCCCTGGAATACACCGGTGAGCATGGCGAGCGCCTCGAGTACGCCGCCGCCGACCGACGTCGCCTTGTCCGAAATATAGTTGATATAGCTGGCATCGCCGCGCGGGTCGACGTCGGCGCACTTAAAGCCCTCGGTCACCTGAACGCCGTCGGCCAAAAGGCCGCGCAAGCAGCCGTCAATCTGCGTGACCATGGGAGTATCACCCGCATACCCGATCACATCGCCGGCACTCACGATGTCGCCGATCGCGCGGTCGGACCTAAACACGCCGGCGGCGGGGCTGTGGATAACACGCTCCTTGCCGTATCCGCCGATCATGCCCGGCACGCCCGTGTTGGGCTGGGGCGAGCCCTGGGTGATGACGCGGCCCAAAAAATGCCCGCGCATAGTCTCGACCACGGCATCGCAATCAACCGGAGCGGTAAAGCCCGGCCCTACCGCGATGACGGCAGGAGCCATGTCGCGCGTGGTGCCCAGATTGCGCTTAGCTAGAATCGCGTCTACCACGGCCGCGGGTCTAAGTTCGCCGAGCATCTGTGCCTGGGGGTCCACCACCACGGCGACATCCCCCGCCTCGGTAATCTCAAGCACCTCGACCGGCGTCTGCGCCAAGCGGGCACGAATGCCCTCGACCTGGACCTCGCCCAGGCGAATGGCCTCGCAAAAACTGATTGTGCGACGGATGCACGTGGGGACCGCGATATCGGCCATGACAACCGACACGCCGGCGCGTACCAGACGAGCAGCCACGCCCGTGGCGATATCGCCGGCGCCGCGAACATAAACGAGCATTCCCGGGGCACCTCCCTGTGCTACGGTTTGAGCAGAGCAAAAGCGGTTCGACCGCTACTCTGATGATTATTTATTATCACAGTATTATACGGCGGTGAACAGATGGAAACGGTTAACGGCAGCCTTGCCTCCACGCTCAAGATTGAGCCGGGCATTACCGCGATCATCGGCAGCGGCGGCAAGTCGACGTTGCTCAAGACGCTGGGTCTCGAGCTCATGCGCGCCGGCGGCAGGGTGCTTCTCTGTACCACCACGCACATGTTTCCCGTCGCCGGCGTGCCATGGGACGGGTCGAGCCGTCGTCTGGACGCCGCGCCCTGGAAGCCAGGTGCCTTGCACGCCCCAGGCTGCACCTGCGAGGCATGCGCGGGCATGAGCCGCGGAAGCATCTGCCAAGCAGGCGTCTTGGACCCCGAGACGGGCAAGCTCTCCTCCCCTGCCGAACCGCTCGACCAGCTGGCGCAACGCTTTGACTACGTCCTGGCCGAGGCAGATGGCAGCAAGCGACTCCCACTCAAGGCCCACGCCGCCTGGGAGCCGGTTATTCCTGCCGGCACTGCCAACGTCATCTGGATCGTCGGCGCCTCAGGCTTGGGCAAGCCCATCAACGAAGCCGTCCACCGCCCCGAGCTCTTCTGCGAGCGCTGCGGCTGCGAGCTCACCGATATCGCCACGCCCGAGCGCGTCGCCATGGTGCTCAATGCCGAACTGCGGATGCTGAACCTCAACAATGCCCGCATCATGCTCAACCAAGTCGACACGCTTGCCGACCCGGCCGTGGCAGGCCGCTTTGAGACTGCCCTCAGCCGCCCCATCGTCGCCACCAGCCTCAAATAGCCGGCGCTGCCCCAGCAGACCTATAAGTTGCGGTGGAATAGTTCCTGAAACGGCCTATTTGGCGGCTAAACAGGAACTATTTCACCGCAACTGCGAAGGGAATCCGGCGCCCTTCTTGTTAGCGGGGGACGTAGCGGCCGGGTTGGGCTCCGGTGGGCTCGCCGTCGCGTGCCGCCAGCACGCCGTTCACAAACACGGCCTTGGCGCGGCCATGTGCCTCAAAACCCTCGAGCGGCGTGTAGTCCACAGCCTGATGCTGCGTCGCCGCGCTAACGGTCCAGCGCGCCTTGGGATCCCACACGCACACGTCGGCATCGGCGCCCTCGGCAAGACAGCCCTTGCGCGGATACATGCCAAAGACGCGCGCCGGGTTCTCGCTCATCAAGCGGCACAGATCCTCGGGTCCCAGCTGGCCCTCAAAGCTCGTAGCGATCGCGACGGGACGATGCTCCACGCCGGGCCCGCCGTTGGGAATCGCGCGGAAATCATCGCGTCCGCGGTCCTTTTGCCCGTGTAGGTTAAAGCTGCAGTGGTCGGTCGCAATCGTATCGATCTCGCCTGCCACAAGCGCCTCGCGCAGCGCGGCACGGTCGCCGGCATGGCGCAGTGGCGGGCTCATCACGTACTTGGCGCCCGCAAAGCCGTCCTCGCCCTGCTCCAGATAGCAGGTGTCGTCGAGCATCAGATACTGGGGGCAGGTTTCGACATAGATATTCTTCTGCCCGCGCGCCTTGGCGGCACGGATGGCCTCAAGACCAAGCTTGGTCGAAAGGTGCACCACGTTGACTGGTGCGTCGCCGGCCAGGTGCGCCAGATACAACAGACGGCTCACGGCCTCGGCCTCGCACACATCCGGACGGCTGAGCGCATGGCCCTCGGGCCCGTGGATGCCCTGCTCAAACACGCGCTTCTGCAGCTCATTCACCAGCGTGCCGTTCTCGCAATGCACGCACAGTATGCCGCCAATACGCTTGAGCTCCTCGAGCACCTCGAGCGTCTCGGCATCGTCCAAGCGCAAATGATCGTAGGCAAAGTAGGTCTTAAACGACGACACGCCCGCCTCGCGCATGGCCGAAAGATCGGCGCGGTTGCGCTCATTCCACTCGGCGAGTGCCATATGAAAAGCGTAGTTGGCCGTGCAGGTTCCGTCGGCGCGGCGATGCCACTCGGCCAAGGCATCGGGCATGGTCACGCCGCGATCGGCCGTCGCGTAGTCCACAATGGTCGTCGTGCCGCCGCAGGCGGCCGCGCGCGTGCCGGTCTCAAAGCTATCGGCTGTCCAATCCATGCCGGTCCAGCACTGCATGTGCGTGTGGCCGTCGATAAAGCCGGGAAACACCCAGCAGTCCGCGGCATCCTCGACGGTATCGCCCTCGACCGGCTCAATCGCCGCGGCGATCCGCACGATCTTATCGCCATCCATGGCAAGATCGGCGCGGCGAAGCCCCTGGGGCGTCACGAGCGCGCCGTTTTTGATGATGATCATGTTGCTCCTTATTGATTAATACAGTTGGCTACGCGATCAAAATACGAGCAGGCCGCGATATGCTCCGTTATGCGTCGCTGGCCCTTGGCGGTATCGACATCCCACAGCTCATAGGCGCGCGCTTCGACCAGCATCACGTCGGTACGGTCCTTGAGGATCGAACCGCCGCCGTCCTTGCCCTCAAGACACATAAGTGCATCGAACAGTTCCGCCGGAAAGAGCACCGGGCTCGAAGGCTCACCGTTGCACGCAAGACGCACCGGATGCTTGCGACCACGCTCGTCAAATGCACGAACCATAGCCTCAAAAGAATCCGCGCTCACAAGCGGCTGGTCGCCCGGCAAAAAGAGGCAACCTTTCCAGTTGCGTTCGACTCCCCACGAAAGGCCCGCACGGACGCTTTCGCTGCGCAGCTCGCCATCGTGCAGCACGCACTGGCAATGCTTGTCCTCGCAAATCTGGGCAACCTCGGGCCAACGCGTCGAAACCACGACGTCAAAGCCCCGGGGAACCGAATCGATGGTCCGGGCAATCAGCGGCTCGCCATAGATATCGGCAAGCATCTTGTTAGAGCCAAACCGCTTACCCTCGCCCGAGGCCATAATCACGCAGCCAAGTTTCATGGCGATACCTCCCCTGAAACCATCGTACCCATAACTCGCGCCGCGGGGCACCTACATCGAAAGCGCTTATCCTACACGCCCGCGATGCAAAAAGGGGGCACCCCGCCGGTTGGCAGAGCGCCCCCTTTACATGGTTTACCTCAGCCCAGCTTTAGGCCTGGAACCAGCGGGCGGTGTTGCGCTCGTCGAGGGCCTTGAGGGCAGCGGCGGGATCGGCAACCTTCTGCAGGAACATCATGGCTGCGATGGCGTACGGCTTGTAGCTGGCCTCCTTGTACATGCCCACACGGTGCATGTCGAAGACGTCGGCGTTGACCTCGCCGTGCTCGCAAGAAACACCGGAGATGTCGGCGGGCAGCGGGTGCATAAAGATGGTGTCCTGGCCGTTGGCAGTCTTCTCCATGAGCGCGGTCGTGGAGCACCAGTCCTGATGGGTGGCGTTCTGGGCGAGCAGCTCCTTCTCGAGCGCGGCGATGCCGGCGTCGTCGCCCTCGGCGTACAGGTCGGTACGCTTCTCCATGGCGGCAAACGGAGCCCAGCTCTTGGGGATTACGATGTCGGCGCCCTCGAAGGCCTCGGCCATGGTGTTGACCTGCTTAAAGGTGGTGCCGGACTCGGCGGCATAGCCCTTGGCGCGCTCAACGACCTCGGGCATGAGGTCGTAGCCCTCGGGGTGGGCCAGGGTGACGTCCATGCCAAAGCGGGGCAGCAGGCTGATCAGCGACTGCGGGCAGGACAGCGGCTTGCCGTAAGAGGGCGAATAGGCCCAGGTGACGGCAACCTTCTTGCCCTTGAGGTTCTCAAGGCCGCCAAACTCGTTGATGAGGTAGAGCATGTCGGCAGAGGACTGCGTGGGGTGGTCGGAATCGGACTGCAGGGAGATGAGCGTGGGACGGTGATCCAGAACGCCGTCCTCGTAAGCCTGCTGGACAGACTCGGAGACCTCGGCCATGTAGGCGTCGCCCTTGCCGATGTACATGTCGTCGCGGATGCCGATGACGTCGGCCATGAAGGAGATCATGGTAGCGGTCTCGCGGACGGTCTCGCCGTGAGCGATCTGGGACTTCTTCTCGTCCAGGTCCTGCAGCTCAAGGCCGAGCAGGTTGGCGGCCTTAGAGAAGGAGAAACGCGTACGGGTGGAGTTGTCGCGGAATAGGGAGACGGCCAGACCCGAGTCGAAGATCTTGGGAGAGACGTTGTTCTCGCGCAGCTGGCGCAGGGCGTCGGCGACGATGTAGAGTGCCTTGAGCTCATCGGTGGTCTTATCCCAGGTGTGCAGGAAGTCGCTGCCGTACATACCCTTAAAATCGAGGCCGTTCAGCTGCTCGACGAGCTCGGTAAACTTGGCGTCCATGGAAATGTCCTTTCTAAAGATGAAACGATCGCAATGAGTAGATGCGCTCCGGCATGCGCGTGTGGCTAGAACATGCAGAGCGCTATGACGAGGACCCGCTACCGTCGAGGAAGCATGGGAGATAACGACCGCGGGCCCCAAGTCGACAGGGGGTGCCGGGGACGCGAGCGGCCCCCGGCTCAACAAAATCGAGGAATGGGACTAGTCGATCTTGTTGTTGGTCAGACCGGCGCGAAACACGGTGGCGTCGCCATCGGCCTGGCTCGGATCGTAGAGGTTCAGGGCAGCCACGTACATGGCGGCAGCGGTGACCAGGTCGTCCTTGTAGGTGACCTCGTTGGGAGCGTGAGCCTGAGACTCGGCACCCGGGCCAAAGCCCACGCAGGGGATGCCGTAGCGGCCCTGGATGGAGACGCAGTTCGTGGAGAAGGTCCACTTGTCGCACAGCGGACGACCGGTGCGCTTGTCCATGCTGGGCTCGCAGCCGATGCGCTCGTCACCAAACATGGCCTTGTGGGCGTCGACGAGGGCCTTGACGTGCGGAGCGGTCTCCTTGTTGATCCACGTGGGGAAGTAAGCCTCGGTCTCGTAGACCTCGCCGGTCCAGGACGGACGGTCGTACATGTACATGGAGACCTTCACGTCGTCGCCGTACTTCTTGGCGGCCGGCAGGTTGCGGATCTCGTCCAGGCAGGACTCCCAGGTCTCGCCGGCGGTCATGCGACGGTCGATGGAGATGGCGCAGGAGTCGGCCACGGCGCAACGGCTGGGGCTGGTGTAGAAGATCTGGCTGACGGTGCAGGTGCCGCGGCCCAGGAAGCGGGCATCCTCGAAGTGCTCGGGATTGTACTTGGGGTCGAGCATCTTGACGAGACCCTTGATGTCGGTCGACTCGTCGCAACCGTTGTTGTTGAGGGCGCGGACGTCGGCGATGATGTCGGCCATCTTGTAGATGGCGTTGTCGCCGCGGTCGGGAGCGGAGCCGTGGCAGGAGGTACCGTGAACGTCGACGCGGATCTCCATGCGGCCGCGGTGACCGCGATAGATGCCGCCGTCGGTGGGCTCGGTGGAAATGACGAACTCGGGCTTAATGCCGTCCTTGTTGTAGATGTACTGCCAGCACATGCCGTCGCAGTCCTCTTCCTGGACAGTGCCGACGACCATGATCTTGTAGCCTTCGGGGATGAGGCCCATGTCCTTCATCATCTTGGCAGCGTAGGTAGCGGAAGCCATGCCGCCCTCCTGGTCGGAGCCGCCGCGGCCGTAGATGATCTCGTCGGTCTCGTAGCCCTCGTAGGGATCGGCATCCCAGTTCTCAATGTTGCCGATGCCGACGGTGTCGATGTGGGAGTCGATGGCGATGATCTTGTCGCCCTCGCCCATAAAGCCCATGACGTTGCCCAGGCCGTCGACCTTGACCTCGTCATAGCCAAGGCTCTCCATCTCGGCCTTGATGCAGGCAACAACCTCACCCTCCTCGCAGGACTCAGAGGGGTGGGAGATCATAGCGCGCAGGAAGCGAGTCATATCAGCACGGTGAGACTCGGCAGCGTTTTTAATTGCCTCAAAATCGAGTTCCTTAGTCATAACAGTTAACCTTTCTACAAGGATTTACCTACAGGTAGATATTTCAGATAGATCACTTGTGCCAAACAGCGTGAGGTCGAGCACCCCACAAGCAAGTAACCATAGGAGGCGGACGGAGGACTTTGCTCCGTCGCGAGTTCCGCACGAGCCGGAGAGCACTTAATGTGCTCTCCGTGCGAGCAGGACTGTCCGAGCAGGGAGTAAAGTCCTCCGGCTGCCTCCGGACAGGTCAGACCTGCTAGCAGGTGGGGTACTCGCCCTCCCAGACGATGCGACGGTACTGATCCGGATCGGTGTCGCCCTCGGTGGAGAAGCAGAGCACGGAGCTCGTCTTGTCCAGGCCGATGAGCTCCTTGAGCTCGGCGTACTCGGGATCGAGCATGAGGGTCTCGACCAGGCCGGTGGTCACAGCGCCGGACTCACCGGAGATGACGCGCGGGTCGCCCTTCTCGGGAGCGCCCAGGGTGCGCATGCCGCGAGCGGTGACCCAGTCGGGGCAGGACACGAAGGCGGTGGCGTGGTTGCGCAGGATATCCCAGCCCAGAATGTTGGGCTCGCCGCAGCACAGACCGGCCATGATGGAAGGCATGTCGCCGTCCACGATGCGCGGATCGCCGTCGCCGGCGGCAGCGCCCTTGTACAAGCAGGCAGCAGGCGCGCACTCAACCACGACGAAGGTGGGCGGGTTATCGGGATACAGGTTGGTGAAGTAGCCCACCACGGCGCCGGCGAGCGAACCCACGCCAGCCTGGACAAACACGTGCGTCGGGCGGTTGATGGCCATCTCGCGCAGCTGCTCGGCGGCCTCGGAGGCCATGGTGCCGTAACCCTCCATGATCCAAGACGGGATCTTCTCGTAGCCCTCCCAGGCGGTGTCCTGAACGATGACGCCGCGCTCGCAGGCGTCGGCCTCGGCGGCGGCCATGCGCACGCACTCGTCGTAGTTGACCTCTTCGATGGTCACCGTGGCGCCCTCGGCGGCGATGTTGTCGAAGCGGGGCTTGGTGGAACCCTTGGGCATGTGCACGACGGCCTTCTGACCCAGCTTGTTGGCAGCCCATGCCACGCCGCGGCCATGGTTACCGTCGGTGGCGGTAAAGAAGGTGGCCTGGCCAAAGTCCTTGGCAAGCTGATCGGAGGTCAGGTAATCGAAAGTGCACTCGGCAACGTCCTTGCCGGTCTCGTCGGCAATGTAGTTGGCCATGGCAAACGAACCGCCCAGGACCTTGAAGGCGTTGAGGCCAAAGCGATAGCTCTCGTCCTTAACGCACAGGTTGGACAGGCCCAGGCGCGCGGCCTGGCCGTCCAGGCGGGCAAGCGGAGTGACGGTGTACTGGGGGAACGACTGGTGGAAGGCGCGGGCCTTCTTCACGTGGTCGAGGCTCATGATTCCCAAGTGCTTGTCATCGCTCTTGGGCATCGTGTTGCCCGCCCACTGGATCTTATCGGCCATACGGTGAACTCCTTAAGTCCTCTCTTGCCGGCCCCCGCATACGCGTTTCAGCCCATTTCCATTCATGCGACTGAACTTTTATGTGGATGCCAAACAAAAAGTTTGTTAGCACTGTTCTATCACACATTTTGATTGATAAACCTAACAAATTGTTTGTTGCCGTAATCGGTACCTTTTCGTCGCCGAACGGTTACATAACGCAGCGCCGCTTTCGTTATTTGCGAACAGGTGTGGTTTATGGCAAAGTGTGCCCAAACTAATTTTTAGGAAGGCACCTATGACCCCCGCACAGATTGAGTTCTACAAGCGCCTTGCACACGGCCTGGCGCTCCAATTTGGCCCCAACTGCGAAGTCGTCGTCCACGACCTGGAGACCGAGGACGTGGACCACTCCATCGTAGTGATCGAAAACGGCCACGTCAGCGGGCGCAAACTGGGTGACGGCCCCAGCCATATTGTGTTTGAGTCCATGCACGAGGGCACCACTGACGTGCACGACCGCGAGCCATACCTCACCAAAACCACCGATGGCAAGCTGCTCAAGTCCTCGACCATCTTTATCCGCAACGACGAGGGCAAGCCCGTCGGCATTTTGGGCATTAACTTTGACATTACGCTCATGAAGGCTTTTGAGCGCTCGCTCGATGCCTTTACCGGCACCGGTGCCACGGGCTACACCGAGCCCGAGCCCATTACCAAAAATATCGGCGACCTGCTCGAAGATCTGCTGCGCGAGTGCGAGCAATACGTGGGCAAGCCTGCAGCCCTTATGACCAAAGATGAGCGCATTCGCGCCATTGGCTACCTCGACCGTCGCGGCGCCTTCCTCATTTCCAAGTCGAGCGAGCGTGCCTGCGAGTTCTTTGGTATCTCTAAGTACAGCTTCTATAGCTACCTCAACGAGGCAAAGGCTGCCGCCGGCGACAAGTAGGCAACTCGGCCAGGTCACCCCTCCCCTTTTGGGCGTGAGTTCCAAAATGCACGAATCCAAGACTCGGCCGCAGGGCAAGTTCCATATAATCGATGAGATAGACAGTTCGAAAGGATGAAACAAGATGGGGTCGAGCAACGCATCACGCAACGGCCGCGGAGGCTTCGCTTCTGCCGCCAGGCATGCGAAACGCGCGTTTGACGAGGGTGAAGACGATCTGTTTGCGTTGAGCCTGGACGACGTGATGAACGACCGCCCTTGGACCGCCGATGAACTCATGGGCGGCGGGGTTCGCTCGGCAGGCCCAAAGCCTACGTCGGCCGCTGCTCCCGTCCCAGCCACGACGACCGCGCCGGCATCCGTGCCCGCAGATGACTTTGCCACCCGCCCCATTATGCAGGCACCGCGCCAGGCCGCCCCTGCGTCCCGCCCTACCAGCGATCCGTCCGAGACGGCGGCGTTTCTTGCCGCGGCGACACAGCGCCATGCGCCCAGCAGCACACCCGCGTATGCCACCCCGCAGCAGCCGACATACGCGGCTCCCGAACCCCAGCCCGAACCCGAGCTCGAGCCGCCCGTTATGGATCTGGACGACCTCGCCAACCGCCAGTTTGCCTTCGATTCCTGGGCCGCGGCCGACTTGGATGAGACCTCGGCCGGCATGCCGGCGCTCGATATTCCGGTCAACCCGCTGTTTGCAGCTGCCGAGGAGCGCGACTCCGATTACAACGAAGCAGCAGCGCACGGTAATCGCTTTGATGCCGCACCCCGCGCCTCTCGCATTGAGACCGAGAGCTATGGATTCGCATCGAGCGCATACGATAACAGCCCGTTTGCCGACGCGTCCGCTCCCGAGCACAACAAGGCCGGTGTAAAGGCCGCATCGGCATCGTCGTATACCCGCGGCACCGACGACGAGCGCTTTGCCGACTACTACACCGAGGAAGAGCCGCCGCACTTCTCCGAGTTTCCCCAAGCAGTAAAGATTGTCTTTATCGCGATTATCGTGGCCCTACTCGGCGTGATCGCCTTTGAGGGATTCCAACTATTCCGCGGCCCCACCGCGTCCGAATCGGCAACGCAGCAAAAAGAGAACGACAACCAGCACCTGGACATCAACACCCTCAAGGGCGACCCCAACGACGGAGACGAGTAGCGGGGGTTGGGGGCGGCTGAAGCGTCCGTATGTAGCGCCAGCTTCTACGTGCTGTTTTGTCATCCGGTTACACTTTTCCGGATGTTGAGACCGTCAGATTCGACACTTTTCCGTACTTTTACACAGGAGATTTCGACACTTTTTTCGGATTTAGCCTAGCAACAGCCGGCGAAATCAAGCGTCGCTTGCACGTCATTTCGCAGGCGGCGCTTGATTTGTGTCCGCGCGCGCTGATAGACTCCATCGTGCCCGCAAGGAGCGGGCGCGTTTTATCCAGAGTCGGGGTAGAGAGTTGGCTCCACAATCCCGACGCCAACCGGCCAAGAGGCACGGTGGCCCTGCCAACACCGATGAAAGGAGTCCGTATGGACAATTTCTCCGTGCGCAGCGAGCGCAATTTCCACAACCTGGCAACCAAGCCAAAACGAATGCATCTTCTGGACGGGCCGAGCGGCTATGCCTCGGCCATGGTCAAGAGCAGTCTCTCCCATCAGATGCGCTTTACGGTACAGAAGCTCGAGGAAGAACTCTGTGCTGCTGGCAATCCACATGTGTTGCAGATCAAGCTGCTCGGAGACGATTCGCGCGAGCCGTCCAGCTGGAAGCTGTTTGCAGACGGCACGTGCATCGCGGACGGCTCGGGCGACTTTGCCCGCGAGTGCTTCTGCGAGGGCGCCGAGGTGTTTTTGGACCTGTGTCGTGATGCCGTCGAGGCTGCCGAGCTGCGTCAGTGGAGTCAGAGGGAGTACGAGCTGTTGAGTGCGGCGCGCGGGATCGCGATGGCGTAGGCAAACGCACCCGCCACGCGAGACCGAGACAACGTTGTTGGCAGGATTGTCCCTGCCTGACTCTTTGATTCCACGCCTGACCATATTGCCGTTCACCCGTTCGCCTCAACAGTCGCCAGCAATGCAACGCTATAATTCTGTAAACGCATTTGTATTGCATTTCGAGCGATGGGAGCGCAGATGCCCGATAGCTACAAGCAACTCATCAAGAGCAACCCCGACGAGACCGAGATCAGGAGCTTCCTGGTGGACGGCGACCAGGTCTCCGTGACCCTTCGCATCCCCGATACCCTGCGCGACGCTGCGAAGGAAGAGGCGGCCCTGCGGGGCATGAGCTTCTCCGCCTTCGTGCGCACGTGCATGATTGAAGAGCTCGCGAAGAAGGGGGCGTGAGCATGATCCGGGTTAAGACTCTCACCGTCCAACTCATAGGCGCGCAGCCGGACCGCATCCGCATCTGCCGCATCGACGGCGAGTCGCTTGTGACCGTCGTCGTTCCGAGGGAAGACCTCGCCGAGGCGAAGTCGCTGCCGAACATCCCGCAGCGCGGCGTCTACTACCTGCTCGACGAGGACCACGGCAACGTGAGCCGCGTCTACGCGGGGCAGACGACCCAGGGCATCGCCCGGCTCGACGCGCACAAGGCGAAAAAGGAGTTCTGGAACAAGGCCGTTATGTTCCTCGATGACGACCAGAACATCAGCAGGGATGCACTGGACGTTCTCGAGGCGAAGGCCATCGACTACGTGCGTACCCACGGCTCGTACGAGACCGACAACTCGGCGACGCCCAAGCCCTACATCGACCCGTACAAGGAAGAGGCCGTCGAACGCCTGCACGATAGGATCCTCTTCAGGATGGCAGCTCTGGGGTACGACCTCGATAGGGTCGACCAGGGTCCGGCTGGTGCGCCGGCGGTCTTCCACACGAAGAAGAACGGCATACGCGGGGCGGGACGCTACGACAAGGCCACCGGGCACTTCACCGTGCTCGCTGGCTCGAAAGTGAACCTCTCGAGACCCGTGCTGAAAAACGCGGCCGTCGCGGCCGCGCGCAGGGAGATCTTCGGCGATTCGGGCGGTATCGCAGAGCTCGCCAGAGATCTCGAGTTCCCGACGCCCAGCGCCGCGGCGGTGTTCGTGCTCGGCGGCAGCCAGAACG
Source organism: uncultured Collinsella sp. (assembly GCA_959018755.1). GTDB lineage: Bacteria > Actinomycetota > Coriobacteriia > Coriobacteriales > Coriobacteriaceae > Collinsella. The sequence goes on along the minus strand of CAUEMA010000002.1, from coordinate 136,316 downwards.
GCTGGACCGAATGGGTAAGCGACGACGGAGAAACGCTCAACCAAGTCTATAGAAGCGAGGAAAACTAGATGAACAAGCAGCAATTGGCATCAAAGATATGGGAATCCGCCAACAAGATGCGCTCGAAAATCGAGGCAAATGAATACAAGGATTACATCCTGGGCTTCATCTTCTACAAGTTCCTCTCCGAGACCGAAGTCACCCGCCTGAAGGCACGTGATTTCGCCGAGGAGGATTTGCCGAGCCTCGTGGAAGACGACGAAGAAACGGTCGAGTTTGTCAAGGGCGAGTGCGGCTACTTCATCGCCTACGAGAACCTCTTCTCCACCTGGGTCGCCAAAGGCGGCGACTTCGAGATTTCGAACGTTCGCGACGCCCTCTCTGCCTTTAGCCGCAACATCGATCCCGCCCGCAAGCGTGTCTTCGACGGCATCTTCGACACGCTGCAGACCGGTCTCTCCAAACTCGGCACCGACGCACGGAGCCAGTCCAAGGCCGCTCGCGATCTCATCTACCTCATCAAGGACATCCCGATGGACGGTCGCCAGGACTACGACGTGCTCGGCTTCATCTACGAGTACCTCATCAGCAACTTTGCCGCCAACGCCGGTAAGAAAGCCGGCGAGTTCTACACGCCGCACGAGGTGTCCATGCTCATGAGTGAGATAATCTCGTGGCACCTGGCCGGACGCGAGAACATCACCATCTACGACCCCACGAGCGGATCGGGATCGCTGCTCATCAACATCGGCAAGGCCGTGGCGCGCCGCAACGGCGACCCGGACTCCATCAAGTATTATGCACAGGAGCTTAAGGAGAACACCTACAACCTCACACGTATGAATCTGGTCATGCGTGGAATTCTTCCTGACAACATCGTGGCACGCAATGGCGACACACTCGAAGACGACTGGCCCTGGTTCGACACCGTCGAGAACAAGGATGAGACCTACGATCCGCTCTTCGTCGATGCCGTGGTGTCGAATCCGCCTTACTCCCAGAACTGGGATCCGGAAGACAAGGACCTCGACCCGCGCTTCAAGTTCGGTGTGGCGCCCAAGTCCAAGGCAGACTACGCCTTTTTGCTGCACGACCTATACCACCTGCGCCCCGACGGCATCATGTGCATCGTCTTGCCGCACGGCGTGCTGTTCCGCGGCGGCGATGAAGGCACCATCCGAAAAAACTTGGTGGAGTACCGCCATATCCAGGCCATCATAGGTCTTCCTGCCAACATCTTTTTCGGCACGGGCATCCCCACCATCATCATGGTGCTGCGCAAGCAGCGCGAGTCGAGCGACGTCTTGGTGGTGGACGCTTCCAAGCACTTCGTGAAAGAAGGCAAGAACAACAAGCTGCGGGCAAGCGACATCAAGCGTATCGTCGACGCCGTGACAACGAACGCGACCGTCGACAAGTTCAGCCGCCTGGTTCCCATCGACGAGATCCGCGCCAACGACTATAACCTCAACATCCCGCGCTATGTGGACTCGAGCACGGCCGCCGAAAGCTGGGACGTGTATGCCACCATGTTCGGCGGCGTGCCGAAGGCCGAGGTGGACGCGCTCGAGCGCTATTGGAAGGTATGGCCGAGCCTCAAAGGGCAACTCTACCGTGACGCAGGTGGATCGTGTCTTGTGCCCGCGACCGACGACGTTGCGCAAACGGCGAAGGAAAATGCCGATGTCCGTGCCTTTCTGGACGGATACCGTAATGCGATAAGCGATTTACCTGCCACGCTGCGAAGCCGCTTGGTAGACGGCGCCGATGAAGTTGATACCGTGGCCGAGGAAGAGGTCATCGCGGCGCTATTGAAAGACGCACTGGCGGGCACGGCCCTGGTCGACGGCTACGACGCCTACCAGGCGCTCGACGATGCCTGGGTGGGAATCTCCGGCGATTTGGAGGTCATCCAAACCGAGGGGAAAACCGCCGTGCGCAAGGTAGACCCGAACATGGTGGTCAAGAAGAAGAACGGCAAAGACGTCGAGGTACAGGACGGCTGGGCTGGCCACATCCTGCCGTTTGCGCTTGTGCAAGAGCACCTGCTTGCCGAAGACGTCAAGGAGATTACTTCCCGTGATTCCCGTCTAGGCGAGATATCGCAGGAAATAGACGAGATTCTCGAGAGTTTCGATGAGGAGGACAAGGGGTCTTCCGCTGCTGTCAATGACGAAGGTTCGTTTGTGGCGACTGAGCTCAAGAAGGCTGTGAAGGCTATCGGAAAGCACCCCGAAAACGATTTTGAGCAAGGTCTGGTTCGTGCGCAGGCGCTGCTCGATGAGGAGAAAAGCCTCAAGAAGGCAAACAGGGAAGCGAGAGTGGCTCTTGAGGAGACGACCAAGGAAGTCATCGAGGGCCTGACCGATGCCCAGTGCGACGATCTATTGGTTGCCAAGTGGATAGAGCCGTTGCAGACCGAGCTTCTGGCTCTTCCCGAAACCGTTGTGAGCGACTTCATCGCGAAGGTGGCTGTGCTCAACGCCAAATACGCGACAACCTACTCGGACGTGTGCAACCAGATAGATGATGCAGAAAGCCAGCTAGCAGACATGCTGGGCCAGCTTACGGGCAATGAGTACGACATGGCTGGCATCGCCGAGCTGCGCAAGCTGTTGGGCGGTGAGTAGCATGGCAGAGAAACAAAATACCCCGGAAATCCGCTTCGAGGGATTCACTGACCCTTGGGAACAGCGTAAGTTGGGAGAGCTATGCACGTTTTCTAAGGGACATGGATACAGCAAAGCTGACATTAGGGATGCCGGCACCCCACTAATCTTATATGGACGCCTGTATACCCAATACGAATCGCGTATCGAGGAAGTAGACACTTTTACCGTTGAGCAGGATGGATCGATTCTTTCAAGGGGCAACGAAGTGATCGTTCCTGCATCCGGTGAGACGGCAGAAGATATCGCCATCGCATCATCCGTGCGCAGGTCAGGAATCATTTTGGGTGGTGATTTGAACGTCGTCACCCCGACAGGCAAGCTCGATCCGGACTACACCGCGCTTGCCATAACGTACAGCAAAGCCCATGACGATTTGGCAAAGCGGGCACAAGGAAAATCGGTCGTACACGTCCATGGTAACGACATCGCTGAAGTTGAGATCTCTTACCCGTCGGAAAGCGAGCAAAAGCGCATATCATCGGTTGTTCTCAATCTCGATTCCCTCATCACCCTTCATCAGCGTAAGTACGACAAGCTGTGCACGGTGAAGAAATCGATGCTCGACAAGATGTTTCCGAAACTCGGCGAGACCGAACCCGAAATCCGCTTCGAGGGTTTCACTGACCCTTGGGAACAGCGTAAGTTCTCCGATCTGACCGACAGGGTCTCCATTCAGTCAAGCGATTCCGATTTGCCTCAAGTCGAATACGAGGACATCGTTTCCGGCGAGGGCACGCTGAACAAAGATTTGCGCGACAAAGAAGGCGGCAAAACGGGAATTAAGTTTTACGCTGGAGATGTTCTATACGGGAAGCTTCGTCCTTATTTGATGAATTGGCTATACCCGCAGTTCAATGGTGTAGCTGTTGGTGATTTTTGGGTCCTTAGGGCAACAAAGTGTGACAGTTCATTTTTGTATCGGCTGATTCAAACGAACAACTTCCAAAGGCTCGCAAATGTATCTTCGGGCTCTAAGATGCCTCGCGCAGATTGGAATCTGATTTCACAATCGTTCTTCGCCGTGCCTGCCGATCACGCCGAGCAGAAGGCAATTGCGAAGAGCTTAGCCGAGCTTGACTCCCTCATCACCCTTCATCAGCGTAAGCTTGAGCTGTTAAGGAATATCAAGAAATCGCTGTTGGATAGGATGTTCGTTTAATAACTTTCGTGAGTTGTCTCTTGTTTCGAGCCCCAGAACCGCCGATTTCGCTATGTTGAGTTGGCGGTTTTTCGTTCTACTGAGGATAATAATGTTGTGCGCCTTGCCATTAGACTGTCACTGATGAAGGGTGATGAGGTTGTCGAGAGACCGCAACGTCATCCCAATTTGCTGCTGTTCCGTTCTAGAAGGAAGCATCAATTGATAATCTGCGTATTCCTGAGCATTGACGCCAGGCTGGCCGGATCGCTGCGAGGTTATGGCAACATACTTCTTGTAGGCATCGGTCAGGGTTGCCTGATAGACGAATTCGGGGTCAGCACTTTCTCCGATTCGTGCGCGAATCAGGAATCCAGCAAAGTAGACCGTTCCATCGTATTGCCTGTACAGATAGGTTTTTCCAACACTTGCGCCCGTACGAGCAAAGAGCAAATCGCCTTCCTCCAGTAAATAATCTGCACTCATTGCAAGATCAGCCAACGGAGTTGTAAGATCGCTTTTCAAGAACTCATGTGTTGTGTCGTCAATGTCGGTGATGCGAAGATATTTGTTTTGACCGTCATATTCATTTGCGGCTGCGTTCAAGCCGTAATCAAATGAAGCCGCAATGCTGCCTAGCTTACGCTGTTCCCAAGAAAGATACTCGTATAAGCCACGGTATTGGCACTTACGCTGATGAAGGGTGATGAGGGTGTCAACGCGCCCCAGACAAGCTGAAATCACCCGTTGCTCTTCGAGATTTGCTGGCATTGTGACTTCGATATCCGCGAATCTGTTGTATTTCAGAGTTTGGGTATCTTTCGAGTTCCCCTGCGAATCGCACAGATATTTATATAACATCTCAGGCCGCTTCAGAAGATAGCCAAAGCATGTTGAGTCTAGCTCGATGGCAGGTCTAGCAACTACGTAAGCTGGGCTAACAATACCATCGTAATCACTTGACCCAACAGCGCCCTGCCACATTCGCATGCTGTTGTAGACAACGTCGCCCTTGTGAACCACTTTGTAATTTGCAAGGCTCGCGCCCGGATTTGTATCCCTGTCCGATTCCGATGCGGGATATATTCCTTTAGCCACACTGACAGATAGGATCTCCATCGATGATGAGCGCTCATTGCTTTCGAAGAATAATCCCCCCAACTTACGCTGTTCCCAAGATGGAGTCGTCCAATCTGGATAACCGCTTGGGAACAGCGTAAGTTGGGGGAAGTCGCTTCAATTAAAACAGGACCTTTCGGAAGTCTGCTCCATGCAGAAGACTACGTAGTTGATGGAATTCCCATTGTTACGACGGAACATTTCAAATCTGGTTTTCTCCCTGACGAGATAGCTGGCCTACCTCAGGTGAGCGAAAGTGACCGCGCAAGACTTGAGCAGTATTCCGCAATCGAAGGCGATATTCTGTTTTCGCGTGTTGGTTCTGTTGACGTTAATGCACAAGTAACCGCAGCTCAAAGCGGCTGGCTGTTTTCTGGGCGCGTGCTAAGAGCCCGACCAACCGTCTCGGTGATAAGTCCTAATTATCTTCATTACGAACTGAGCACGGATGATGTTAAACGTTCGATAATCAATCGTGCCGTTGGCGGCACGATGGCCTCCATCAATACAGAAATACTTGAAGATACGGAAATCAGTTTTCCCCGAAGCAGAACGGAACAGTTAGAAATAGGTCGCTCTCTAGGAAACCTCGACAGCCTCATCGCCCTTCATCAGCGTGAGCCACGGTTTGCTGATACAGGTTAAATAAGAGTCGAAAGAGCTCTCATGACGATGTCAATGTCCTTGTTCTCGAGCTCTTGGATGACGTGCAGATAGGTTTCCTGGGTGGTGGTCATGCTTGCATGCCCAAGCCTTCGGGATACGCTGGCGATGGAGACGCCTGCGAACAGCAAAAGTGATGCATGTGTATGCCGCAGCCCGTGGACGGATATGGTAGGCACGCCAACATTCTTGCAGTGGCGCGCTAAAACGCTGTTGGCTGTCGAGTTATAGACCTTCCCCTTCGCAAATATGGGCTCGGTCGGCGGAAGGTCTTTGAGCAGTCCAGAAAGTTGCATGATGAGTTGCCAGTCGAGTTGAACCTTCCGCATCGATGAGGCGTTTTTCGTGGGGACGAATCCGCCACCGTTCTTGTAATCCCAGGTCTTGTTCACCGAGAGCGTTTGATGGGCGAAGTCAAAGTCTTCGGGAGTAAGCCCAAGGGCTTCGGAGAAGCGCAGGCCCGTTTTAGCGACTATCAAAATAAGCCAATCCCAACTCGGCCCGCCTGATAAATCAAGGTCGCCGAGCATGGCATGAAGCTCAAACTGGTTGAGATACTTGATCTTTTTCGCCCGCGGCTGTTTCCCTTTGATGATGGCCTTGCGCGTAGGGTCGCGGGGAATGAGCCCCTCGTCAACTGCATCAAGGATCGCCCCCTTAAGCTGATGGTGGAAGTCCATGGTTGTCTGGCGCTCGTGGTGTTCCGCGTAACCATTGATGAGCTGCTGGTACGAGGTCCGGTCGAGATCTTTTATCTTGAGGTCTGGAATCAGCTTGGCAAGCCAAGACTGCGTGAGCCGGTACTTTCCCATGGTGACCTCACGGATGGCCCCTTCTTTGTAGACGCTAATCCATTGCGAGTAGTAGTCGCAGAAAAGAGATTCTTCATTGATACCGATTGGCATTTTTACCCTCTTTCATCATGTGAGTTGGCTCACGCTGATGAAGGGTGATGAGGGTGTCAACGCGCCCCAGACAAGCTGAAATCACCCGTTGCTCTTCGAGATTTGCTGGCATTGTGACTTCGATATCCGCGAATCTGTTGTATTTCAGAGTTTGGGTATCTTTCGAGTTCCCCTGCGAATCGCACAGATATTTATATAACATCTCAGGCCGCTTCAGAAGATAGCCAAAGCATGTTGAGTCTAGCTCGATGGCAGGTCTAGCAACTACGTAAGCTGGGCTAACAATACCATCGTAATCACTTGACCCAACAGCGCCCTGCCACATTCGCATGCTGTTGTAGACAACGTCGCCCTTGTGAACCACTTTGTAATTTGCAAGGCTCGCGCCCGGATTTGTATCCCTGTCCGATTCCGATGCGGGATATATTCCTTTAGCCACACTGACAGATAGGATCTCCATCGATGATGAGCGCTCATTGCTTTCGAAGAATAATCCCCCCAACTTACGCTGTTCCCAAGTTGAAACGAGGGGGCGCATGGTCGCATGCGTCCCCTCAGATAGACTAACTTTCGATTTCGTCTGTTCAAAAAAGCCGCTCATTCGTCGATGTCGAAGCCGCCTTCTAGGATGAACTTCTTCAACAGCGCCGCCGCACGGGTGTTCACCTTGAACAGGGGAAGCGTTCTGCCTTCCTTCTGCTCAAAGAAGGCCTTGGCGCGCGCCTTGTCCACCGAGTCCTTCAAATCGTCGAAGCGTCCGAACTCGTTAATGTTCGATTCCGTCAGGTCAAGCGCAGCCATGTTGGCAAGAAGCTCGCCGTCTATGCCGAGCGCCTCGACGATTCGCTCGACTTGAGCGTTTTTCGCCTTGCGGGCATAGGACGTAATGTAATCCCTCAACGTCTTGTCGTCTTCCAGGGCGACGTCCCCTCGCTCGACATCGTGGAGGAACAGCTCAGCGAAGCGTTGGTCATCCTGGCTTAGGGACGCGAACGATCGGTGGAGCTCCTCACGCGCGGCGGCAAGGCCCTCGTCATCCTGCTCAAGGCATTTCAGCCACTTCTCGAAGTTCGCGTTCATGTAGTCGCTGTCTATGAGCCCCGTGTCGATCTCGGTTATATGACCATCGAGCTCGTAGGGCGCTTCGGGCGCGTCGCCAGGCCCGCCCCCTCCTGCGAACAACTCCTTGTACCGCTGCACGAGAATGAGGTAGGTCCGCTCGTCGATAACCGGTTGCACGAAGAAGGACTTGCCCCTCGGCTCGCCTTCCTCCGGCTCCACCTCAAACTCGTAGGTATCCTGCTCCCATGTGAAGCCCTGCACCTTTGCGGCCTCGAGGAACTCGTTGAGCTCAACGAACTCCTTGGCGAACTTGCGCCTGGCTTCCTGCGATGCGGGGAGCTTGGAGAGGTCCCCTACGCCAGCTGCTTCGAAGACCATGAGTATCTCCTGAAGGCGCGCGTCCATCAACGCGATATTCTCCGGTAGTTTCTGGACGAACATGTCGAGCGGGCGGTCTCCCGAATACAGCTTCACTGCCGCTTCGATATACCCCTTCATGGTGTGGGGATGACGGTAATAGCGGATCGTGCCGAAGGGCTTGTCGGGGCCGAACAGGCGATTCGTGCGGCTGAACGCCTGGATGATGCTCTCGTAGTCGATGACCTTGTCGAGGTAGAGCGTGTTTAGCCATTTGGAGTCGAAGCCCGTGAGCATCTGGTCCACTACGATGAGCAGGTCGATGCGAGAGTCGCGGTTGGAGTCGACGTTGACGTAGGGCTTCTTGTGAGACAGGCGCGCCGAGATGTCCTTCTTCATAGCGGGCCATGTAGGGATGGTGAACTCCTGACCGTATGCCTTGTTGTAGTCTTCTATGAGCTCGACCAGGGCATCTTCCTTCACCGTAGAGCCGGCGTTGTTGTCAATGCTCGGATCGAAAAGGGCGGTCACTTTCATCTGCGGGGCGCGTTCCTTGAAGGCTCGGTAATAGTCGATTGCCTCCGGGATGGAGCTTGTCGCCAAGATTGCATGGAACTTGTTGCCGTGGGAGAGCACCGGGAAACGGCGCAGGATGTCCTCTACGACCTTTTCGTGGTGCGGAGTGTCGGGCCAGTATTGGGCGCGGGTGAGGAAATCCTCGATGCCCTTGATGCGGTTGCCGGCGCTGTCGACCATCGGTCCCATGGGGACCTTTGCCGAGTCCATATAGTAGTAGAAGACCTTGCTCTTTCGATCGTCGAAGATGGCTTCGGCTACTGTTGCGGCTTTCGCTTGCTCTAGGGCGACCGCCTCGCGCACGTCGTGGTCGTCGAAGGTCGTCACCATATATGGGTCGAAGCCCAGGACGTTGCCGTCGCGGATGCCGTCTGCGATGCTGTAACGGTGCAGACACTCGCCGAACACCATGGCGGTGGTGGAGCCCTTCTTCTGGTTCTCGTCGAGAATCGGCGTACCTGTGAAGCCGAAGAACAGCGCGTTGGGGAACGCGCGGCGTATGTCCTGGAGCATCTCGCCGAAAGTGGAGCGGTGGCACTCGTCGATGACGAACACGATCCGTTTGGAGGCCAGGCGGTTGAGTTCCGCCTGGGTGATTCTGCCCTCGCCGGCCTTCACGTTGCTCATCTTCTGGATAGAGGTCACGATGAGGCGGTTCTTGGGGTCGTCGCTCGCGAGCTTCGACTTCAGCACCTGCGTGTTCTCGGTCCCCTGCACGTCGTCGGCGTCGTCTGCGAACGCGCGGTACTCGGAGAGCGACTGCGTGCCCAACTCGATGCGGTCCATGAGAAAGATCACCTTGTCGGCGTCGCGCGAGTCAGCTATGAGCTGGGCAGATTTGAAGCTCGTCATGGTCTTGCCGGAGCCGGTGGTATGCCATATGTAACCGCCGGGGCGCCCCGGGGTGCTGCTCTTGGGTCTCTCGTCCCATTTGCACTTGCGCACCTTGTCGGATATGGCGGCGGCCGCGTAGTACTGGTAGCTGCGCATGACTTTCAGGCAGCCGTCCGAGCTGTCGGCCACGGTGTAGAAGCCAATGAGCTGGTGCGCCATTGGAATGGAAAGCAGCGTGGAAGTGAAGCGTTTCCATTCGTCGGTTCCGGGTTTGTCGCCCGCGCAGACGGGCTCGTTGTTGAAGTCTTCCCAGTGGAAGAAGAAGTTCGGGTTGAATGCGCCCGTGCCAGGGTTGGCGAAATAGCGCGCCTCGTCGGGGGTCATCCCCACGAAGATCTGCGTCAGGCGGAAGAGCCCCGTGAACACGCCCTCGTGGGCATACTTCTCGATCTGACCAGTAGCCTGGCTGACGGGGATGCCGCTACGCTTGAGCTCGATATGGATGACCGGCATGCCGTTGATGAGCAGGCACAGGTCTCCACGGCGGTCGTTCAGAATCTTGTTCTTCGCAGGATAGACCGGCTGCTGAGCTATCTGGTAGCGGCTCTGGCCGGCTGCGATCTCCTGACGATCATAAATCTTCAGGCTCACCTCCTTGCCCAGGTGAAGCGCGTCGTCGGGGTTGTCGCGCGTGACGGCGACGGTCTTTCCGTTGATGAACCCGTTGAGTGCGAGTGGGGTCTTGAGCGTTTCGATTTGTTCGATGATCTGCGCCATCTCGCCCTGGGTGAGCGGGCAGCCGTTCAGGCGGTCTATGTCGGCGTTGTTCTGGAACAGAATCTTCGCCCAGTTGTCGATGAGGTCCTGCTCGGTGGGATAGCGAAGCACACCTCCCGCGTCGTCCCAGCCGTGCTGCTTTAGCACGGTTATGACCGCTTCTTCGAACGAAGCCTCTTTATCGAAAACCATAGCAAAACCTATCTGCACAATTGCAAAAAGCGCATTTAACTGTTCCAAACATTATAGGTCACGCGGCAATTTCCCCGGGATGGCTCAGGCCCATTACAGTCTGCAATAGGTCATCGATAAATTTCGATGGCGAGCATTCGGCGCATTGCCTACGATACGGGCAAGCCCCGAGGGGCCGCCGATCAGACGCCTCCGGATGGCTGTCTGCCTCCTACCTCCCCTCCGCCTTCAGCTTCAGCAGAAGGTCGCCCAGCTCGGGGCACTTGTTGGAGAGACGCGTCTGGGCTCGCTCGCCCATCCCCCAACGCTGGCGGACTTCCTGGGCGCGCGGGCTCACGCGGTAGTTCCCGTCCATCATCTGCTTGAGCAGCTTGGCGGTCACGCGCGCATCGGCCAGGGCGCTGTGGGCGTGGCCCGTCGACTCGTCAAACTCGATGCCAAACCACGTTGCCGCGTCGCCCAACGAGACGCGCCCATGGCTGCCCACGTCCATGATCGAGGTGTAAAACGCCTGCAGGTCGGCCCAGTCCGTAGGAAATGCTGAAAGGTCGATGTGCTTTGCCTGGCACTCGGTCAAAAGCTGTCGACGATCCGTCCCGCTCCAGCAAACTATCTGGGCGGAGTAGCGACCGATCCAATCGCCGAGCCTTTTGATCACCACATAGAGCGGATCGGCCATCGCGGTGTCCACAGCCGATATCCCCGTAAGCTCGCGGACGGGATACGCAACGCCTTCGGTAAATTCCGTCTGCACAAACTGCGAGAACTCGCCCATAACGTTGCCGTGGTAATCGAGCTTGACGGCGCCGACCTCGATAATCTCATTGCGCAACCCACGGCGCTGGCGCTGCTTTGGCACCGGCGCAAACTCAAAGTCCAGCACGATCTGGCGCGCAAAGTTCGTCGTATCGATAGCCGAGATACACGGCGTCTTTTCAGCTGACACGGTTAGGACCTCTCTCCGTCAAATGCCGCTTGTTACATAAGCGACTACATTGCCGTAAGGATAGGCGCCCGTGCGGACACAAAAGCGGGGTGCAACGCCATGCGCCGGTCGCACGCCATGCAGACCGCCCCAAGAGAGTCGCCCGCTCTATTCAAATGCATGAAAAAGATTTAGGCCCGGTGACTTGAATCAGCGGTCATCCCGAGCCCATCAATATGCAGTGTACCTACAGAGGGCTGGTTAATCAAACGGGCTTTCGGTGACGAAGACCTGCGCGTCTATCCCCAATCGCCCAGCGCCGTCTTCTGCCGCCCTTACGAAAGGCTGCTATTCGAGGGAATCACGTTGCTGTTATTATCGAACATATATTCGTATTTATGACCGCGCTTTGATAGCATGGCAGTTGTTGACGGCAGTTCCATGTGCCGGGCAGCGCCCTCCATGCGACGGGAGGTGATGCCCATGACCGATCTGATTGATTTCGTGAAGCTCCTGACCGCTTTGGTCTCGCTCATCACGGCGCTTATCGGACTTGCCGAGGCACTCAAGCAGCGCTCGAAGCGTAAAAAGAGGGGTCGACGCCGTTAAGGCATTGACCCCTTAAGCAAAGCAACGGCGCTGCCCAGCTCTTCTCTACTTGGGCTGCCGTCGACTTTATTCTACCCACGGTTGTCAGGTTTAACAAATGGTTTTTCAGTAATGAAAGCTCGACGCCCGCCCGACTCGTCCACTACTCCAGCCACCACTCCACGTCCACGGAGCACTCAACCTCGATGGGTTCCGGATCCAGCACCGTTTCCCCAAGGCCTCCGGATGCCCCATCGGGAGCGCCCATGGCAGCGCAGCATACCGTGCCATAATCCCCCGGCCGGCTGTTATACGAGATATGCTTGATGCCGCCCAGCTTAGTCCCCGCGGCCGCAGCGAGCGCCTGCGCATTACCGCGGGCGCGCTCGACAGCGCGGGCAATCAGGACGTCCTCCGCCGCGCGCTCATCCGCAAGTTCAAATCGAATGTTCATGTCGGCACGCGATCCGCAGGTGTTGAGCGCCGTCCACACAGCCGCACAATCAATCGAATCGACAGGCGCGGCAACCGTGCCGTACGCATAGTAGTCGTAGCCCACGATGATTGCCCTTTTGCGCGTCGTCTGCGCATAGCAGGTGTACCGGCGACACGTTAACTCGTCATCCAGACCAAAGGGCGCCAGCGCAGCGGCGACCTTGGCGCGATCGGCGTTGTAATCGTCCAGGCACGCCTCCTTGGTATCAAAGCGGCCGCCAAAGCCAATGCTAAAGATCACGCGGTCGGGCATGACCTTATCCTCGATCCGGGCACCAACGCTCACATAACCGGTCTTATCCGTTGCCATGGCATCCGTCCTTTCCACGAATGGCTACGTTGCAGTAAACATAGCCGTCCGTGCGGACACAAAGTTGCGCGGCGGCGCCGTTGCGGGCCCTGGGACGCATCTTCCATTTGAGGCCTCTACCGGAAAGCGAATCCCATTCTGAGCGTCGAATCCGGGATGCAATTTCCGCCTGCGGCCCCGTTGGGAAAGTTCATCCCGCTCTGAGAGCTCGTTCCGGGATGCAATTTCCGTTTGAGGGCTGTTCCGGAAAGCGCGTCCCATTCCGAACGTAAATTCCGGGTCACAGTTTCCGCAGATACAAGACAGCGATCCGCAGCCCTTATCACATGCCTTCAAATATGCGATCCAGAAACACGAAACTGCAGATAGAATGCTCTTTTTCAAAAAAGTACACGTCCCGAAACTTACCCAGTCTTCATATCTAGCTACCGTTCAAGGTCGCCGATTACCGCCCACCGATTCGGATGTAAAAATGTCGCCGAAAACAGGCCATCTACCTGCATGGTTAGATTTTGGTCAGCTTTTGGTCAGCCGAGCGGCAAGTTCCAGCTGATACGTTTTTGCTACCCAAAAGGAGGCGGTAGCTCATGACCCATTGCAATGACCAACTCATCGATCAACTACTCACCCAAGCCGAACAAGAGGGGCGCTGTCTGATTCCCCCGAGCACGGCGATCCGAAAAGCGCTCCTTCGGCGCATCGGCGACATGGTCGTCTCGCCCATGCCGGGACTGTTCGCGCGTAAAATGCGCTGGGATGAACTCAACCGGGCGCAGCGTCATTGCGAGATTATTCGAGCCCTTGCGATCATCCACCCCGATTGGACGTTCTGCTCGTTTTCGGCCGCCTGCCTGCTGGGGCTCGAGGTCTCGTGGCGACATCTGAATGTCGTGCATGTCTGCAGCTCGACAAAGCCGTCGGCTCGTCCGGGCGCACATATTCAGCGACACCAGATTGAACCGGCCGGAGCAATACGCAGAGCCGGCATATCGGTAACGCCGCCCATCCAAACGGCCACAGATTGCCTGCTGCAAACCGGTTTTGCCGACGGCATGCCCATTGCCGATTCGGCGATCTCAAAGCTCGGCCTTGCGCGGGAACGGCTGATGGAGGCCGTTGAGCAACGAGCGACTGCCCGCAATGGTCGCGCGATTCGCACCGCCCTCACAACGCTTCGATATGCCGACGCCCGCGCCGAGAGCGGCGGGGAATCGGTCGCCCGCGCCGTCATGATCGAGACGGGCTTTGCGCCCGACTGGCTTCAATACGAGCTGACGGACCCCTTCGATTCGGCCAAGCCCATACGAACGGACTTTGCCTGGGAGCGCCAGGTGCGAGAACTCACACTGGGCGAGCTCGACGGGCTCATCAAATATACCGACCAGACCATGCTGGCCGGACGCACCACCGCCGAGACGCTCGTTGCCGAACGACAGCGCGAGGCGCATCTATCGCTCTACGGTCACCCTCTGCTGCGCTTTACCATGAACGAGGTCCGCTCGGCAGGAATGCTCGTCAAAAAGCTGCAGACGGCAGGCATCCGGCAGACCGCTCTGCCGACATGGCTCAACGAGGTGGACCTGTAGAGGCTGCTGAGCCACGCATTGCCGGGTCGCATCCCCCCCTATCTGGGCCGCGTTTTCCCAACAGCCACTCCCGCGGAAAGCGTGTCCCAGATCGAGCGCTCAAAACGGGATGCGCTTTCCAGATGGCATGCCTAGCGGAAAGCATGTCCCGGAATGAAGGCTCAGAACGGGATGCAATTTCCGCTTGAAGGCCGTTCCGGAAAGCATATCCCGTTCCGAGTGTCGATTCTGGGACACAGTTTCCGGTTGAGGACCGTTCCGGAAAGTGCATCCCACTCCGAGGCCTGATTCCGGGATACATTTTCCGCTGAGAGCCCCAAGGGAAAGCGCATCCCGTTCCGAGCGTCGATTCCGGGTCGCAGTTTCCGGTTGAGGGCTGTTCCGGAAAGTGTGTCCCATTCCAGGCGCGGATTCCGGGATGCGCTTTCCGTTTGAAGCCCCAACCGGAAAATGCATCCCACTCTAGAACCAAATTCCGGGACGCACTTTCCATTTGAGGCCTCTACCGGAAAACGAATCCCATTCTGAGCGTCGAATCCGGGATACAGTTTCCGTTTGAAGCCCCGTCCGGAAAGTACGTCCCATTCTGGAGCCGAAATCTGGGATGCTGCCTCCGCTCCAAACAAAAGGCCCCGGCTCGCGATGGAGCTAGGGCCAAAGGTGCAGCATATGCAGTTGATGTTGAGCGCGAACAGCTCGTCAGCAATAACCGTCCGCGCCCTACCCTACCCGCGGTTGCGGACGCGGCTGTAGGGCGTATCCACCATGGGCAGATCTGGACGCAGCTTGCCGTCAAACGCGCGGTAGGCGTTCTGTACGGCGGGCGCCGTGGGGATCGTTGCGATCTCGCCGATGCCCTTGCCGCCGTATGCCACGGGCAACAGCTCGTCCTTCTCCACGTAAATGGCGTGGATATCCGGGATCTCGGGCGCACGGAACAGCCCGAGCGTACCGTACCTGGCCTGGGGCACGCAGTCCTTGAGCGGCCAGTCCTCGGTAAGCGCATAGCCCATACCCATGAGCACGCCGCCTTCGATCTGACCCTGGATGGAGATGGGGTTGACCACCTTGCCGGAATCGTGCGCGGCATAGACCTCGCTCACACGGCCGTCATCATCCAGAATGACCACATGCGTGGCAAAGCCGTAGCAGATGTGGCTCTTGGGATTGGGAACGTCGGCGCCCAGCTTGTCGGTCGGCTCCAGGTACACATAGCCAAACTCGCATCCCTCGAGCGCCTTGATGGCGGCCGCGGGATCCTGAGGATGCATGCCCTGGCCGGCGACGAGCTCCTGCGTGCGCAGCTGATAGGCGCGACCGTCGTCGTACTCGATCTTGACGCCGTCGCCATGCGCGCTCACGGGAGCATCGGGCGCGGGCTTGCCGGCCTCGATGCCAAGCATGGCATCGCGCAGCAGGAAGGCGGCGCCGCGCACGGCCTCGCCGGTCACGACCGTCTGACGCGAGCCAGACGTGGTGCCGGAGTCGGGAGCGTTCTCGGTGGAGCACTCGCCGTTGGCAATGCAGCGAAGCGGCAGACCGCATGCCTCGGCAACGTCTTGCAAAAAGACGGTGTTGCAGCCCTGGCCGATGTCGGACGTGGCGGCATAGACCACGGCCACGCCGTTCTCGATGCGAATCTTGCAGCGGCCGGCATCGGGCAGGCCCACGCCCACGCCGGCGTTCTTCATGGCGCAGGCGATGCCGGCGTGGCCGGGATGCGCGTAGTAGGCGTCCTTGACCTCGAGCAGCGTCTCTTTAAGCGCCGTGGAGCAGTCGGCAATCTGGCCGTTGGGCAGAACCTCGCCCGGCTCGATCGCATTACGGTAGCGAATCTCCCACGGATCCAGGCCGACCTTCTCTGCCAGCAGGTCGATCAGGCTCTCGAGCGCAAACTCGGACTGGCACACGCCAAAGCCTCGGTACGCGCCGGCGGGCGGGTTATTGGTGTAGTAGCCAAAGCCGCGGATGTCGGTGTTCTGGTACTTGTAGGGGCCGACGGCATGCGTACAGGCGCGTTCGAGCACCGGACCGCACAGCGACGCGTAGGCTCCGGTATCAAAATTAATCTCGCAATCCAGACCGGTAAAGTTGCCCTCGGCGTCGCAACCCAGCGTAAAGGTACCGTCCATGGCATGACGCTTGGGATGAAAAGCGAGTGACTCGGCACGCGTGAGCTTGCACTTCACGGGACGCTGGAACTTATATGCGGCAAGCGCGGCCAGGTGCTGGATGGACACGTCCTCTTTGCCGCCAAAGCCGCCGCCCACGAGCATGGTCTCGACGACCACGCGCTCGGGTTCGCTATCCCAGCCAAACATGTGGGCGCACTCTTTGCGCGTGTCGTAGGCGCCCTGGTCGGTCGACTGCACCTTGACGCCGTTCTTGTACGGGAAGGCAACGGCGCATTCGGGCTCCAAGAAGGCATGCTCGGTAAAGGGCGTGGTAAAGCGCTGCGTCACAGTGAACGCGCTCTCCGCCAGCGCCTTGGCGGCGTCGCCGCGCGTCACGTGACGGCTCTGGCACACGTTGTCCTTGAGCTCCACCGTGTTGCCGAAGGCAAAGAAGCTGTCGTGCAGGCGCGGGGCGTCGGCAGCCCTGGCCTCGACAATGTTACGCACGGGCTCCAGCGGCTCGTAATCGATCTTTACGAGCTTCTTGGCCTTCTCGAGCGTCGCCTCGTCCTCGGCAACCACCAGCACGATGGCGTCGCCCACGCAGCGGGTGATATCGCCCGCCGCGATCATGACGTCCCAGTCCTGGATAAGGTGGCCGACCTGGTTAACCGGCACGTCCTCGGCGCGCAGGATACCCACCACGCCGGGCAGGGCCTCGGCCTTGGAGGTATCGATGGAGAGCACACGGGCGCGCGGGTACTTGGAGCGCACGGCGCTGGCGTAGGTCAGACCCGGCTGATCGAGCTCGTCGATGTCGTCGGGATACTTGCCCTCGCCGAGCACCTTCTTGCGCACGTCGATACGGAAGGCGCGCTTGCCCACGCCGTAGTCGTCACCGCGCTCCAGGTCCTCGTCGATCTGCTTTTCGCCGCGGAGCACCGCAGCTGCCAGCGCAATGCCCTCGATAATCTTTTTGTAGCCGGTGCAACGGCAGACATTGCCGCGAATGGCGTACTTGATCTGTTCCTCGGTGGGCTCGGGGTCCTCGGCGATGAGCGCCGCACCCGCCATGACCATGCCGGGGATGCAAAACCCGCACTGCACGGCGCCCACGGCGCCAAAGGCGTACACAAAGGCCTCGCGCACGTCCTCGGGCAGGCCCTCGACGGTCACGATGTTGCGGCCGGCGGCAAGAGCGGTGGTCAGCACGCACGCCTTGACGGCCGCACCGTCCACATGGATGGTGCAGGTACCGCAGGCGCCCTCGGAGCAGCCGTCCTTGGCGGAATGGATGTGCAGGTCGTCGCGCAGGTAGCGCAGCAGCGGCTTGTTCTGCGTCGTCGTGCGCTCGACGCCGTTAACGGTAAAAGTGAATTCCTGTGCCATGGTGATTCCCTTCTACACGCCGGCGGCGATGCCGGTGCGGTCGTGGATGGCGCCATGCGGGCAGACGACGGCGCACATGCCGCACGACAGGCAATCCGCACCGTCGATATGGGCGCAGTTGTCCTCGATGCGGATAGCGCCGGCAGGGCACTTTTTGGCGCACATGCCGCAACCGATGCAGCTCGTATCGCAAATCTTACGGGCGATGGCGCCCTTATCGGTGTTGTTGCAGCGCACCAGGATATTCTGGTAGCCGGGAACGAAGGCAATCACGCGCTGCGGGCACGCCATGCCGCACAGGCCACAGCCCGTGCACTTTGAGCGATCCACGCGGGCGATGCCATCGACCAGCGCAATGGCGCCGTGGGGGCAGGCCGTGACACAGGCGCCACAGCCAATGCAGCCTTCGCTGCAGCGGGCGTCGCCGCCCGCGGAGGCGCAACCGCTTCCGCAGGCAACGTAGGCCACGTTATGTTGAATGGATTTGGCCATAAGAGACTCGCCTATTTCTTAAGAAGGTACGAATAGTTGTCGCGCACAGCCCTGATGGTCAAGCGGACGGCCTCGGGAAGACCGGTGTTGACGGCATCGACCGAGACGGTGCGGACCGTGCCGGCGACGCGGACCTTAAAGTGGTCCTCGCCCACGGCCAGGAAGCCCTCGTTCTTGGAGTTCTCCATGTCCTCCTCGCTCCAGAACAGGGTGAGCTTGTCCTTGTAGGGACGACCCTCCTGGTAGGGGCAGAACACGGCGCAGTTGCCGCACTCGTTGCACATGCCGTCGACGTGAACGACCTGATGCTTGGCCAGGCCCGGCACCTTAATGGCAACGTTGGCGCGGTTGGGGCACACGTCGCAGCAGACCTCGCACACCGAGCCGCAGCCCAGGCAACGAGTCTTGGTGCAGTTGCGCTTGTCGCGGCACAGCGACCCCTTGCGCTCGTAGCAGGTATCCTCGCGGCCGGTCTGCTCGTTGCAGTCGGCGTACTTGTTAAAGTCCACGCCGGCGATGGCACGGGCGACCTCGGCGGCGTCGGCAATAGCCTCGACCACGGTGGCAGGACCGCGACGGCAGTCGCCCGCAGCCCAGACGCCCTCGACGCCGGTGGAGGTGGCGGCAAGGCGGCCGCGACGGTCGTGTTCGACGCCCGCGGCATCGTACAGGCTGGCATCGATGCCCTCGCCCACGGCGCAGATCACCGTGGTGGCGGGAAGCTCAACGGTCTCACCCGTGGCAACGGGGCTGCGACGGCCGCTTGCATCCGGCTCGCCAAGCTCCATAACGTCGCAGGTCAGCACGGCGCCGTTGAGCGCCTTGGGCGCCAGCAGCTCGCAGAACTCAACGCCGTCGGCAAGAGCAAGATCGAGCTCTTCCTCGTCGGCGGGCATCTGCTTCTTGGTGCGGCGATACACCAGACGCACGTTCTTTACGCCAGCCAGGCGCTTGGCCACGCGCGCCGCGTCCATGGCGGTGTTGCCAGCGCCAATGACCACGACGTCCTCGCCCAGCTCGAGTTTCTCGCCCTTCTTGGCGGCCTCGAGGAACTCCAGCACGTCGAGCTCGGCACCCTCGCCCAAGCCCGCAGAGCCGGGCATCCAAGCACCGGTGGCCACGACTACGCCGGTGAAGCCCTGAGCCTTGAGCTCGTCAATGGAATCCACGCGGGCGTTGAGCTGTACCTTGGCACCAAAGGCCAGGCAGAGCTCGGCGTCGTGGGAGATATCATCGCTCGCAATGCGGAACTCGGGGATGACGTGACGGACCACGCCGCCGAGCGAATCGCGGGCCTCAAAGATGGTGACGGGCACGCCGGCACGCGTCAGGAAGAACGCCGTCGCCAGGCCGGCCGGGCCGCCGCCGATAACGGCAACGTTGCGCTCACCGTCGTTGGCGATGGCCTGGGCGCGCAGCTTGGGCAGCACGGCGGTCATGGCCTCGCGGGCGGCCTTGAGCTTGCTGGCGCGGATCTGGGCGCCCTCGGGCTCGTAGAACGCACGCTCGCAGGCACGACCGCACGGATGCGGGCAGATGGTGCCGGTAATGAACGGCAGGGCGTTGCGCTCGATGATGATGTTGAGCGCGTCCTCGTAGCGGCCCTCGTCAACAGCCGCCAGATAGGCAGGAATGTCCTGCTGGATGGGGCAGCTCGTGCGGCACGGCGTGGTAAAGCAGTCGGAAAGCGGGCTCTTGCCGGCGACTTTGCGATCGGGCAGCGGGCGCAGCGGCTTCTTGTAGAGCGGGTTGGTGAGCGAGTCGGTCTGGATCGCAGTCACGGCCTCGAGAGAGACGCCCGCGAACGGCTTGCCGTCCAGGTCGGCAAACTCGCCGGCCATCTGGCTAAAGCGCTCGTAACCGCCGGGCTTGAGCACGTCGGTCGCCAGGGTGACGGGCCAAATGCCGGCGTCATACAGGGCGCGGATGTTGTAGACCGTGGCGCCGCCGGAGTAGCTGATGCGCAGCTTGCCATCGAACTGCTCGGTAATGCGGCGAGCAGCCTCGATGGTCAGCGAGAACAGCGAACGGCCGGACATGTACATCTCGGTGGAGGGCAGCTCGTTCCTCGTCACGTCGACGGGGAACGTGTTGGTCAGCTTGACGCCAAACTCCAGGCCGCGCTCGGCACACAGGGCAATCAGGCGCTCGAACATGGGCACGGCGTCGGACCACTGCAGGTCCTCGCGGAAGTGCGTATCGTCGAAGACGATGTAGTCAAAGCCCAGCTCGTTCAGACGCTGGCGGGCAAACTCATAGCCCAGCAGCGTGGGGTTGCACTTGATGTAGGTGTTAAGGCCCTTCTCGGTGATCAGATAGGTCGCGATGCGCTCGATCTCCGCCGGCGGGCAGCCGTGCAGGGTGGACTCGGTGATGGAGTTGGAGACGCGCGCCGGGATGGACTCGACAAACGCGGCATCGACATGCTCAAACTTGTCCAGGTTGGCGAGCGCCCACGTGCGGCACTCGTTCCAGACGTCGGAGCCGCTGGCGTCCTTCATGCCCTCGATGTAGGCATCGACCTTGGGACTCTTGATGCCCTCCAGGTCATAGCCCACCGACATGTTAAAGACAAAACCGTCCGGGCTGCCCAGGCCGTACTCGCGAGCGATCAGGTGGCAGGCAAACCATGCCTTCACGTACTCGGCAAAGGCCTGCGGAACCTCGAGCTCGGTCGACCACTCGCAGTTGTAGCACTCGTCCTGCGCCACAATGCAGGGCTTGTTCACACACTTGGAGAGCTCCTCGCCGTCCATAACCTGGACGGTCTTGAGCTCAAAGAAGCGGGAACCGGCCACGTAGGATGCCACGATGTTCTGGGCAAGCTGCGTATTGGGGCCGGCGGCCGGGCCAAACGGAGTCTCGATGCGCTCGTCAAAAATGGGAAGCGCACCCTCCTGATTGGTCGTGACCATCTTACGCACGCCAAAGATGGCGTCCTGAGTCTTGTGCTCCTCGATGATCCAGTTCATCAGCTGCGAAAACGGGATCGGCCTCATGATGTCGCTCATAGTGAGCTCCTCTCTGTAACGCCCGGCGAGACCGCGCGGCGGGCGCAAATACGGTGTAGCGCTAGCACAGCGCCGGCGACCCCGCGGAGGTCGCCTATACGCGCGTCGGATGCGGCGAAACATCCGACGCGCGTGAATCTACTTGTAATTAGTAGGTGCGATCGTTGAGCGTGCTCCAGAGCTTCTTGGACTCAGCCATGGTCCACGCGTTGATCTTGTCCTCATCAATGCCAACGAACTCGCGATCCTTGTACAGGACGCGGCCGTTGATGATGGTGGTGCGGCAGTTTTTGCCCATCATGCCAAAGAGCATGTGGCCGTCGATGTTCTCCTCGCTCAGCGGCGTAAAAGGCTTGTAGTCCATAACGATGACGTCGGCGGCAGCGCCGGCCTCGAGCACGCCGAGCTTGCGATCGAAGTACTTGCTCGCCATCTTGGCGTTGTTCTCGAACAGCATCGTCATGGCCTCGCACCAGCCCACGTTGGGCATGGCGGCGTTGTGGCGCTGAATGATCAGGAAGACCTTAAGGCTCTCGAGCATGTCGTGGGTGTAGGCGTCGGTGCCCATGCACACGGGAATGCCGCGGCGGAAGAACTCGAGCACGGGGGCGCAGCCCACGGCGTTGCCCATATTGGATTCGGGGTTGTTGACGAGCCAGGTGCCGGACTCCTTGACGATATCCATCTCGGCAGGCGTCACGTGGATGCAGTGACCCAGCATGGTGTCGGGACCCAGCAGGTTGTGCTGCAGCAGGCGCTCGACGGGGCTGATGCCGCCGCGGTTGAGGCGGGAGTCCCAAACGTCATTCATGCCCTCGCACACATGGATGTGGAAGCCGGTCAGGCCGTTGTTGGCCTCGGCCATCTTGTCCATGGTCTCGTCCGACAGCGTAAAGGTGGCGTGACCGCCAAACATGGCGGCGATCATGTGGTTGTCGTTATCGCGACGCTCCTTGGCGGCCCACTGGGCAAATTCGGCGTTCTCGGCAATGGCCTGGTCGCATTTTTCCTGGCCGCGGCGATCCGAGACCTCGTAGCACAGGCATGAACGCATGCCCAGCTCCTGAGCTGCATCCTTAATGGTAAAGAGGCTTCCCGGGATCTCGCAGAAGCTTGCATGATGATCGAAGATCGTGGTGACGCCATCGCGGATGGAGTCAAGAATCGTGGCATAGGCGCTGGCCTTGGTGCCGTCGAGCGTCAGGTTGTCGTCGATCTTCCACCACTGCTGCTCAAGATTCTCCAGGAAGTTGGTGGGGTTGCAGCCCTTAATGGCAAGGCCGCGGGCCAGACCCGAGTAGATGTGGGTGTGGCAGTTGATGAGTCCGGGCATGATGAGGTTGCCCTGGGCGTCGACGTACTCGGCATCCGGGTACTTGGCCTTGAGCTCGCACTCGGGGCCCACTTCGACGATCGTATCTCCGTCAATGGCGACCGCACCGTTTGGAATGAACGGGGCCTGCGCGTTGCGGGTAAAGACGGAACCGTTAGCGACCAGAAGCATGGATGCTCCCTTCAACATCAGGGGCGGGGTTTGACACCTCTGACATGGCGGAGTGCGAAGCGCCGGCCTACACCGGAAACGGGCCCTCTCCCGTCAACGCTTCACCAAAGGGACAAGCCCTTTGAAGTGCGGCTTGGCGCCGCATGGCGTCGGCGGACGAGGCGATGCGTCCGCCGACGAATAGCACCGAATTGGTTACTTCTTGCTCTCGGGCAAGACCAGATCCACGGCAGCGTCCTTGGCAGCATCGATGTGCTGAGCCACGACCGGCGTCTGCGGAAGGATCAGGTTAAGGACAATGGCCATGATGGCGGTGGGGGTTACGGCATTGGAGCCGATGACGGTGGACACCCAGGCGGGCATACCCTCGCCGGCAAGGCAACCGCTGGCCATCCAGATACCCAGGCCAAAGACGACGGAGGTACCGACGATGGTGGTAGTGCGCTGCGTGAGGCCCTCGCGGGTGAACATGCGCACGCCGTTCATGGTGATGGTGCCAAAGACACCGACGGTCGCGCCGCCGATGACGGGCTGCGGGATAGCGGAAAGGACGGCAGAAAGCTGCGGGAACAGACCGGCGATGGCAAAGACGGCCGCGATGATCACAAAGACCCACTTGTTGACGACCTTGTTGGAGCAGATGATGCCCACGTTCTGGCCAAGGGCGCTGGTGGGAAGACCGCCCAGCAGGCCGCCGACCATAGAGGTGAGGCCCTGGGACACGATAGCGCCGGAGAGCTCGCGCTCGGTGGGCATACGGTCGATGGAGCCCAGGCAGGCGGCGGACACGTCACCGATAACCTGGATGGCAACCATGGGGAACACGACGGCGAGGGTAATGCAGACCTCGGGATCAAACTCGAGCGCGTAGGGCATAACCTTGGGAAGGGCGAAGACCTGAGCGGTGGCGACGCTGGAGAAGTCGATCATGCCAAAGGGGATGGAGACGATCATGCCAACGATCATGCCAAAGAACACAGATCCCAGCTTGAGCGTGCCCTTGCCAAAGTTGGCGAGCGCAAAGACTACGGCAAAGGTGATAAGAGCGACGCACCAGGCCTGCGGGGTGCCCCACAGCGGCGTACCCATACCGCCGGCCATGTACTTGACGGCCGTGGGATACAGTGAAACGCCGATGGAGAAGATGACCGTACCGGTCACGACGGGCGGGAACAGCCACTTAATCTTGCTGTAGGCCAGACCAAAGAGGACCGCGACGGCACCGCCGACAATCTCGCCGCCCAGCAGCGCACCAAAGCTAAAGCCCGAGGCACCCATGGCCTGCAGGGCCGGCAGGAACGCGAACGAAACGCCCATGACGATGGGCAGGCCGCCGCCGATGCGACGGAAGGGAGCGAAGGCCTGAAGGGCCGTGTCGATTGCCGAAAGAATGAGCGCGACCTGAATGATGTCGGTGCTCTGCTGGCTATTAAAGCCGTAGACGCCGGCCATGATGACCGCCGGGGTAATAATGCCGGCAAACGATGCCAGTACGTGCTGAAGGGCACACGGGATCATTTCCTTAACGGGCGGCATGCCTTCGCGAGTGAACAGGGCTTCAGTGCCGTTCGTAACCGTCTCCTGGGCCATTTGACCACCAATCCTCGAAGTAGTTGTTTTCGCATCTAACGCTCTATTGTGACGCAGTGCGGGGGTGAGGTTGTGCCTTCGTTGGATATCGTATTAAAGATGATTCTCATTCTCAATAATAATTTTTTGTTATCAGACTATTCTTGAGCTGAGATGATGCATTTCCGCAGGTCAGGAAAGTGTCCGGTCAAAATAACATCTAACTTTTCTTTTGGTCGACCGTTTACCGCCAAATTCCTACCGCTCGTCCGTATTACGCAAGATACCTGCGAATATGCGAGTCAATAGACACCGTGTTACCATGAGAAAAAATTGTTATGAACATTTCCGATTTCACCCCAAGGAGTTGCCCGTGAACGAGACCGTACGTCGCTTTTTGCCAATGGTCGATTTCCTGGAGCAGATACTCGGCAAAAACAGCGAAATCGTGCTGCATGATTTCTCGGATCCCGACCACGCCATCGTCGATATTCGCAACGGCATCGTGAGCGGCCGCAAGGTCGGCGGTCCCGCCACCGATCTAGCACTCAAGATCATGCACGATGCCAAGTATCGCGACCTGCCGTTTATTACGGGCTACGAGGGGCGCGGTGCCGGTGGCAAGACGTTGGAGTCGGCGACGTACTTTATCCGCGAGGATAACGGGATCGTCGGCATGCTCTGCGTCAACACCGATCTTTCCACGGTACGCTCCATCAACGCCATGGCGCAGCAGCTCACGGCGTGCTTCGACGCTGTGCCAAGGCAGGCGGAGCCCGCGTCTATCGAGGTCGAAAGTCTTTCGGAGTCTACACAGGAGCTCATCGACCGCAGTATTTCCGAGTTGCTCGAAAGCCGCGAGCAGGATGTCGCCTCGCTTGGGCAGGCCGATCGCGTGGACGTTATTCGCCACCTTAACGGCAACGGCGTATTTATGCTCAAGGGCGCTGTTGCCTGCGCTGCCACCTCGCTGGGCATCTCGGAGCCCAGCGTCTACCGCTACCTGCAAAAAGTCCGCAAGGAGGGCTAATCCGCTGATTCCTTGGGGACGGAGGGAAGCGGATCATTTTGCCGCATCACTTGACAAAAGACCCTGCAGCTCACACGCGCTGCAGGGTCTTTTTGCATGTCATGTTTAGTTGTTGCCAACGCCTTAGAGAGCGGCGACGACCTCGATCTCGACCAGACCGCCGGCCGGAAGAGCTGCAACCTGGAAAGCGCTGCGCGCGGGGAACGGGGCCTCGAACTTGGAGGCGTAGATCTCGTTCACGGCAGCGAAGTCGGCGATGTCGGCCAGGTAGACCGTGGTCTTGACGACATCGGCAAAGGTGGCGCCGGCAGCAGTCAGCAGGGCCTCGACGTTAGCAAGGGACTGCTTGGCCTGGGCCTCAACGCCCTCGGGCATCTTGCCGGTCGCGGGATCGATGCCCAGCTGGCCGGACAGGAACACCATGTTGCCGGTCTGGATGCCGGGGGAATACGGGCCGATGGCTGCGGGTGCGTTATCGGAAGACACGACGGTCTTGCTCATGTTTTTCTCCTTACGATCAGTTGAGAGAGCGTGAGCGCGGCGTTCACACCGGGAGGCACAGTTCGGTCTGAACACCGCGCTTGATTGGGATAGTAGGGGATGATTTTGCGCGGTGCAAGATTATTATCACATTGCGAGAATATTTTATCGCCCAACGGCGCGTACGGGCCGATGAACGGCGTGACCGGCGACGCGCCCGAATACTGACCCCTTTTCCTCCGTCCCCTTCGGATCACGCGATCCCTTAAGGACGGAGGAAAAGGGGTCAGTTTTGCCTGAGGGGCTGCTGAAGACTTTGTCCTGCTTAGGCTGCGGGCATCGTCCATCGCGACGGCGCCACTATACTTTTGAGGATCTGAGCATTTTGAAAGGCAGGATATGACCGCAACCGCCAGTCGAACCACCAACCGCAGACCCGAGCTCTTGGCCCCCGCCGGAGGCCCGGAGCCCTTTGCCGCCGCGCTCGCCGCCGGGGCAGACGCCATCTACTGCGGCATGGGCAGCTTCAACGCCCGCCGCAAGGCAACGAACTTTACCGACGAGGCCTTTGAGCAGGCCTGCCGCGCTGCGCACCTGGCCGGCTCGCGCGTCTACGTCACGGTCAACATCGTCATCAAACAGTCCGAGATGGGCGATGCGCTGCAACTCATCCACCGCTGCTCCACGCTGGGCGCCGACGCCTTCATTATCCAGGACTGGGGCCTGTTCTTTGAGGTCAAGCGCACCATGCCCGGCATCGAGACACATATCTCGACCCAAGCGAACATTCATGACGACCGCGGGACTATCTGGTGCCGCGAGCAGGGCGCCGACCGTGTGACCCTCTCGCGCGAGCTTTCCATCGACGAGATCGCCGCCATTCACAATGCCGCGCCCGACGTTGACCTGGAGGTCTTTAGCCACGGTGCCATCTGCTTTTGCTACTCGGGCCTGTGCCTGCTGTCGAGCTTTGCCATGGCGGGCCGCTCGGCCAACCGCGGCATGTGCGCTCAGCCCTGTCGCCTGCCTTACGAGCTGATCGACGAGAACGGTCGCACGCTCTCCCCTGCCGGTCGCGAGCGCGCTCTATGCCCGCGTGACACCAACACTTCGCAGCTTGTTCGCCGTCTGTATGACGCCGGCGCCGCATCGCTCAAGCTCGAGGGCCGCATGAAGGCGCCCGATTACGTGTACTCCATCGTCAATGTGTATCGTCATCAGATCGATGACATGCTGGCCGGGGTCGCCGTAGATAAGGACGAGGACGCCGCTCGCCAGCGCCAACTCAAGCGCTGCTTTAACCGCGACTTTACGCACGCCTATCAGGACGGTGCCTCGGGCGACGAGATGATGAGTTACGAGCGCTCCAACAACCGCGGCCAGATCGTGGGCACGGTGCTGGGCAGCCATCTGGCCAACCGTGATGTGCGCGGGCTCAAGCCCGACGACCGTCGTCGCCGCGCCGCCATCGCCCGCATTGAGTTGTTTGAGCCCGTGGGCAAGGGCGACCTGCTGGAACTTCGCCACGACGACGAGTTCGACCAGTTCCTAACCACTATCGCTACCGATGATGCCGCCGCGGGCGACATCATCGAGTGCCGCGTGCCTCGCAGCATGCCCGAGGGCTGCCGCGTGCGCGTCATCCGCAGCCAGCGCGCCATCGACGCCGCCGGCGCCGCGCTCAAGCGCGACGTTCTGCGCCGCCGCGCCGTTGATGTAACCGTTGTGGCGCATCTGGGCGAGCCGTTTACCGTGACGCTCACCTGCTGCGACGACCCCGCGCTCACCGCCACTGCCACGGGCTTTACCGTCGAGGCCGCCAAGACCCGTGCGGTCGAGGCGTCCGATCTGGTTGAGCATGTGGGCCGCATGGGGTCCTCGCCCTTTGAGGCCGCGAGCTTTGATGTGGCGCTCGATGAGGGCTGCGGCATGGGTTTCTCTGCTGTGCACAAGGTGCGCACCGCCGCCTGCAAAGCGCTGGAGGAGGCCATTCTGGCGCCGTACGCGGAGCGCGCGAAAACGCTCGAGTTGCCGGCGATTGTCACCAGTGATTCCCACCCCGCGCCCGAGCACTACCGCGATGAGCCGCAGATCTGCACCACCGTCACCTCGCTCGAGGCCGCCGAGGCAGCGCGCGCGGAGGGTGCAACGCGCATCTACATGACCACCGACGCGCTCGATGCGGCCGAGCTCTCCCCCGCCGATACGCTTGAGCAGGGCATCATACCCGTACTCGACGAGGTCTGCCGCGCCGTTGACCACGTCCGCGTTGACCCGTGGGTTGTTGCCGGTGCCACGGTCGCTATCGGCAACATCTCTGAGCTTGCCCTGGCCGCCCAGGTTGGCGCCACGGCGGAGGTCCGCTCTTGCCTGCCCGTGCACAACACGCCTTGCATGGAGGCACTTGCCGAGCGCGGAGCCGGCGCGTTTTGGCTCTCGCCCGAAATCACGCTCGACGAGATCGTCTCGCTTGGCACCGCCGCGCCCGCAGCCCTGGGCATCACCGTGTTTGGCCGCCCGCGCGTTATGACGAGCGAGCACTGCATCCTGCAGGTGGCCAATGGCTGCATCCACGATTGCGCCAACTGCCGCCTGCGCGCCCGCAAGCTGTCGCTCAAGAATATCGACGGCAAGGTCATGCCCGTGCGCACCGACACCCATGGCCGCTCTCGCTTGTACGACGCCTACCCCATCGACCTTACGCCGCAGGTACCACAGCTGCTCGACGTCGGCGTGCGCCGTCTTATGGTGGACGGCACGCTGCTCGAGACGGATGAGGTGGGCCGCGCCGTCGCACGCGTCCGCCGCGCCGTCGAGGCCGCACAGGCTGGCCGTAAGCCCGCCGCCCGCCTGCGCGGGGCGACCTCGGGCTGCATGTTTGTGGGAATTAGCTAACCGAAAGGCTTACACGTGAACGAAGAACCTCAAGTCCTCTACTGCGACGCCTGGCTCATGGCCATCGACAAACCCGCCGGCATAATCGTCCACGGCGACGGCACCGGCGAGCGCACGCTTACCGACTACGCCAGCGATCTGCTGCTGGCGATGGGCGACGGCTTTGCCGCGACTGACATGCAGCCGCTCAACCGCCTGGACCGCAACACCACCGGCGTGGTGCTGTTTTCGCTCGACAAACAGACGCAGCCCGCCTTTGACCAGATGGTGATCGACCACGCCTTCGAAAAGCACTATCTGGCGCTGGCCGAGGGCAAGATCGACTGGAACGAAAAGCTCATCGACAAACCCATCGCCCGCGACCGCCACGACAGCCGTAAGATGCGCGTCGGTGCCAGCGGCAAGCCGTCGCAGACGCGCGTGAAGGTGCTCAAGCGCCTTAAGAGCCGTCGAGGCCTGCCCACGCGTTCGTATATCGATGTCGAGCTGCTCACCGGCCGCAAACACCAGATCCGCGTGCATCTGGCAAGCGAGCGCCATCCCCTGGTTGGCGACGACCTGTACGGCACGCCGCGTCCTTGCGGCCTCATGCTCCACGCCCACAGTGTGTCCTTTACGCATCCCGTAACCGGCGAGCACATCCACATCGAAGCCCCCTGCCCCTGGGAGCCCTAAACCACCACATAGGGGACAGGCACCTTTGTGGTGGTTTAGGCCGCGATGGTTCTACCGTGTCGCAAAAGATCTCAATCTGTAACAGTTAGAACCCATTTCCCGGTCTATCTGTTACAGATCGAGACATTCGAATCCCCCTCAAGGGAAAATCTCAATCTGTAACAGCAACTCGGCAAATTCAGTCCCAGATGTTACAGATTGAGAAAAAGGAATGGCGCGGTTCAGAAGTATCTCAATCTGTAACACCTAGCCCACTTTTAACGGTCCAGTTGTTACAGACTTAGACAAACCGGCAGACAACGAAAGCGGCAACGCCCGTGATGGACGTTGCCGCTTTTCTATTGAGAAAACTACTCAGTTTTCGTTACTAACCACCAAAATGGGGACAGGCACCTTTGTGGCGGTTTAGGCCTTAGCCCGTACCCTACTGTTAGACCGTGATGACGTTGTCCATTGCCCGGTACTTGGCGGGGACCTCACCTGCGGTAATAATCGTTGCGTCGCGGAAGTCCGCGAACTTGACGGGCGCCACCATGCCAAATTTACTGGCGTCCGAGATTACGAAGCGTTTGGCGGTATGGCGCATCGAGATACGCTTTACCTGCGCTTCCTCGATATCCGGCGTCGTGAAGCCCTGATCGGCAGCGATGCCATTGGAACCCCAAAAGCCGCAGTTAAAGTTATAGCGGTCCAGAGTCGCCAGGGCATCGGGGCCAACAAGTGCCTCGGTCTCGGGCTTGAGCTCGCCGCCCAACACCACGGTGCGCATACCGCGCAAGGCGAGATGCTGAGCGTGGAGCACAGAATCGGTCACATAGGCGACACCGTCAAGATGCGGAAGATGCTCGATGAGCTTGAGCGTCGTGGAACCCGAATCGATGTACACGAAGCTATCGGGCTCAACAAGGGCCGCGGCACGGGCGCAGATGCGCTCCTTGTCGTCGTTGTGGAGGTCGCTGCGCTCACTAATCGTCAAGTCGCGCGTTACGTGAGCGCGCTCAAGACTCGTCGCGCCTCCGTGCACCTTGGCAATGCGGTGCGCGCGGTCGAGCGTTTGCAAATCACGGCGAATGGTGGACGGCGTCACGCCCAGGGCCTCGGCAAGCTCCGGCACGGTAACCGAGCCAGCCTGCTGCACCATCGACACGATCGCGTTGAGCCTATCTTCCGCAAGCATCGCTTACTCCTCCTCGGGGTACACGACTCCCCAATCGGCGCGGAGCTTGGTCATAAGCTCCATAACATCAGAAGCATAGCCCAGCAGCTCGCGCTTGGAGTCGTCGCCGGCAACGGCCTTCTCCAGGTCGGCCATCTCGTAGCACAGAGCATATGCCTCGGTGCCAGCGTGGACCTCCTCGCGGTGGCCGTCAGCAGTCCACACGATGGTGGCGTGATCGGCGCGCGGATACTCGTTGACCTCGATATAACACTTGTCGAAGCTGATAACCGAGCGCTTGGGCTGCTTGGAGTGAAGCGTAAGGCTCACGACGCCCAGCTGCTGCTCGGCGTTACGGCAGACAATGCCACCTGCGACGTCAACGCCAGTCTCGCAGGTATTGCCCAGCGAAACGACCTCAGCGGGCTGGCTTGCCATAAAGAGGCGCATGACGGACAGGGCATACACGCCAATATCGAGCATGGCGCCGCCGGCAAGGCTGCGGTTGTAGAAGCGGTTGGTCAGGTCGCCGTACTCCTTATAGCTGCCAAAGTTGAGCTGAGCGAGGTTCATGCGGCCAAACTCGCCGGCATCCATGCGGCGGCGCAGCTCTTGATACAAGGGCATGTGGAGCACCGTGGTAGCGTCCATAAGGACCACGTTGTGTTCGGCGGCAATGGCGCGGGCCTCATCGAGCTCGGCGGAGTTGAGCGTGATGGCCTTCTCGCAGAGAACGTGCTTGCCGGCCGCCAGGGCGGCGCGCAGATAGGTGATATGGGTGTTGTGCGGGGTGGTGATGTAGACGGCGTCGATGTCAGGATCGGCGTAGAGATCCTCAACCGTGTCATAGACCTTCTCGACGCCGTACTGGTCGGCAAAAGTCTGAGCCTTGGTGAGCGTGCGGTTGGCAACGCCCGTAAGCTTGCGGCCGGCCAGGGCAAGGGACTGAGCCATCTGGTTGGCAATAACGCCGCAACCGATCACAGCCCAACGGAGCTCGGGAGCCGTAAAGATGTCGTTAGGGAACGGCTTGTCCTGGACCGAAGCAAATGCTGCTTTGGCGGCTGCCGCGGCGTCGAGTGGAGCCTGCTTGGAATCTGCCATTATGTGTCTCCTGTGTCATAGAACGTCTTGCATTTCTGACAGGTCTATATTCGCACAAACACGCGCGTCTGTGCGCGTTTTTGCGTATCTCACCGCTAAACGGTCATTATTGCCCCGTAAACAGCGCATATATACGCATAGGTGCGTAATTAAACGCAATCTAACGCGCATAAACGCGCACACAAGCAATTTATACAGCACGACCCGCTCATTTATGCTTACCCAGTTAGGGTGCTCATTTAAGTCTGTCCCCAATGGGTATCCCCAATGAGTAGGGATAGAAAAAGGCCCGGATGCCGTGGGGCATCCGAGCCTTTGCTAGCAACTTGATGTTGCGGGCAGCTTAGAACTTGTGGCCGCACTTCTTGCAGACGCGCAGCTTGTTCTTGCCGTCCTTCTCGTGACCGACGCGGGTAACCTTACCGCACTCGGGGCAGACGAGATTGACGTTGGAGGCATCGATGGGAGCCTCCTGCGAAACGATGCCGCCCTGCTGGTTGGCAGCGTTGGGCTTGACGGCCTTCTTGACGACCGAAACGCCCTCGACAACGACCTTGTTCTCGGCGGGGAGAGCACGCAGGATAACGC
Organism: uncultured Collinsella sp.; assembly: GCA_959018755.1. Lineage (GTDB taxonomy): Bacteria > Actinomycetota > Coriobacteriia > Coriobacteriales > Coriobacteriaceae > Collinsella. The sequence goes on along the minus strand of CAUEMA010000002.1, from coordinate 104,110 downwards.
CCTGCTTGCCGCGATCCTTACCAGAGAGAACCTGGACCTTATCGCCCTTCTTGATATACATATATCTCCCCTAACTACAGGGTCTCGGGAGCGAGCGAGACGATCTTCATGTACTTCTTGTCACGAAGCTCGCGAGCGACAGGCCCGAAGATACGGGTGCCGACGGGCGAACCATCGTTGTTGATGACAACGCAGGCGTTCTCATCAAAGCGAATGTAGGAGCCATCCTTGCGGCGGATCTCCTTAACGGTGCGAACGACGACGCAACGGACAACGTCCTTCTTCTTGACGTTGGCGCCAGGGGTAGCCTCCTGGACAGCACCGATGAACACATCGCCGATGCCTGCATAACGACGCTTGGAACCGCCAAGCACCTTGATGCAGCGAATCTTGCGAGCGCCGGAGTTGTCGGCGACGTTCAGCATGGTTTGCATCTGAATCATGGTAGATGTTCCTCCGAACTAAGAACCGAAGAGAGGTGCGCAGCCTTTAGGCGGCCTGTGGTATGCAAACCAGGCATACGCACATCTTCGGAAACGTACAAGTCGTATGAGCGACTGCTTATTTAGCGCGCTCGACGACCTCGATGAGGCGCCAACGCTTCATCTTGGACATAGGACGGGTCTCCATAACGCGGACGGTATCGCCCACGCCAGCCGTGCACTCCTCGTCGTGAGCGTGCAGCTTCTTGGAGCTGGTCATCATCTTGCCGTACTTGGGGTGACGCTTGCGCTCGGTGATGGTGACAACAATGGTCTTTGCACCGGAGACGGAGGTAACGACACCCGTACGGACCTTACGCGAGTTACGCGAATCAGTCATGTTCTCTCCTTAGGTCCTACTCGGCGACAGCGGACTTCTCCGCTGCGATCTCGCGGGCGCGCTGCTCCGTGAGGACGCGAGCGATGTCCTTCTTCACGGTGTTGACGCGAGCGGTGTTGTCCAGCTGGCTGGTGGCCATCTGGAAACGAAGGTTAAAGAGCTCGGCGCGCATTTCCTTCAGCTTCTCAACGAGCTGAGCGTCCGAGAGCTCACGAATCTCTGCGGGCTTCATTAGTTCTCCTCCTTGGCGGCGGCGGCGTCCTCAGCAGCCCACTTGGCCTCGAGAGCGGCCTCCTCAGCCATCTCCTTCTGGATGCGCTGCTCAGCGTTCTTGGCAGCAACAATCTTGGTCTTGATGGGAAGCTTGTGCTGTGCAAGACGCAGAGCCTCGCGAGCGACCTCCTCGGGCACGCCCTTGACCTCGAACATGATGCGGCCGGGCTTGACGACGGCCACCCACTCCTCGGGGTTACCCTTACCAGAACCCATGCGAGTCTCGGCAGGCTTCTTGGTGATGGGCTTATCGGGGAAGATCGTGATGTAGACACGACCGCCACGCTTCATGTAGCGGGTCATGGCAATACGAGCGGCCTCGATCTGACGGTTGGTGATCCAATGGGCCTCGAGAGCCTGGATACCAAACTCGCCGAAATGCAGCTCGGTATTACCCTTGGCCTGGCCCTTCATGGAGCCACGCTGCACCTTGCGGTGAAGAATACGCTTAGGGGCAAGCACTACTGACCCCTCCTCTCGGAGTTACGACGACGAGGACGGGAAGAGCCCTCGAGTGCAGGGTTGGGAACAGGCTGGCCCGGGAGCTTCTCGCCCAGGTAGATCCAGACCTTCACGCCGCAGGCACCCATGGTGGTGCTGGCGACAGCCGTGCCGTAGTCGATCTTGGCGCGGAGGGTGTGCAGAGGCACGCGACCCTCACGGTACCACTCACGACGGCCCATCTCGGCACCGCCGAGACGACCGGAGCACTGGATACGAATGCCCTTGGCGCCGGCCTTGCGGGCGGACTGGACAGCCTTGCGCATAGCGCGACGGAAGGCAACGCGGCCCTCGAGCTGCTCAGCGATGGACTGAGCAACGAGGTTGGCGTCGAGCTCGGGGCGCTTGATCTCGACAACGTCGACGGAGAGCTGGCCCTTGGAGACGCCAGCGACCTTCTCGAGCTCGGTGCGGAGGGTATCGATCTCGGCACCCTTCTTACCGATGACAACGCCGGGGCGAGCGGTGAGGATGATGACCTTCACCTTGTCGCCAGCGCGCTCGATCTCGACGCGGGAGACAGCTGCGCGGGAAAGACGCTTCTCGAGGTACTTGCGGATCTCGAGATCGTTACCGAGGGTCTTAGCGTAATCCTTCTCTGCGAACCAGCGGGAGCGCCAGTTCTCGGTGATGCCAAGACGGAAGCCGGTGGGGTAGACTTTCTGACCCATACAGCTTTACGCCTCCTTTCGAGGAGCAACGACGACGGTGATGTGGGAAGTACGCTTCAGAATGCGAGAAGCGGAACCCTTGGCGCGGGGACGGATGCGCTTAAGCGTCGGACCCTCGTCAACATAGGCAGCGGCGACAACCAGGTTGTCGGCACGCAGACCATTGTTGTTCTCGGCGTTCGCAACGGCGGAACGGAGAACCTTCTCGACATCCACGGCGACGGCGCGGTCGCAGAAGTGGAGGATGTCGAAGGCCTGAGCGACAGGCTTGCGGCGGATCAGATCGACCACCAGGCGGGCCTTGCTGGGGGAAACACGCACGTACTTAGCGACGGCGCGAACCTCGGTGGCCTCAGTTTCAATAGACTTAGTTGCCATTTACGGTTAACCCCCTATTTGGCCTTGTGGCCACGGAACGTACGAGTCGGCGCGAACTCGCCGAGCTTGTGACCAACCATGGACTCGGTAACATACACGGGCACATGCTTGCGGCCGTCGTGGACGGCGATGGTGTGACCAACCATCTCGGGGAAGATGGTGGACGCGCGGGACCAGGTCTTCACGACGTCCTTCTTGCCAGCCTCGTTCATCGCGGTGATACGCGAGAGAAGGCGAGTCTCCACGAACGGGCCCTTTTTGAGACTTCTGCTCATAAGTGCTTTCTCCTAAAACTCGGTATCCGAAATTACTTCTTACGGCGACGAATGATGTGCTGGTTCGAGACCTTCTTCTTCTTGCGCGTACGAAGGCCCTTCGTCGGCTTACCCCAGGGGGTAACAGAGGGACGACCAGAGGTGTGGTTCTTGCCCTCGCCACCGCCGTGCGGGTGGTCGACAGGGTTCATGACGGTACCGCGGACGGTCGGGCGCACGTTCATGTGACGCTTACGGCCGGCCTTGCCGATGACGATGTTGGAGTGATCGGCGTTGCCGACCTCACCGACGGTGGCGCGGCAGGTAACGAGGATGCGGCGCATCTCGGAGGAAGGCATACGGACGATAGCGTACTTGCCCTCCTTACCCATCAGCTGGCAGGAGTTACCGGCGGAACGGGCGATAGCAGCGCCCTTGCCCGGCTGGAACTCGACGGCGTGGATGAGCGTACCGACGGGGATGTCGGCGAGGGGCAGAGCGTTGCCCGGCTTGATGTCGGCGTCAGAACCGGACATGATGGTCTGGCCGACCTCGAGGCCCTTGGGGGCCAGGATGTAGCGCTTCTCACCGTCAGCGTAGTGCAGCAGAGCGATGCGAGCGGAACGGTTCGGATCGTACTCGATCGTGGCAACCTTGGCGGGCACGCCGTCCTTGTTGCGCTTGAAGTCGATCACGCGGTAACGACGCTTCACGCCGCCGCCCTGGTGGCGGGTGGTGATGCGGCCGTTGTTGTTACGACCGGCCTTCTTGGGCAGGGGCTCGAGAAGAGACTTCTCGGGCTTGGTGCAGGTGATCTCGGAGAAGTCGGAGATCGTCTGCCAACGCCTACCAGCGGAGGTCGGCTTAAGGTGCTTTACAGCCATTACAATCCCTTTCAATAGGAATCCGTTAGCCATCGCAGACAGGGATTCGAGGTTCTGCCTCGGGTGCGATGACACCGGACGTATACACGGCTCCGGGCGTGTCCATTTTATACGCCCAAAACCTTGAGCTCTCGCCTCCCCTATTTGGGAGGCATGAGCTCACTCAACAGCAGCGAGTCTTAGGCCTGGTTGCCAAAGACCTCGATGGTGTCGCCCTCGGCCAGCGTGACGATGGCCTTCTTCCAAGAACGGGTCTTGCCGGCGACATAGCGCACGCGCTTGGTCTTGGGCTTGACCGTCAGGGTGTTCACGCGAACGACCTTGACGCCGAAGATCTCCTCGACAGCGTCCTTGATCTGATACTTGTTAGCATCCTTGGCGACCTCGAACGTGTACTTGTTCTGCTCCATGCCGGAGAAGGAACGCTCGGACACGATCGGACGGATGATGATCTCGTGGGCGGTCATTTAAGCAAGCACCTCCCCGAAGTGAGCGGCGATGTCGGCGGGCATCAGCACGGCGTTGTTGTTGACGAGATCGTAGGTGTTGGCCTCGTCGGCAGTGATGATGAACGTCTTGGGAATGTTGCGGAACGACAGGTAGGCGTTGACGTCCTCATCGCGAACGATGATGGTCAGACGCTTGCCCTCAAGGCCGAGAGCCTTGAGCATGGCAACGGCAGCCTTGGTGGAAGGCTTCTCGAAGCCGTAGTCGTCGACGAGCACAAGCTCGCCATCGGCCAGCTTGGCGGACAGCGCAGAGCGCATAGCCAGCTTGACCTCCTTGTTGTTCATACGCTTAGCGTAGGAACGGGGCTTGGGGGCGAAGACAACGCCACCGTGACGCCACTGGGCAGCACGGATGGAACCCTGGCGGGCACGGCCGGTGCCCTTCTGACGCCAAGGCTTCTTGCCGCCACCGGAAACCTCAGAGCGGCCCTTAGCGGACTGGGTGCCCTGACGCCAAGAGGCCATCTGGCACTTGACGATGTGGTGCATAACGTGGATGTTCGGCTCGATGCCGTACACCTCAGCGGCGAGCTCGGCCTCGGCGACCTTCTTGCCCTCGCTGTTCTTTACTTCAAACTTTGCCATTTAAGTGTTCTCCTTGGTATGACGCTGGGCTAAATGGGCTGGGCCCTTAGGCCATACGGATGGCGACGAGACCATTCTTGGCACCCGGGACAGCGCCCTTGACCAAGATGAGGTTCTGCTCGGCATCGATGCGGACAACGGAAAGGTTCTTGACGGTAACGCGCTCGTTACCCATGTGACCGGCCATCTTGACGCCCTTGAGGACGCGCGCAGGATAGGCGCACTGACCGATAGAACCGGGGTGACGCTGGAAGTGAGAACCATGCGTCATAGGACCGCGGCGCTGACCCCAGCGCTTGATGCGACCCTGGAAGCCCTTACCCTTGGAGGTACCGATGACGTCGACCTTCTCGACATCAGCGAAATCAGCGACGGTGACGACCTCGCCGACCTTGTGCTCCTCGCCGTTCTCGACGCGGACCTCACGAAGGAAACGGACAGGCTCGACGCCAGCCTTAGCGAAGTGACCAGCCATGGGCTTGTTCACGTTCTTGGCCTTGATGTCGCCGAAACCGATCTGGACGGCGTCATAGCCGTCGGTTGCCTGAGTTTTAACCTGCGAGACAGCGCAGGGGCCAGCCTGGATGACCGTGACGGGAACGACGTTGTCGTCCTCGTCCCAAACCTGGGTCATGCCAATCTTGCGGCCGAGAATCATGCTGATCAAGATATGATCCCAACTCTCGCGTGGTCTTGGGACAATGCGTACACCACCGAGCGTACGCCCCTAGAGGACCACTACTTACACGACGTGCTCCCCAGCCTTGTATTGCGTCCAGACTACCTGACAACCCTATTAAGCAGGCATTTTGTCCAGCCAGAATACTCCCCTGGTTACACACAGCTGTTTAGTATACACGGCTGCGGGCGTATCCATCGAGATTCATATTTCACTCACATTGTTTACGCAGGTAAAGTGCGTGGCACGTTCCCAGTGTGCGGCGGAGGGGGCGGGCCTGAGACATATTAAGGTTGCTGCTCTACAGTCCTGCTCACGACGGAGAGCACATTAAGTGCTCTCCTGTTCGTGCGGAACTCGCGACAACCTTAATATGTCTCAGGCCCGCCCCCTCCGCCGCACACTGGGAACGCCACGTTGATGTCTGCTAAACCTTGCTCGCTCAGGCTAATGACTTTGTTGGGGGTCCACTATTTGCTGGAGGGTGAACTTGCATTGCATTGGCTCGCCTTCTGCTTGTGGCTTTGCCTCTTCGAAATCGAAGATCATGATGGCGCAGTTGGGGAGTTTTGCTGGGAGCTCGAAGCCCTCTGGGGCTGCAGCCTTGATGAATTGGCGGCTGGCGCTGCCGTGGCTTACTGCTAGGAGGGTTTCGATATCCTCGGCGCCCATGATATTGGTGAGGGTGTCTACCATGCGCTCCTGCAGGGCATGGCTTCCTTCTCCGCCAAATGGAATCAGGTCCTCGCCGGGGTCCCAGACGTCGGTGGGCAGGGCGTCGTGGGGGCCTTCTTCGAAGGTGCCGTAGCTGCGCTCGATGATGCCTTCGCAGGGCTCGACTGCTGCATCCGGACCGAGGAGTTCGCATGCGACGAGACTTGCCGTGTCCATGGCTCGGCCTAAGGGTGATGAGACTACTTTGTCGGGGACGACGCCATGGACCTTGAGCCATGCGGCGGCTGTCTGTGCCTGTTGACGACCCAAATTGGTGAGCGGTGAATCGCAGCGACCCTGGACGAGCTTTTTGACGTTGAATTCCGTCTGGCCGTGGCGGAGCAGATACAGCTTCTTCATAGTCTCCCCTTCTGTATAACTTGCTTTGCCGGCACAGCCCTACTCGTGGGTATGCCCTACGTAGTCTTCGTCGATCGTAATCTTGGCAATCGACTTGGGATATTCCGATTCGACCCGTTGTGCCAGCGTGTGCTTTAAGTCTTCGGCACTCATCTGCAGGTCCGAGGGTCGCACGCAGTCAAAGATCACATTGGTGTGCGTGGGGCCCGGCACGCAACGCAAATCGTGAATCGAAAGGCGTCTATCGATCTCCTGGGCCATAGCGTTGATGCACAGGCGCATGCTCGCCACATTTGAATCGTCGGTCACGATGGGATCGTAATGGAGCGTGACGATCATGCCGTCCTCGTCCCTAAACGACTGCTCGATATTATCGAGCGTGTCGTGACTTTCCAGCGGGCTGGCCTCGGCCGCCATCTCGGCATGCGCACTTGCAAACTTCCTGCCCGGGCCGTAGTCGTGAACCATCAAATCGTGAACGCCCAAAACGCCGGGGTAGCTCATGATCTTGTCTCGGATGTGCTTGACCAGCTTGGGATCGGGTGCCTGGCCCAAAAGGGGGCTCACCGTATCTTGGATAAGCTCAAAGCCGCTCCAGCCAATATAGGCGCCAACGGCAAGGCCGACCCAAGCATCAAGATTGACATGCGTCACCTGGGAAACAATCGCGCACGCCAGCACAGCGCCCGTGGCCAGGACATCGTTCTTTGAGTCCTGAGCCGTCGCATGCAGCGTATCGGACTCAATACGGTCACCGAGCTTTTGGTTGAGGGCCGCCATCCAGAGCTTTACGACCATCGAAAGCACTAGAACCGTCACCAGGGCAAGCGAGAACTCAACAGGTTCGGGGTGGATGACGCGCTCAACCGAGGACTTGATAAGCTCAAGGCCGATCAGCAGCACGAGCGCCGCCACGACCAGACCCGAGAGATACTCGTAGCGACCGTGACCGTAAGGATGCTCGGGGTCGGCCGGCTTGCTCGCCAGCTTAAAGCCCAGCACGCTCACGATATTCGAGCTGGCATCGGACAGGTTGTTCATGGCATCCGCCACGATCGAAACCGATCCCGAAACCACGCCAATTGCGCCCTTCGCAGCACATAGTGCCACATTGGCGAGAATACACACAACGCCCGTCAACGTGCCCACGCGCGCACGGTCGCCCTGCGCACGTTTAACAATCCACTCGACCATCTACATCCGCCCCCACGGTACTACCTATATATCTATTGCTCAAACGGATTGTAGTGTAGCCACTTTGTCCCCCAGATACAAAAAAGGCCGCAATCCACACGGGCCACGGCCTTGGAATATGGCAAAGGAATCGTCCTTGTGTCGCACAGGTTTACGCGCTTACTTCGGCCACGCTCTTCGAGGTTTCGGGTGAATCGGCTCCGTCTTCTGCCGCCTGCACCTTCGTCGGCACCACGCCAAAGCAGTAGCTCAGCGCCGCAGACACCGCAAAAGCCATGCCGCCGGCAACGCAGCACCACAGCAGGTTCGAAATACCGCCCGTGGCAAAGCCAATGACCATGAGGACATTCGTCATGCCGATGGTATAAGCCGTAACGTGGCCCACGGCTGCAACAAGGCCTCCGACGGCGCCGCCAATGGCCATGCACGTCAGGCACCTGCCATATTTAAAGCCGCAGCCGTACAGCGCCGGCTCGCTTACGCCGCCAAGCACGCCCGAGATTGAATAGCCCAGCATGAGCGCCTTCTCATCCTTATCCGCAACGCGGAGCGACGCACCAAAGGGCATGCCCCAAACGGCGAACGTCGCCATTGTCGCGGCAATGAGAATGCACGAATCCGTTCCCACGCTCATAAACTGCGCGTACGCAAGCGATAGGACAACGTTGCTGACGCCCGCAATCTTAAGAAACTCCCAACCCGCGGCAAGCCCCATGAGCGTGAGCAGCGACACGATGCCACCGGAATTGCCAAGCATAAACATAAGTTGGCCCAACAGCATGCCCAGATAGCTGCCCGCCGGCGCCGTAATACACAGCGAAACCGGAACCATAACGAGCATGGTCGCAAACGGAACGAACGAAAACGCCACGGCCTTAGGGATAACGCGCTGAAAGAAACACTCCACTCGCCATAGCACGGGCACCGAAATGAGAACCGGAATAACAGTCGTCGTGTAATCGTTGACCGGCGCGGGAAACAGACCATACACGGAAGTCATCGATGCCGCCGTCGTCGATGCGACATCGACGAGCTTAAGCAGATCGGGCGCAATCAATACGCCGCCCAGCATCATACCCAGCTGCTCCGAGCAACCGAGCTGGCGGGCGGCCGCCCAACCAAGATAAATGGGCAAAAAGTAGTAGCCGGCGTTATAGAGCCAACTGTAGAACAGGCGATAGATATCGGAATCTGCAGACCACAGACCCAGCATGCCTTCGCCCATAATGACGGCGACGGTGCGGAACAACGCCGCGCAGACAATAAAGGGCAGCGCCGACATCATGCTTTTGGACAGATAGTCCACCACGGCCATGGCGTTTGATGAGACCGTCGTTGTAAACGAGGTGTTAGAAACTTGTGACATGGAACGCCTTTCCCAATGTGACATGCGAACTGTCCCTTTGTCACATCGTGCGGTACTGACCGATTGCGCGGTACTTTTCGTAGCGGAGGTTTGTGAGGGTCGCGTCGTCGAGCCGCCCAAGCGTATCGAAGGCATCAAATGCCGAGGACATGACGGCACCGGCGATCTCCTCATGTGACAGGCCTCTATCGTCGACAATGCCGTCGATGATGCCGAGCGCCAACAGATCGGGGGCCGTGAGCTTAAGCGCCTCGGCGGCCTCATTCGCACGCTCGGTATCTTTCCACAGGATCGACGCACAGGCCTCGGGGCTCACGACCGAATAGGCCGAGCTCGAGAGCATCAGGATGCGGTCGGCCACGGACAGCGCCAGCGCGCCACCAGAGCCGCCCTCGCCTGTCACCACCGAGACAATCGGCGTCTTAAGGCCGCTCATCTCCATGAGATTCTGGGCAATCGCCTCGCCCTGGCCGCGCTCCTCGGCACCGATGCCGCAAAACGCACCCGAAGTATCGACCAGGCACAGAACCGGTCGACCAAACTTTTCGGCCTGGCGCATCAGGCGACGCGCTTTGCGATAGCCCTCGGGATGCGCCATGCCAAAGTTGCGGCGCATACGCTCTTTGGTCGTGGTGCCGCGCTCGATGGCGATGACCGTTACGGGGCGTCCGTTTTTCCAGCCAATACCGGCCACCACAGCGGCGTCGTCTCCAAAGTAACGGTCGCCGTGCAGCTCCACAAATCCATCCAGGCCCAGTGAGATCATCTCACCCGCCGTGGCGCGATCTGCCAAGCGGGTCTGCTTGACAATCTCGAGCGCGGTTTTTGGTGCCGTCGAGCGCTTAAACAAGTGTCCCAGCTTTTTGCCGCGGCGACCCGTATGCACGATCTCGTGCGGTGCCCCCAGACCGGGCGCGTGTCCTTCGTGCAGCGCCAGCAGCTCTCCCACTGTGAGCGCAATCTCGCCACGCGGAACAACGGCATCGCAAAAGCCGTGCTCCAGCAAAAACTCGGAGCGCTGGAATCCCTTGGGCAGGCGCTTGTGCATGTTCTGCTCGATCACGCGCGGGCCGGCAAATGCCGTCAGGGCATCGGGCTCGGCCAGGATAATGTCGCCCTCCATGGCAAAGCTCGCGGTTACGCCGCCAGTCGTGGGGTCGGTGAGCACCGTGATATACAGGCCGCCCGCCTCGCTGTGGCGCCTAACCGCCGCGGAAATCTTGGCCATCTGCATAAGCGATGTCACGCCCTCTTGCATGCGTGCACCGCCCGAAACGGTAAAGCCGACAACTGGCAATCCCAGCTCGGTCGCACGCTCAAATGCGCGACAGATCTTCTCGCCCACCACGGAGCCCATCGAGCCCATCATAAAGTTGGCGTCCATAAAGAAGAGCGCCGTATCGCAACCGCAGATTTTGCCCTTGCCGCACACAACGGCATCGCGCTCGCCCGAATGCTCGACCGCGCCCTTGAGCTTGTCGGCATAACCGGGAAACGAGAGGAAGTCCTCCGACGCCAGATTGGCATCCCATTCCTCAAACGTGCCCTCGTCGACCGTCATGCGCATGCGCGCGCGACCGCTCACGCGAAAGTGTTTGCCGCAACGAGGGCAGACCTCGAGGTTGTCGTGTAGACGTGCTTCATCGATCACACGGCGGCACTCCGGACACTTGATAAACACGTGGCGCGCGGGAAACTCGGCGCACGACTCGGTTATTGGCCCCTCGAGGACGTTGACCGTCTTCGCTTTTCTATTCACCAGCATAGAGATGCCCCATCAGATCGGTGTGATACATGCCCGACAAGAACTCATCGTTTGCCAGCACGTCGAGCTGAAGCTCGCTGTTTTCGCTCACGCCCTCAATCACGAGCTCGCCCAGGGCCGAGCGCATCTTGCGAATGGCGCCGTCGCGCGTGGGCGCACACACGATGAGCTTGCCGAGCATGGAGTCGTAGTACGGCGGAACGTTCGCACCGGTAAACATGGCGGAATCCCAGCGCACGCGCGGACCACCCGGCACACGCAACGCGGTGACCGTTCCGCATGACGGCAGAAAGTCCGGCGTTTCGGCATTGATGCGGCACTCCATGGCGTGGTTGCGGACCGGAACGTCCTCCTGCTCAAAGGGCAGAAGCTGGCCGGCCGCCACGCGCAGCTGCCACTTGACCAAGTCGGTATCGGCCACAAACTCCGTAACCGGATGCTCCACCTGCAAGCGCGTGTTCATTTCCATAAAGTAGAAATTGCCGTCGTCCGAATACAGGAACTCGATGGTACCGGCTCCTTCGTAGCCGACGGCACGAGCCAGGTCGCGCGCGGCCTTGTGCATACGGGCACGAATGCCGTCGTGTCCGTCGAGGCACGGCGCGGGGCTCTCCTCGATCAGCTTTTGGTTGCGGCGCTGCACCGAGCACTCGCGCTCGCCGAGCGAAAACACATGGCCCTGCTTATCGGCCATAATCTGCACCTCGACGTGGTGCGCCGGCGCGACGAACTTCTCCATGTAGCACTCGCCGTCGCCAAAAACGGCCTCGCCCTCGGCACGCGCCTCGATGAACGCCTTTGCCGCATCTTCCACGCGCTCGACCTTGCGAATGCCGCGACCGCCACCGCCTGCACGCGCCTTAATAAGCACGGGGCAGCCAATGCGCTCGGCCTCGGCCGTTGCCTCCTCGGGGCTTTTGAGCAAATCGCAGCCCGGTACGATGGGCACGCCCGCCGCGGCAGCCGTTCGACGTGCGGCGTCCTTGTCGCCCATGTTGTCGATCACCTCGGCCGAAGGACCGACAAACGCCAGGCCATACTTGTCGCAGTCGCGCACAAAGCTCGCCTTCTCGGAGAAAAAGCCATAGCCGGGATGAATTGCCTTAGCTCCCGACTTTACGGCACAGGTGAGCACGGCATCGTCGTTGAGGTAGCTCTCGGCAAGACGCGGGCCGCCGATGCAATACGCCTCGTCGGCAAGCTGCACGTGCAGTGCGTCCGCATCGGCCGTGGAATAAACGGCGACGGTCTTGATGCCCATATCGCGGCACGCGCGGATAACACGGACCGCGACTTCGCCGCGATTGGCGATGAGCACTTTGTCGAACATGAAGCCTTCCTTAACTTTCGTGCATGAGTGCAAAAGACATGTCGGCGCGGCAGCAAACCTCACCGTTGACGCTCGCAGTACCCGTCGCAAAGCGGAACGGCCCGCGCGCACGCGTGATGGAGCACACCAGATCCACCGTGTCTCCCGGGCGCACCGGACGCTTAAAGCGCACCTTGTCCAGACTCGTGTAGAACGGCGTCGCGCCGCGCGCCTCCTCATCGCCCATCAGCAGCACGCAGCAGTTCTGGGCGAGCATCTCGCATTGGATCACGCCGGGGACCACCGGGTTTCCCGGAAAATGCCCCTGCAAAAAGTACTCGTCGCCCGTAATCGTGATCTTGCCGTGGGCCTCGTCGCCCACCAGCTCGGCTTTGTCGAGCAAAAGCATCGGCTCTCGATGCGGCAACAGCTTCTTGAGCTCTTCTTTGTTCATGGATATCACCTATCCGATCCTCATGAGGCAGCTGCCAAACTCTACGAGGTCGCCGTCGGCCACGCAGATCTCGAACACCTCGCCATCCGCCTCTGCCGTCACCTCGTTGAGAACCTTCATGGCCTCGATGATGCAGAGGGTCTCGCCGGCCTTGACCTTGGAGCCCACGTGCACAAACGGCTCGTCGCCCGGCGCCGGGGCAGCATAGAAAACGCCGACCATGGGAGCGGTCACCTCGATGCCCTTCGGCTTCGGTGCGGCGGCAGGCGTCTGCGCGGCGGGCTCCGGTGCGGCGGCAGGCACGGCGACAGGAGCCACCGCCGGAGCAGTCACGGCACTCGGCATAGGCATGGGCACGGCAACCGGCTGCGCTGCGCTCGCGCGCTCGAGCTCGACCGCGGTGCCATCGGGCTCCTCCACGCGCACGCGCGTAAGGCCGCGGTCCTCCATCACATCGGCTATCTCGGCAAGTCTTTTGGAATCCATGCTCTAGCTCCTTGCATATCTACGCAGCGCGATGGCGGCATTGTGTCCGCCAAAGCCCAAATTGGTCGAAAGCGCCCAGGTAAGGTCGGCGCGAACCGCGCGATTGGGCGTGTAGTCAAGATCGCAGGCGGGATCGGGCGTGTGGTAGTTAATGGTCGGCGGCACCACACCCTGCTCGAGCGCCATGGCACAGGCCATGACCTCGATGGCGCCCGTGGCACCGATCATGTGGCCGGTCATCGACTTGGTCGACGAGACATGTGCGGCGCGCGCCGCGTCCTCGCCGAGCGCTCGTTTGATGCCCGCCGTCTCGGACGAATCGTTGAGCTTGGTCGAGGTGCCGTGGGCGTTGATGTAGAGGCCCTCGGAAGGCTTAACGTCGCCCTCGGCCACCGCCAGCGATATCGCACGGGCGATACCTGCCGCATCCGGGTCGGGACTCGTGATGTGGTAGGCGTCATCGGTGTTGCCGTAGCCCACGACCTCGGCGTAAATGTGCGCACCGCGGGCCCGTGCATGTTCCATGCTCTCGAGTACCAGCACGCAGGCGCCCTCGCCCATCACAAAGCCGTCGCGGTCTGCATCGAACGGGCGGCAGGCCGTCGCGGGATCGGGGTTGGTGGTCAATGCACGGCAGGACGTAAAGCCCGCAACGGCATCGGGGATAATTGCGGCCTCGGCGCCGCCCGCGAGGATCGCGTCGGCATAGCCGTGCTTGATGGCGCGGAACGCCTCGCCCACCGCATGGGCAGAAGTCGCGCAAGCGGTCACCACGGGCAGGGTCGGGCCCTTTGCCTTATGGCGAATCGCAATGTTGCCCGAAGCCATGTTGGGAATCATCATCGCAATCATGTAGGGCGATGCGCGACGAGGCCCGCGATCGGCAATCGTGTGGACGTTGTCGACAAGCGTCTGCATGCCGCCCACGCCCGAGCCCACATAGACACCCAGGCGATCGCGATCGACCGCGCCCTCAACATCGAGGCCCGCATCGTGCATGGCCTCATCCGACGCCGCCATCGCAAACTGTACACAGGGGTCGAGATGCTTGGCGTCGTGCTTGCCAAAGTACTCGTTGCCGTCAAAGCCCTTGACCTCGGCCGCCACTTTAACGGCGAACGCATCGGTATCGAAGTGCGTGATCGGGCCGATACCGCACGTGCCGGCGCACATGGCCGCCCAGGTGGCAAGCGCGGTATTGCCGAGCGGCGATACGGCACCGATGCCGGTGATTGCAACTCTCTGTTCCATCATGGTCTCCTCATCCAAGCCGTTGTTCGGCCCTGGTTTCTACATCGCCATTCCGCCGTCGACGCGCACGACCTCGCCCGTAATGTAAGCGGCCGCATCGCTCACCAAAAAGCGCACCACGCCGGCCACTTCCTCGGGGCGCGCCATGCGCTTAAGGGGAATCTGCTCCTCGGTTGCCGCACGCACCTTCTCCGAGAGCTTTGCCGTCATATCTGTCTCGACAAACCCGGGGGCGACCGCGTTCACTCGTACGCCGCGGGGCGCAAGCTCGCGCGCTACCGCCTTGGTCAGGCCGATAACGCCCGCCTTGGAGGCAGCATAGTTGGCCTGCCCGGCATTGCCCATCAGGCCCACAACCGAGCTCATGTTGACGACGCAACCGCCGCGCTGGCGCATAAAGGTCTTGGTGAGCGCGCGCGTCGTATTGAACGTGCCCTTGAGATTGACATCGAGCACGCGGTCGAAGGCATCGTCGCCCATACGCATGAGCAGGCCGTCGCGCGTGATGCCAGCGTTGTTGACGAGCACCCAAATGGAGCCAAAGTCATTGAGAACCGTCTCCACGCATGTGTTGACGGCATCGGGGTCGGCCACGTCACATTGATATGCGCTCGCCGTGGCGCCTGACGCCTCGCAGGCTTCACACGTCTCGCGCGCCGCGTCGACGCTACCGGCATAAACGACGGCGATATCGTAGCCATCCTCCGCCAGGCCCACGGCACAAGCGCGACCGATGCCGCGCGAGCCGCCCGTGATCAGCGCCACACGACGTGAATCGTCGCGCTCGAGCGCGCCGTTGTTCAAATTGCCCATGTCGTTCCTTTCGGGTTACAGCCCTGTGGGCTATGCGAGCTCGTCGGCAATAGCTGCGACCTGTTCGGCCGTTTCACACGAATACACGTGAACGTCGCTCAGCGTACGCTTGACCAGGCCCGACAGCGTTTTGCCAGGGCCGACCTCAATAAACGTGTCGATGCCCTGATCCTGCAGAGTGTGCAGCGTGTCGACCCAGCGCACGGCATGGCTCACCTGGTTGGCCAAGACATCCGATGCTGCTCGCGGGTCCGCCGGATAGGGCGCCGCCGTCATATTTGCCATAACAGGAATGAGCAACGGGGACGGCGTGTGACCGGCCTCGATATATGCAGCAAGGCCACAAGTCGCCTCGGCCATATAGGGGCTATGGAATGCACCCGACACCGCGACCTTCATGGCGCGGCCGCCAGCCTCTTTTACCAGGACGTCGAGGGTCTGCAACTCATCGGGCGCTCCGGCCACAACCGTCTGCTGCGGGCTGTTGTAGTTGACCGGCCAGCAGTCCTCGCCGGCCTGTTTTGCCAGGTCCTCGACTTGCGCCGCATCGAGCTTGATGACGGCGCGCATGCCGCCCGGATGGCGCTCGGCAGCCGCGGCCATCAATGCCGCGCGCTCACACACGAGCTCAAAACCCGCTCGCGTATCGAATGCCCCCGCAAAGGTGAGCGCGGCGACCTCGCCCAGCGAAAATCCCGCACAGGCGGCAGGCGCCACGCCGCGCTCACGCAGGGCGACAGCCGCTGCCAGGTCATGAACGAACACGCACGGCTGCGTGTTCTCGGTCTGCGAGAGCTCCTCCTTGGAGGCGTTCCGGCACTGCTCGCTGGTTCCCGGACGCACCTCGTCGGCAATGGCGAACACCTCGGCAGCCGCCGGCGATGCCTCGATCAGGTCGACGCCCATCGCGGGGTGTTGGGCACCCTGGCCGGCGAACAAAAACGCTACGCTACCCATGTGGACGCACCCTTCAGAACGCGCTCGGCACCATCAACCAGGTCGTCAACGATCTCACGTGCGCTTTGGCGTTCGTTGACCATACCGGCAACCTGTCCGCACAAAAACGAGCCCTCTTCGTAATTACCGTCCTTTGCGGCTTTACGAAGCGCGCCCGTGCCCATGGCCCCGAGCTCCTCGGGGCTTGCGCCCGCCGCCTCGTTCTTGGCATACGCGTTGGTGAAGGGGCTCTTAAGCGCACGCACCGGATGCCCCGTCGAACGGCCAGTCGCGCGCGTCGAGGTGTCTCCTGCCTTGAGCACCAGCTCTTTGTACTGTTCGGATACGGTGCACTCGTTTGCGACCAGAAAGCGTGTTCCCACCTGGACACCAGCGGCGCCAAGCATAAAGGCCGCTGCCACGCCGCGACCATCGGCGATACCGCCAGCTGCCACAACGGGGACATCGACCGCGTCGACAACCTGCGGAACGAGCGCCATCGTCGATGTCTCGCCAATATGTCCACCCGATTCGGTGCCTTCGGCAACCACGGCGGTGGCCCCACGACGCGCCACGAGACGCGCCAGCGCCACCGAGGCAACGACCGGGATGACCTTGATGCCGGCGTCGTTCCAAGCCTTCATGTACTTGGTGGGATTGCCGGCACCCGTCACGACGACCGGCACCTGCTCGTCAATCACAACCTGCGCGACCTGGTCGGCAAACGGGCTCATAAGCATGACGTTCACACCAAAGGGCTTATCCGTCTTGGTGCGCAGCTCGTGAATCTGATCGCGCAGCCAGTTGGAGTCGGCATTCATGGCCGCGATGATTCCCAACCCGCCGGCCTCGGACACGGCCGATGCCAGCGAGGCATCGGCAATCCAGGCCATGCCGCCCTGGAACACGGGCTTTTCGATGCCGAGCAGCTCGCAGAGAGGAGTCTTGAGCATCTCTACTTCTCCAATGCCGCCTCGACCGTATCGGCGAACTCGCCGACCGTCTTGGGGTTCTCCTCGGTATCGAGCTCAATGCCAAACTCGTCCTCGACGGCGACGAGGATCTCGACGGTGCCCAGGCTGTCGAGGCCAATCTCCTCGAGCGTGGACTCGGGCTTCATCTCGACGTCGTCAAGGCCAGCGGTCTCGCGGATAACGTCGCAAACGCGCTCGAAGGTCTTCTGATCTGCCATGGTAGTTCTCCTTTGTTTGTGCCCTAGGGGCGTTTTTATTTCCTATGTGCGACTACTTCCAGCGAAGTAAATAGCCACCTATATCCAAACCGGCGCCAAATCCAACGAGGGCGATGGTGTCGCCCGCAGTCAGTGCGTCGGTACGTGCCAGCCGGTCAAGCGCAAAGGGAATGCAGGCGCTCGAAATGTTGCCGGTCTCGCGCAGCGTTCGAACCATGCGCTCGTCTGGCACGCCGAGGCGCTTGACCGCCTGACTCAGGATTCGTTCGTTAGCCTGATGGAATACAAAATGATCGATGTCTTCGACCGAAATGCCCGCATCGATCGCAAGCTTATGGACCGTGTCGCAGATGGCGCTGACGCCGAACTTGAACACGCGGCGGCCTTTCATGGACAGCACGCTCTCACTATCTGCGGAGTCCTTAAACGGCGAGGTGCCGATCAGACCGGGAACGCGCAACGTCTCGACGTCGGGCGCCGTCGAAAGCTCGACGGCAAGGGGGCTGTCTCCCCCAGCTTCTATCACTGCAGCACCCGCGCCGTCACCAAAGAGCACGCACGTGGCGCGATCTGTCCAGTCAAGCGCGCGCGACATCTGCTCGGCAGCAACGACAAGCACATGCTTGGCTCGTCCTCGGGCGATATAGCCCTCGGCGACATCGAGCGCAAATACGAAGCCGGCGCAGGCCGCCGAGACATCGAAGGCAGGGCACGTCGCGCCCAGACGCTCGGCAACGGCACATGCCTCGGCGGGAACGAGATGGTCACCCGTTGTCGTCGAGCAGACGATCAGATCCAGCTGGCTCGCGTCGATTCCGGACACCTGGAGTGCCCGCTCGCTCGCCGCTACGGCAAGGTCGTCAAGTGACTCGGTGGAGCAGACGTGGCGGCTCTTGATACCTGTGCGGGTAAAAATCCACTCATCCGAGGTATCGAGGAACTCAGACAGCTCGTCATTGGAAACACTGCGCTTAGGAAGCGCCGAGCCTGTTCCAAGAATCGTGAAACCCATCACTAACCTCCTTTGAGTTGTTGACGTGTTTACATCGACCAAGAGAGGATAACGCATTTCAGTCGTTGTTGACGTGTTAACATTAAATTGTTCAAATGCGACAAAGGCTTCACATTGTGTCTATCTCTCGACACCATTACGCGATTGCCTTATTACCTTAGGAGGTAGCAGCTGTTATGGATTCTCGTTTAACGGTGGTCGACGTAACCGGATCGACCAACGATGACCTGCTCGAAGCAGGAAAACAGGGAGCGCCGCACGGCACAGGACTTGCCGCCCGGGCTCAGACAGCAGGACGCGGCCGGCGCGGCCACAAGTGGGATTCAACCGCCGGCAACCTATTGCTTTCGATTGTTCTGCGCCCATGCGTTAATCCTGCAAAGTACTCTGGTCTTGCCGCCGTCAGCGGCCTAGCGGTGCTCGAGGCGCTCGAAATGCAGGGCCTTGCAAACGAGATTGACCTCAAATGGCCCAACGATCTGGTCGCGCGAGGGCGCAAGCTCGGCGGCATTCTGGTCGAGGCCGCACGCGATAACGACGGCAAACCTTTCGCCGTCTGCGGCATTGGCGTCAATGTGAACTATGTGCCCTCGGAGGTTCCCGATGGCGGCCTGCCGGCAATCGGTCTCTCGGATCTCAACGAGAACATTCCCGCCGTCGATGTGTTACTCAAGGAGGTCTATCACACCGTCGTAAACGCTGTGAACGCGTGGGCAGAGCGTCTCAACGCCATGGAAGATAACGCCGGACCACTCGCGCCCGTCCACGGCGAATATGTCGCTCACCTCAATTGGATTGGGGAGCACGTTATCGCCCGTTCCCCTGCCGGTGACGAGCTGGCACGCGGCATCTTTAAAACCGTCGATGCCTTTGGTCGCGCGTGTATCGAAGCGGAAAGCGGCGTGCGATCCTTCCATTTTGAGGAGGCATCGCTGCGCCCCTTGAGCGAATAGGGCGCCGCAGCCACCTACTCGGCAGCAATACCCGGCAGTCCAAACCATCATTCAAAACAAAAGAGCCCCGCTACCGTAATGGTAGCGGGGCTCTGTAAGCTATGAGCGATATCGCTTAGAGCTTGATGTCGATGTCGACGCCAGCGGGAAGGTCGAGACGCATGAGCGAATCAACGGTGCCCGAGGTGGGGTCGAGGATGTCGATGAGGCGCTTGTGGGTGCGCATCTCGAACTGCTCACGGGAGTCCTTGTTCACGTGCGGCGAGCGGATAACCGTGTACAGGTTGCGCTCGGTGGGCAGGGGGACAGGACCGGAAACGCGAGCGCCGGTCTTCTGAGCGGTCTCAACGATGAGCTTCGCGGACTGATCGACGACCTCGTGATCATAGCCCTTGAGGCGAATGCGGATCTTCTGGGTAGCCAACTTAAACCTCCAAAGAGTGCGAGAGATGTTCTCGCGGATTACGTAACAGGGAGCTCGAACTTAGGCGTTCTTGCTCATGACCTCGTCCACGATGGACTTGGGCGCGGGCTCATAAGAGTCGAACTGCATCGTGTAGGATGCACGGCCCTGGGTCTGGGAGCGAAGGTCGGTAGCGTAACCGAACATCTCGCCCAGCGGCACCTTGGCACGGATGAGCTTGCTGTTCTTGCGATCCTCCATGCCCTCGATCTTGCCGCGGCGACCGGAGAGGTTGCCCATAACGTCGCCCATGTACTGCTCGGGGGTCTCGACCTCGACAGCCATGATCGGCTCGAGCAGCTGCGGATCGGACTTCTTGAGGGCGTCCTTGATAGCCATGGAACCGGCGATCTTGAAGGCGGCCTCGGAGGAGTCGACCTCGTGGTAAGAACCGTCGAACAGGGTGACCTTAACGTCGAGGACCGGGAAGCCGGCGATAACACCGGTGTTCAGGGCCTCCTGGATGCCCTTGTCGATGGACGGGATGTACTCCTTGGGCACGACGCCGCCGACGATAGCGTTGACGAACTCGTAGCCGAAGCCCTCCTCCATCTTCTCGAGCTTGATGACGGCGTGGCCGTACTGACCGCGACCGCCGGACTGACGGACGAACTTGCCCTCAGCCTTCTCGACGTCGTGACCAGCGGTCTCGCGGTAGGCAACCTGGGGCTTACCAACGTTAGCGTCAACCTTGAACTCGCGGAGCAGACGGTCGACGATGATCTCGAGGTGCAGCTCGCCCATGCCGGCGATGATGGTCTGGCCGGTCTCGTGGTTGGTGGACACCTGGAAGGTCGGGTCCTCCTCGGCGAGCTTGGTCAGAGCCAGGGACATCTTGTCCTGCTCGGCCTTGGTCTTGGGCTCGATGGCAACGTCGATAACGGGCTTAGCGAACTCGATCTTCTCGAGGACGATCTCCTTGCCCTCGGCGCACAGGGTGTCACCGGTGGTGGAGTTCTTGAAGCCGACGCAAGCGACGATGTCGCCGGCAGCGGCGTCGTCACGGTCGATACGCTCGGCGGCGTTCATCTCGAGGATGCGGCCGAGGCGCTCACGCTGACCGTTGGAAGCGTTGACCACGTAGGAGCCGGACTCGGCGCGACCGGAGTAAACGCGGACGTAGGTGAGCTTACCGACGAACGGGTCGGTCATGATCTTGAAGACCAGGCCGGAGAAGGGCTCGTCGAAGGAAGGATGACGCTGGATCTCCTCGCCGGTGTCCGGATCGGTACCGGTGACGGCCTCGACGTCGAGCGGGCTGGGCAGGTAGTCGACGACAGCGTCGAGCAGCTCCTGAACGCCCTTGTTCTTGTAGGCGGAGCCCACGAAGACGAGGTTGAGCTCGTTGGCCAGAACACCCTTACGCAGAGCAGCCTTGAGCTCCTCGACGGTGAAGTCCTCCTCCATGAGGATCTTCTCCATGAGCTCGTCATCAAAGCTGGCAGCAGCGTCGAGGAGCTCCTCGCGCTTGGTGGCAGCGATGTCGGCAAACTCAGCCGGGATCTCGTCCATCGGCTCGGGGTAGGTCATGCCCTTCTCGTCGGCCTTGAAGTCCCATGCAGTCATGGTGACCAGGTCGATGACGCCCCAGAAGTTGTCCTCGGCGCCCATCGGGACCTGAGCGGCCACGGCGTTAGCGTCGAGACGATCCTTCATGGTCTCGATAGCGTTGAAGAAGTCAGCGCCCACGCGGTCATACTTGTTGATGAAGGCGATGCGGGGGACGTTGAAGGTAGAAGCCTGACGCCAAACGGTCTCAGACTGGGGCTGAACGCCGGCAACGGCGTCGAAGACGGCGACAGCGCCATCGAGGACGCGCAGGCAGCGCTCGACCTCGGCGGTGAAGTCAACGTGGCCCGGGGTATCGATGATCTGGATGCGGTAGTCCTTACCGTCCTTGTTCCAGAAGCACGTGGTAGCAGCGGAGGTAATGGTTACGCCGCGCTCCTGCTCCTGAACCATCCAGTCCATGGTGGCAGCGCCCTCATGGACCTCACCGATCTTGTGGGTCTTACCGGTGTAGTAAAGAATACGCTCGGTCGTGGTGGTCTTACCGGCATCGATGTGGGCCATGATGCCGATGTTACGGGTATCGGAAAGCTTGTACTTAGGCTTAGCCATGTTAGTTCCTTACCTTAACTTACCAACGATAGTGAGAGAACGCGCGGTTGGCCTCGGCCATCTTGAAGACGTCCTCACGCTTCTTGACGGAAGCGCCCAGGCCGTTGGAAGCGTCGAGGATCTCGTTGGCGAGACGCTCGGCCATGGTCTTCTCCTTGCGAGCGCGGGAGAAGTTGACGATCCAGCGGATACCCAGAGCGGTGGAACGACGGGAGTTGACCTCCATCGGGACCTGATAGGTAGCGCCACCGACACGCTTGGGCTTAACCTCGAGCGTGGGCTTGACGTTGTCCATAGCCTTCTTGAAGGTAGCGAGAGCGTCGCCACCCTCGGACTTCTCGGCAACGATCTCGAAAGCGGTGTAAACGATGCGCTCAGCGGTGGCCTTCTTGCCGTCAAGAAGGACCTTGTTGATGAGCTGAGTCACCAGGCGGTTGTTGTAAACGGCGTCAGGCTGAACCTCACGACGATTAGCTGCTGCACGACGCGGCATGTGAAATCTCCTTAAGTGTCTACCGTGCGGCGCTTAGGCGGCACACGGCGAAAGTATCAAAACGTTATCTGGCTTATTTGGCCTTGGGGCGCTTAGCACCGTACTTGGAACGGGCCTGCATACGGTTCTGGACCGGAGCAGCGTCGTAGGCGCCACGGATGACGTGATAACGGACACCAGGGAGGTCACGGACACGACCGCCGCGGACGAGCACGATGGAGTGCTCCTGCAGGTTGTGGCCCTCACCCGGGATGTAAGCGGTAACTTCGATGCCGTTGACGAGGCGAACACGGGCAACCTTACGAAGAGCCGAGTTCGGCTTCTTGGGGCTCGTGGTGAAGACACGGGTGCACACGCCGCGCTTCTGGGAGTTGTGCTGCAGAGCAGCGTTCTTGGACTTCTTGGGCACGGAACGACGGCCCTGGCGAACCAGCTGGTTAATAGTAGGCAAAGCGTACTCCTTCTCGAATGATTCCAGCTTTCTGTAAAGTGCAACGGCTTGAATCGAGGGGTCAGCATCCCCCTACGAAACACGCAGTTCGATAGGATACGTGCCGTTAGCTGTGCCGTCAACAGACCACGCCGCCGGGCGTATCCTTAAATAGCCACATTTCCGCAAAGCCTACACAAAAGGAATCCCCCTCCTGTGCGCTTGGGCGGATTCCCGGACCGGGCGGCCCAGGTTTTAAGTTTGCTGCTCTACAGTCCTGGCTCGCACGGAGGCCACATTAAGTGGCCTCCGGCTCGTGCGGAACTCGCGACAAACTTAACCCCTGTGCCGCCCGGCCCGGGAATCCGGCGTGCTCGTTGGGGCAACGTTTCTCACCAAAAAAAGACCCGCTTCCCTGTTGGGAAACGGGTCTTTGGAAGGGCGGTTAACGTACTAGGAAATTACTCCTCGTCGTTGTCCTTGGCCTCTTCGGCGTCGTCGGTGTCCACGAGCTGGTTGAGCAGCTCGTCGAGGGAAGCCATGTCCTCGTTGATGGCACCGTTGGCGGGAGCCTTCTTGTCGTCGATCGGGGCGCCCAGGAGCTCCTCGTCGGCGTCGGCGTGATGCGTCGGCGTGGCAGAGGTACCCAGCAGGATGTCGTCCGGACCGTCGGGGCTAAAGACCATCTGCAGCAGCTGCGAGAGGTCTTCCTCGTCGGCAACGTCGTCGTTGTTCTCGAGGATGTAGAGCAGGTCGTGGGCCTCCAGACCGTCACGGAGCTCCTCGATCGCCTTGGCACCGA
Organism: uncultured Collinsella sp.; assembly: GCA_959018755.1. GTDB lineage: Bacteria > Actinomycetota > Coriobacteriia > Coriobacteriales > Coriobacteriaceae > Collinsella. The sequence continues at coordinate 80,440 of CAUEMA010000002.1, read as the reverse complement.
TGCCATCGATGCGCAGCAGATCTTCCTCGGACTTGCCGACCAGGTCGCCGACCGTCTCGATGCCGACCTCGCTGAACTTGTTGGTCCAGCGCTGCGACACGCCCAGGTCGTCGAACAGGTACAGGCGAGCCTTCTCGGCGGAGATGGTGTGGCCGTTGCGGGTGAACGAACCGTCAGCGCCACCGAACTCGTCGTAGCCGGCCCAGTCGAGCTGCTGCGGGAGCTGCTCGTCCAGGTCCTTGAGCTCCACAGGAGCCCACTCGGGCAGCGACTTGGCGTTGGGCGAAGCCGGGCCGTCGATGTCCACGTAGCCGTCGGCCGTGCGATACGTCAGCTTGGCGTTGGCGTACGGCTTGAGGCCGGTACCGGCAGGAATCTTCTTACCGACGATGACGTTGGACTTAAGGTCGAGCAGGTGGTCGACCTTGCCCTCGATGGCAGCCTCGGTAAGGACGCCGGCGGTGCGGATGAACGAAGCGCTCGACAGCCAGGAGTCGATGTTGGACGCGACCTTGAGCGTACCCAGGATGACGGGCTCGGCCACGGGAGCCTGACCGCCCAGACGGGCAACGCGCTCGACCTCGTCGGCGAACTCGTAGCGGTCGACGTACTGACCAAGCAGGTACTTGGAGTCGCCGGGGTTGGTGATCTGAACGCGACGCAGCATCTGACGTGCGAGCACCTCGATGTGCTTGTCGTTCAGGTCGACGCCTTGGCTGGTGTAGACGTCCTTGACGCTCTCGACGAAGGTGTGCATCGTCGACTCGATGTCGGTCAGCTTGCGCAGGTTGCGGAAGTTGACGAAGCCCTTGGTGATCTGGTCGCCGGCGCGAACCTCGCAGCCGTCCTCGATCTCGGGCATAAAGCGCACCGAAGCGGGGACGCGACGCTCGTCGAGGACACGGGTGTGATCCTCGGAGTCGGTGAGCGTCAGCACGTACTCGGACTTCTCGGGCTTAATCGAGAGGTGACCGGAGTACGGAGCCAGCTCGGCCTCGCGGCCCAGGATCTTCTCGTTGACGTTGCCGACGATGTCGAACATACGGCTGACCGTAGGCAGACCCTGCGTAATATCGTCGACGCCAGCGACGCCGCCGGAGTGAATGGTACGCATCGTAAGCTGCGTACCGGGCTCGCCGATGGACTGAGCGGCAATAATGCCGACGGCAGTACCGATGGCGACCGGACGACGGGTGGAAAGATCCCAGCCGTAGCACTTCTGGCACACGCCGTACTTGGAGCGGCAGGTGAGCAGCGCGCGAAGCTTGACCTTCTTGAGGCCGGCATCGACCATCTTCTGGATGTCGGCGACCTTCTCGATGTAGCCATCCTGCTCAAAGAGCACGGTGCCATCGGGAGCCACGACGTCCTCGATGAAGCAACGGCCGACGAGGTCGGTGTTGAGGTCGGTGGTGCCGGGGATGATGAGGTTGTAGGTGACGCCCTCGTGCGTACCGCAGTCCTCCTCGCGGACGATGACGTCCTGGGCCACGTCGACCAGACGACGGGTCAGGTAACCAGAGTCCGAGGTGTGGGATGCGGTATCGACCAGGCCCTTACGGGCGCCGTAGGTCGAAATGAAGTACTCGAGCGGCAGCAGGCCCTCGCGGAAGTTCGCCTTAATGGGAAGGTCGATCGTCTCGCCGGACATGTCTGCCATCAGGCCACGCATGCCGCCGAGCTGACGCAGCTGGGTCTTAGAACCACGGGCGCCGGAGTCGGCCATCATGTAGAGCGGGTTCTCCTCGTCGAACAAGTCGAGCATGAGCGCTGCAACCTTATCAGTACAAGCGGTCCACTCGTTAACGACTTCGATGTGGCGCTCCGTCTCGTTGATGAAGCCCTCCTCGAAGTACTCGTTGATCTGGTCGACGTTGGCCTGGGCGCGGTCGAGCAGCTCCTGCTTCTCGGCAGGGATAAGAGCGTCCCACACCGAGATGGTGAGGCCGGCGCGGGTAGCGTAGTGGAAGCCGGAGTACTTGATGGCGTCGAGGATCGGGCCGACCTTGGCCTCGGGGTAACGATCGCAGCAGTCGGCAACCAGCTTGGCCACGTCGCCCTTGACCATCTTGTAGTTCATGAACTCATAGTCTTCGGGCAGGCACTGGCGGTTGAAGATGATGCGGCCGATAGAGGTCTCGAAGCGCGCGGTCTTGTTGCCGGTGACATCGTAGTCGACAAACTCGTTCTTGCCGTTCTTGACGCGGAAGATACGGGTGCCGTCCTCGTTGATGACGTTGGCATCGGCAGCGGACACGCGGACCTGGATCTTGGCCTGCATGTCGACCTCGGAGCGGCAGTCATAGGCGTGCAGCGCGTCATCGAAGCTCGAGAACACGTGGTTCTCGCCCGGCAGACCCTCGCGAACCTGGGTGAGGTAGTACACACCGATGATCATGTCCTGCGAAGGGATGTTGACCGGCTTGCCGGATGCCGGCGAGCGCAGGTTGTTCGCAGAGAGCATGAGCACGCGGGCCTCGGCCTGAGCCTGGCTGGACAGCGGCACGTGGACAGACATCTGGTCGCCGTCGAAGTCGGCGTTGAAGGGCGAGCAGACCAGCGGGTGCAGGTGGATAGCCTTGCCCTCGACCAGCACCGGCTCAAAGGCCTGGATGGACAGACGGTGCAGGGTCGGTGCACGGTTGAGCAGCACGACGCGGCCGTCGATGACCTCTTCGAGGATGTCCCACACAAAGGTGGCACCACGGTCGATAGCGCGCTTGGCGCCCTTGATGTTCTCGACCTTGCCGAGCTCGACCAGACGCTTCATGACGAAGGGCTTGAAGAGCTCCAGCGCCATGGTCTTGGGCAGACCGCACTGGTGCAGCAGCAGCTTGGGGTCGGTAACGATGACCGAACGGCCGGAGTAGTCGACACGCTTGCCCAGCAGGTTCTGACGGAAACGACCCTGCTTGCCCTTGAGGGCCTCGGCGAGCGACTTGAGCGGGCGACCGCCACGGCCAGAGACCGGGCGACCACGACGGCCGTTGTCGAACAGGGCGTCCACGGACTCCTGGAGCATGCGCTTCTCGTTGTTCACGATGATCGCAGGGGCGTCCAGGTCGAGCAGGCGCTTGAGTCGGTTGTTACGGTTGATCACGCGACGATACAGGTCGTTGAGGTCGGACGCGGCGAAGCGGCCGCCGTCGAGCTGGACCATCGGGCGCAGATCAGGCGGAATGACCGGGATGACATCCAAGATCATGTTCGCGGGGCTGTTGCCGCCCTTCAGGAAGGCGTCAACGACCTCGAGGCGCTTAACGGCCTTCTCGCGCTTCTGCTTCTGGGAATCCTCGTCAGCGATGATGGCCTTGAGCTTCTCGGCCTCGGAAGGAAGGTCGATGGCAGCGAGCAGGTCGCGGACGGCCTCGGCACCCATGCCACCCTTGAAGTACATGGAGTAGTAGCGAGTCATCTCGCGGAACAGCGGCTCATCGGAAATGAGGTCGCGCTCGCTGAGCTTCATGAAGGCGTTGAAGGCGTCCGTGCGGAGCTGCTTCTCGTCCTTGCACTCTTCCTCGATGTCAACGATGCCGGAGGCGATCTCCTCGGGGGTCAGCGGCTCCTCGTCGGAGAACTCGTCAAAGTTCTCGGGGTTGCCCTGCTCCTTGAGGGACTCGATCTGGCGGGCGCACTCGGCATCGATCTCTTCCAGATCGGCGGCGAGCTCCTCGCGCAGGTCGTCAGCGTCGGCCTCGCGAGCCTCGTAGTCTACCTCGGTGATGATGTAGCTGGCAAAGTACAGAACCTTCTCGAGGTCCTTGGACTTGATGTCGAGCATACGGCTCATCGGGAAGCTCGTGGGGCTCTTGAAGTACCAGATGTGGGACACGGGAGCGGCGAGCTCGATGTGGCCCATGCGGTCGCGACGCACCTTGGCCGAGGTGACCTCGACGCCGCAGCGCTCGCAGACGATGCCCTTAAAGCGGATGCCCTTGTACTTGCCGCAGGAGCACTCCCAGTCCTTGGCGGGACCGAAGATCTTCTCGCAGAACAGGCCGTCCTTCTCGGGCTTGAGGGTACGGTAATTGATGGTCTCCGGCTTCTTGACCTCACCGTGCGACCAGGAACGGATCTGGTCGGCGGAGGCAAGGGAGATCTTTACCGAGTCAAAATCAGTAGCTTCGAAATCTGCCACAGTCAACTACTCCTTATCAGTGGTCGTGGCGGCGACAGCCTCGGGTGCCTCGGCGGTCTCGACATCCTGGGCCTCGACGTCGGCGTCAACGCCGGCGAGCGCAGCCAGGTCATCGAGGGCAGAGGTCTCCTCGGCGGTCACAGGGGCGGAGGCGTCCTCGTCGGCATCGTGCATGGGCTCGATGTCCAGCGCGAGGGAACGGATCTCCTTGACGAGAACCTTGAAGGACTCGGGGATACCCGGGACAGGAACGTTCTCGCCCTTGACGATGGACTCGTAGGTCTTGACGCGGCCCACGGTATCGTCGGACTTGACGGTCAGGATCTCCTGCAGGACGTTGGAAGCACCGTATGCGTACAGTGCCCAAACTTCCATCTCGCCGAAGCGCTGGCCGCCGAACTGAGCCTTGCCGCCCAGCGGCTGCTGGGTAACCAGGCTGTAAGGGCCGGTCGAACGGGCATGGATCTTGTCGTCGACCATGTGGCCGAGCTTGAGGATGTAGGACGTACCCACGGTAATGGGCTCGCGGAACTCCTCGCCGGTGCGGCCGTCGAACAAGCGGGTCTTGCCGCGCTCGTCAAGCTGGGTGACAAACTCGGGGCGCATGTGATCGCCAAAGGCAGCGGTGGCCTTGTTGAGCATGTTCTTGTTGGCGCGACGGATGACCTCGGCGATCTCGTCCTCCTTGGCGCCGTCGAAGACGGGCGTCGAGACGAAGAACGGACCAGGGACATACTTGTCGGAGTCGGCATCCTCGGTATCCCAACCGCAGGCAGCAGCCCAGCCAAGGTGGCACTCGAGCAGCTGGCCGACGTTCATACGCGAAGGAACGCCCAGCGGGTTGAGGATAACGTCGATCGGGGTACCGTCAGCCATGTAGGGCATGTCCTCGACCGGCAGAACGTTACAGATAACGCCCTTGTTGCCGTGGCGACCGGCGATCTTATCGCCCTGCTGGATCTTACGACGCTGGGCGACGTAGACGCGCACCTGCTCGTTGACACCGGGGGCCAGGTCGTCGCCGTTCTCGCGGCTAAAGCGGACGACGTCGATGACGCGGCCATAAGCGCCGTGAGGCATCTTAAGGGAGGTGTCGCGAACATCGTGAGCCTTGGCACCGAAGATGGCGCGCAGCAGGCGCTCCTCGGCGGTCAGAGCGCTCTCGCCCTTAGGCGTGACCTTGCCGACCAGGATGTCGCCAGGGCCGACCTCGGCGCCGATGCGGATGATGCCGTCCTCGTCGAGGTTGGCAAGCATGTCCTCGGAGAGGTTCGGGATCTCGCGAGTAATCTCCTCGGGACCGAGCTTGGTGTCGCGGGCGTCGATCTCGTGACGGGTGATATTGATGGTCGTCAGCAGGTCCTCGGCCACGAGGCGCTCGGACACGACGATACCGTCCTCGTAGTTGAAGCCTTCCCACGGCATGTAGGCCACGGTGAGGTTCTGGCCCAGTGCGAGCTCGCCATGATCGGTCGAAGGACCGTCGGCCAGAGGCTCGCCCTGCTCAACGGTGTCACCGACGCGCACGAGCGGACGGTGGTTGATGCAGGTGGACTGGTTGGAGCGCTGGTACTTGGCCAGGTGATACTCGTCCATGCCGCCGGCATGCTTGACGATGATCTTGGAGGCGTCGGCAAAGATGACCTCGCCGGCGTTCTTGGCCAGGGTGACCTCGCCGGAGTCCAGAGCGGCGCGACGCTCCATGCCGGTACCGACATAGGGAGCGGCGGGGTGAACCAGCGGCACGGCCTGACGCTGCATGTTAGCGCCCATCAGCGTACGCTTGGCGTCGTCGTGCTCCAGGAACGGAATCAGCGTGGCTGCGACGGAGAGCATCTGACGCGGCGAGACGTCCATGTAGTCGACGTCCTCGACGGGCACGTCGGCGGGGGCGCCGAAGGAGCCGTCGAAGTCGCGGGTACGGGCGATCACGGTGTGCGGACGGACGATCTTGCCCTCGGCATCGGTCGTGATGAACTCGTTGGTCTTGGGATCGAGCGGCGTGTTGGCCGGCGCGATGACGTGCTTCTCTTCCTCGTCAGCGGTCATCCAGTCGATCTGGTCGGTGGCAACGCCGTTCTCGACGCGACGGAACGGGGCCTCGATGAAGCCATACTCGTTGACGCGGGCGTAGAGGGCGAGCGAGCCGATCAGGCCGATGTTGGGGCCTTCGGGGGTCTCGATCGGGCACATGCGGCTGTAGTGCGAGTTGTGAACGTCGCGGACGGCCGTCGGCACGTTGGTGCGGCGGCTGGAGCCGGACTTGTGGCCGGCAAGACCACCAGGGCCGAGTGCGGACAGACGGCGCTTGTGGGTCAGACCGGTCAGGGGGTTCGCCTGATCCATGAACTGCGAGAGCTGCGAGGAGCCGAAGAACTCCTTGATGGAGGCCACGATCGGACGGATGTTGATGAGCGACTGCGGGGTGATCTCGTCGATGTCCTGGGAGCTCATGCGCTCACGGACGACGCGCTCCATACGGCTCATGCCGATACGGAACTGGTTGGCGACGAGCTCGCCGACGGTACGGATGCGGCGGTTACCGAAGTGGTCGATATCGTCGACCTTGAAGCCCTGCTCGCCGGCAGCGAGGGACAGCAGGTAGCGCAGCGTAGCGACGATATCCTCGTCGGTGAGCACCGTGACCTCTTCCTCGGTGGTGAGGTTGAGCTTCTTGTTAACCTTGTAACGACCGACGCGGGCCAGATCGTAGCGCTGCGGGTTAAAGAGCAGGCCCTCGAGCAGGCTGCGGGAAGCATCCACGGTGGGAGGCTCGCCCGGGCGCAGGCGACGGTAGATCTCGATGAGGGCGTCCTCGCGGGTGAGGGCGGTATCGCGCTCGAGGGTGCGCTTGATCACATCGGAATTGCCGAGCAGCTCGATGATGTCGTCGTTGGTGACGGCGATGCCAAGGGCGCGCAGGAACATCGTGGCGCTCTGCTTGCGCTTACGGTCGATGGAGACCATGAGCTGGTCGCGCTTGTCGACCTCAAACTCAAGCCAGGCACCGCGGGACGGGATGATCTGGGCCTTGTAGATCTGCTTGCCCGAATCCATCTCGGAGCTGTAGTACACGCCCGGGGAACGGACGAGCTGCGAGACGACGATACGCTCGGTACCGTTGATGATGAAGGTGCCCTGATCGGTCATCATGGGGAAGTCGCCCATGAAGACAAGCTGCTCCTTGATCTCGCCGGTCTCCTTGTTGGTAAGACGGACGTCGGTCAGAAGCGGAGCCTGATAGGTCATATCCTTCTCGCGGCACTCCTCGACGGTGTGCGCGGGGTCGCCGAACTGATGCTCGCCGAAGGTAACCTCGAGAACATGGTTCTGGCTCTGGATGGGGCTGGATTCCTTGAACGCCTCACGAAGGCCCTCGTCCTTAAAACGCTCAAAGGATTCCCTTTGAACAGAGATAAGGTTGGGGAGCTCCATGGCCTCCGGGATTTTCCCGAAGCTGACGCGCTTGCGCTCAGTGGCAGTGTATGCGTAGGTCACCAGGTTTTTCCTCCTTCACGGAAATGCTCGGTGGGTTGGCGAGGCATAGCTTCGCCAGTTATCGCAACCTAATAGTTTATCAGGTACCGACCGTTGGGCAAGAAAAGCCTTGACGCGATTGAGTTTTTGGAGTAGCAAAGTTTTTCGACGGAAAAGATGCAGGTAGATAGGTGTGCATCGAACATCTGTTCATATATTTTCTGTGAACAGAGCTGCTGATGCGCGCCGCTGAATGGCGGAATGGCGGCGAGGGTTAATCGTGCGGAAACTGCGTCCCGTTTTGAGGCCTCAAACTGGGTCGCAGTTTCCGATTGAGCCCTGTTTGGGAAAGCGTGTCCCGTTCTGAGCCGATAATCCGGGTCGCACTTTCCGCTAGGGGCCCCAACCGGAAAGCACATCCCAAAATTCGTCCGAATTGTGGGTCGCACTTTCCGGAGCCAAGCTGCGGCTCGCATAAAAAAACGGGTGCAGACCGAAGTCCGCACCCGTACATGTCGATGCCCGAAGGCTTATTTGCGCATCAAACCGCCGCGCTCGTCGATGGCGTCCCAGAAGGCACCAGCAAAGCGAGGATCGTTTGCAGCCATGAGGGCGTTGGTGGCCATCCAGCCAGACGGGGTACCGGTATCGTAGCCCGACAACGGGTCGATGACGACGGCGTACATGGCCTCGCGGTCGAGCGAGCGGGCCATGGCGTCGGTCAGCTGGATCTCGCCGCCCTTACCGGCCTGCTGATCGGCCAGCAGGTCCATGACCAGCGGGCTCAGCAGGTAGCGACCGACGATGTACAGGTTGGACGGAGCCGCCTCGGGAGCGGGCTTCTCGACCAGACCGCCAATGCGCCAAACGGCACCGGGCTCGTCGTCAGCGGCATTCTCAAAGCCCTCGAGAGAGCCCACGCGATCGCCGGCGATGACGCCATAGCGGCTGACTTCCTCGGGAGCGCACGCGGCAACGGCGATAACCGAAGCGCCACCGTGCTCCTTGGAGACAGCGAGCATCTTGTCACAGATGTCGCGATTGGGCACAACATAGTCGCCCAGAAGAACCAGGAAGTTCTCCCCTGCCACAGCGTCGGCAGCAGAGCGAATGGCGTGACCGAGGCCCTTGGGCTCGTACTGATAACGGAAATCGACCGGCATACCGCCCGCATGGGCAACAGCGTCGGCGTAGGCGTCCTTACCGCGCTTGCGCAGCAAGTTCTCGAGCGGACGGTCGGGCTGGAAGTAGTTCAGCAGCTCGGGCTTGCCGGGCGAGGTAACGATGATGGCGTCGTCGACCTCCTCGGGGTCGAGCGCCTCCTCGACGACATACTGGATGACCGGCTTATCGAGAACCGGCAGCATCTCTTTGGGCGTGCACTTGGTACCAGGCAGAAAACGCGTGCCAAGACCGGCGGCGGGGATGATTGCCTTCATATTATTCAAGGATCCTTTCGCAGGCGCAGGATGCGCCCTGTGCGTGCGGCACGGCGGCCGCAGACCAAATTGCGATACTGAAGTATCTTACCGCTGCTAATTAACGTTAATGCAGGCAAGCGCCATTCTTCAGCAGGTCAACGCAAATAATTGCTCGAATGGTGCAATTTTATCGACCAACGGTAGCGACCCCAAAGCACCGCAAACGGCGGCAATTTGCATGCCGAGCCAGCAAAATAGAGGGGTCATAACAAAAAAGACGGGGCTCGCAATGCGAACCCCGTCTGCAAAGAAATCTGGCGAGAAAGCCTGATTACTTGAGGGTGACAGCAGCGCCAGCAGCCTCGAGCTTCTCCTTGGCAGCCTCGGCGTCCTCCTTCTTGGCACCCTCGAGAACAGCCTTGGGAGCGCCCTCGACGACCTCCTTGGCCTCCTTCAGGCCAAGGTTGGTGAGCTCACGGACGGCCTTGATGACCTGGATCTTGTTGTCGCCGAAGCCCTCGAGCACGACGTCAAACTCGGTCTTCTCCTCGGCCTCAGCAGCGCCGGCAGCGGGAGCGGCGACAACAGCGGCAGGAGCAGCGGCGGAAACGCCGAAGGTGTCCTCGATAGCCTTGACGAGCTCGGAAGCCTCGAGAAGGGTCATTTCCTTAAGAGCATCGATGATCTCATCGGTGGTAAGCTTAGCCATTTCTAAGTCCTTTCGGTTTCCGTGTCTGTGCACGGAGATCAGTTAAAACACGGCGCGAATGCGCCAGGGGTGCGGCGTTGCCGCCGCGGGTGAAAACAGCGACTAGGCTGCCTTCTGCTCGGAGACCTGCTGGATCGAACGAGCGAGACCAGAGGAAACGCCGTTGACGCAGACAGCGATGTCGCGAGCGAAACCGGAGATGAGACCGGCGATCTGGCCGAGAAGCTGATCCTTGGTGGGCAGCTCGGCGATAGCCTTAACATCATCAGCGGAAACGGCCTTGCCGTCGGAGATACCGCCCTTGATCTCAAGGACGCCCTTGGACTGAGCGGAGAAGTCCTTAAGGGCCTTAGCGGCCTCGACCGGCTCGGACTCGTAGAACACATAAGCGACGGGGCCGGCGAGGATCTCGTCGAGCTCGGGCTGCTCCTGGTTCTTGAGAGCGATCTTGACCAGGTTGTTCTTGTAGACCTTCATCTCGGCGCCGCACTCGCGAAGCTGATGACGCAGCTCCTGAGCCTGCTTAACCGTCAGACCGTTGTAGTTGACGACGAACAGACCGGCGTTCTCGGCGATACGGGACTCGATCTCTGCAACCTTGTCGATTTTGTACTGCTGGGGCATGAATTACACCTCCTCGAATTCTTTCCGGGCACGGTCCGCCACAAGGACGTGACGGGGGCATGTCCAAAAAGAAAGCCCCCGCGCTGCATGAGCGACGGGGGCGAGAAGACATATCTACTCGACCACCTCGGCTGGCGGGATATCCCATTAAGCTCGCGGGCGATGCCCGTTTGCACCGGCTGTCTCTGGCAGCGGATTCGTGCGTGAACCGAAAGTATTATGGCGGGGACCCCGGCGTCGGTCAACGGAAAACCGGGCTGCACACAATTCCACCATCCGGCACGCTCCGCCGAAGGCCGGGTTTTCGTTGGCTGACGCCCCCACTCATAGTGCTTGAGTCGGTGGGCTGATGTGTTGCGTCCCGCTGGGCTATAAGGTCGAAATGAAGGTGGACAGGCGATTTAGGCCTTCGTCCAGATCTTGGTCGGAAACGCAGTAGCTTAAGCGGATGTGGCCTTCGGTTCCGAAGCAGTCTCCGGGAACTAGGGCTACATTGGCTTCTTTGATGACTTTGATGCAGAAGTCTTCGCTTGTTAGGCCGAATTGTTTGATGCTCGGGAAAGCGTAGAAGGCGCCCGCCGGTTCCACTACGTCGAGGCCCATGGCGCTTAAGGCTGCGAGCACGCGTTCGCGGCGGGCTCGGTAGACTTTGAGCATGGGGGCTGGGTCGACGGTCAGGGCTCGGGCTGCGGCGTCCATCTCGAAGGAGACGGCGCTCGATACTAGGTATTGGTGAGCTTTTGCGATCTCGGCGATGACGGGGGCTGCGGCTGCGAGCCAACCTAAGCGCCAGCCGGTCATGGCCCAGGGCTTGGAGAAGCTCTCGATAACTACCGTCTGATCGCGAAGCTCCGGGTGACGCTGGGCAAATCGCTCGTAGCCGTCCACGTAGACCAGGCGGTTATATACGTCGTCGCAGATTACGTAGATGCCCGTCTGGTCTGCCACGCGCGCCACGGCGTCGAGCGACGCCGCGTCGAGGATGCAACCCGTGGGATTGTTGGGCGAGCAGATGACGATGACCTTAGTCGCCGGTGTCACGCAATCACGAAGTGCGTCTTCGTCAATCTGGAATCGTGCAGGCTCTGTATCCAAAAAGACCGCTTTGGCATGATTGGCCACGACGATGCTCTCGTACAGGCCAAAGGCCGGCGTGGGGATAATGACCTCGTCGCCGGGGTTGAGCATAGCCATAAATGTTGCCGACAGGGCCTCGGTCGCGCCGTCGGTCAGGATGACCTCGTCGGCCGAAAACGTAAGGCCCGCGTCCCCCATGTAGGCAGACAGCGCCTCGCGCAGGGCGGGGCGACCGTTGTTGGGCGGATAGTGCGTGTCGCCGCGGCCCAGCGCGGCGGTCACCTCGGCGCTAATCACATCGGGCGTGGGAAAATCAGGCTCGCCAAGCGCAAGCGCGATGCACCCCGGATGCTGGGCGGCGAGCGCATTGATCCGACGGATGCCGGAGGGCTTGAGCGTGGCAAGCGAGGTATTCATGGGCAGACGCATGGCGTTCCTTTCGTAAGGGTTGCACTAGGATAGCGCGGCGAGACGCCGCCAGACGGTGTAACCTAAACGGAAACCAACCGGAAAGGAGGCGGCATGGAGACGACCACACGCGACGATATACCAAAAACGCTGCATAACATCGCGTTTGTCAGTATTCCCGAGAGCGCCGATCTTGAGTTTTTGCTCTGGGACCTGCAGGATGCCATCGCCGCCTATGCCCAGCTTTCTGGCACCGCGCTCCCCCGCCCAGTCGACTTGAAGGCAAATGACACCGGTGCAGTCGATGGCATGGTGCTCGCTGTTGATGATGCATTTGACGATGAAGCGATGATCGCTGTCGAGCAGATACTCGATCGCCTTGGGAATACAGAGACACGCATCTATGTCGTCGTCCAGGCCGCGTCCAAAAACAACAAGCAGGCGGACGAAGTCCTCGACCGCCTGCACCGGGCATGCATTCTACGTGACCTGCCATGGTGCGACGGCATTGTCATCTGTGCCGGCAGCGGCATCGCAGCGCTTCGCCATTCCCCACGCATGGGCGTCTTGCGCCGACCATTTTCGGAAGCGATGGATAAGCTTGTAGGCGCTGTGCGCATGGGCTGCTCCATCGAGCATGCGCAGCTGCTTGGCGGTGGCAATGCCGGTAGTGTCGATGCCGACGGCATGGTGCGCGTCAAGCCCACCGTGCCCGCACCGATATGGCATGTCATCATGAAACGCCTCGGCACCCGCGCCCAATCAGATATCTAAATTACAGGGCGGCCCAGTCAACGGCCTCGCGCCAGCGCTCGACAAGACGTTGCAGACGCCACGCCGCATTGGCGGGACTTGTCGAGGGCAGGACGATGGCGGGCAGCCCGGTGCGTTCTTGTAGATAGCGCCTGTAGAGCCGGCCAGCTGCACCTCCGTTGCATATCACCTGCCCAATGGGAGCTGCGCCGGTAATGCGCTCGATATGTGCCGGCACAACGTTGCGAATGCTCGCGTCACTCGAGCCCTTAATGTCGCAGCTCTCAATCACATCCCATAGGGCTACGCCGCCGTTAAGCAGCATAGATCGCTTGACGGCAATGGAGGCATCGAGCGCCGCGTGCTCACCGCTTGCCAAAGGATCGCCCTCGTTGGGCGGCACAGGCACACCGAGGCACGCGGCCATCACGCGCCAAAAGCGATTCTGCGGATTGCCATAGTAGAAGGCATTGGCGCGCGAAAGCACCGAGGGAAACGACCCGAGCACCAAAACGCGCGAGTGCTGGTCGAACACGGGCTCAAACCCATGCTCAATATGTTGATAGCCCTCGTCGGACGCCGCCATGATCTAGGCCCTCAACAGATAGCGCACCTCGTAGGGCGCAAGCTCGAGGGTGCCCGTCAGCTCGACCGCGAGCGCGTCGTCGGCAAGCAGATCGACAAAGGAGCCGTTGAGCTCGCCGGCGCCAAAGGTGTAAGGCTCGCCCACGGCGTTCACCGCCACGAGCACCGTCGCGCCGTCACAGGCGCGCTCGAACAGCAGCTGCTTGTTCTGGATCACCACGTTGCGATAGGCACCGTAGTTGAGAGCACGGGTCGCCGCGTCGTCAGCCGAGCGCAGGTGCGCGAGCTGCTTGATGAAGGCCGTCAGCTCGTTGGGCGCAGGCTCATCGAGCGCAGGTCGCAGCGCCCAGTCGCCATCGGGGCCGCCCTTTTCGCCAGGAATCCCCCACTCGCTGCCATAGTAGACGCACGGAATGCCCGGCATGCCAAACAGCATGCCATAGGCGGGGCGCAGGCAGGACTTGTCCGTCAGGATGCTCGCCAGGCGCGGCACATCGTGGTTGTCGACAAAAGACAGCAGGTGTTTGCCGCGGTAGATGCACCACGGGTCGCCGCCAAACTGACGGTGCAACGAGTGGGCGATCTCGAACATGTTGACCGAGTTAAAGCTGGAGTACAGGCCCTTGTAGCACTCGTAGTTGGTGCAGGAGTCGAGCATCTCGTCGTTGACGATCTGGTTGTAGTCGCCGTGGAGCGTCTCACCAATCAGCACAAAGTCGGACTTGAGCTCACGGGTAAAGGCGTGCAGGCAGCGCATGAAGTCGCGGTCGAGCATATAGGCGACGTCCAGGCGCAGGCCGTCGATGCCAAAGACCTCGGCCCAGTGACGCACGGACTCAAGCAGGTAATCAACCACAGCGGGGTTTTGCAGGTTGAGCTTCACAAGCTCAAAATGGCCCTCCCAGCCCTCGTACCAAAAGCCGTCGCCGTAGCACGAGTCACCGTCGAAGCTGATGTGGAACCAGTCCTTGTACGGCGAATCCCACTTGCGCTCCTGCACATCACGGAAGGCCCAAAAGCCGCGACCGACGTGGTTGAAGACGGCATCGAGCACCACACGGATGCCGTGGGCATGCAGCGTCTCACACACGGCGGCAAAGTCGGCATCCCTACCCAGGCGGCGGTCAATATGGCGCAGGCTGCGCGTGTCGTAGCCGTGGCTATCGGACTCGAGCGGCGGGTTGATGAGCACGGCGCCAACGCCGAGTTCCTGCAGGTAGTCGGCCCATTGGGCGATCTTCATGATGGGAGCGTCGGGATTGGGCGCGGCGTTGGCAACCTGGGCGAGCTCGTCCTCGGCAACGGGCGCGGCATTCTCGTGCGGAGCTCCGCAAAAGCCCAGCGGATAGATCTGATAGAACGTCGTCTCGTATGCCCACATAACAGCCTCCCAGAAATCCTTCACACAACGCCACCCATTGTATGCCCAGCTTGTATCCTCTTCCCCAAAATAAGTTGCGGTGGAATAGTTCCTGCTTGGGTCTTCAGAGGCCTTAAACAAGAACTATTCCACCGCAACTGATGAGGAGACGTGATTAGGCGACGGGCTTGGCGCGGCGTATGGCCGGGAACAGCACCGTAATGGCGAGGATTACGCCCACGACGGCGATCGCCCCGCCCGCAGAGCCGATCCAAGCGATACCGGGACCCGAAACCACGGCGCCGCCGATCGCGGTGCCCGTGCCAATACCGAGATTGAACAGGCCCGAGAAGATCGACATGGCGACAGCCGACGAATCCGCGGGCGTGTACTTGATGAGCTCGGCTTGAAACGCCACATTAAAGGCCGTGGCGCAGCAGCCCCACAGCGCGCAGACGGCAAGCACTGCCGCGAGCGACGATGCGACCGGACCCATGAGCAGCAGGGCCGCCGGCACGCCGGAGAGCGTAATTGCAAGGAACGGGAAGCGATGCCCATCGAACAGGCGGCCAAACAGCCAGCTTCCGAGCAGACCAGAGCAGCCGAACGCCGTCAGCGTCATAGTGATGGCGCTTGCGTCGACATGCGCGACCTGAGCCAGGAAAGGCTCGATATAGCTATAGCCCGCGTAATAGCCGGTCGCCATGAACACCGTGACCACATAGAGTGCGATGAGGAACGGGTTCTTGAGCAGCTCGGGCAGCTGCTTGAGCGTAAAACGCTCGCCCGCTGGCATGGCAGGAAACACCGTGGCCTGGTAGACGACCGCGACAGCAGACAGCGCTCCGACCACAGCAAACGTCATACGCCAGCCCACGGCCAGGCCAATGGCGCGGCCGAGCGGCAGGCCGAAGATCTGTGCGATGGAAGAGCCCGTGGCGATCATGCTGATGGCGAGCGCCCCATGGCGGGTGTCGACCAGGCGCGACGCCATGATCGAGGCGACCGACCAGAACACGGCGTGCGCGCAGGCAACCACCAGGCGCGCGCAGACTAAGATGGGATAGGTCGGCGCCAAGGCGGACAGGAACTGGCCCAGCGAGAACACGGCAAGCACGCCCAGCAGCATCCGCTTGAACTCGAAACGCGAAGCGAACACCATGAGCGGCAACGACAGCAGCATGACGCCCCAGGCATAGACCGAGATCATGATCCCCGCCTGGGCCTCGGTGAGCGAGAACGACGCAGCAATATCAGTCAGAAGGCCGATGGGCATGAACTCCGACGTGTTGAACACGAACGCACAGCAGGTGAGCCCGACGAGCGGGAGCCATTGCCTGAGCGTGATGCCGTCTTGCCTTGCCTGACTCATATATAACGTCTCCAATCATTTTGAGCGGAGGCGATTATATAGCAACGGCCCTGCATCCGTCAGCAACAGATGCGGGGCCGAAAACAATTCGATACACAGAGGTTGCGCCGTCAATAAATAACTAAGCCAACCCCAGCAATATGCCCGCCGAATGCACGACAAACGCCACGATCCAGGCGACCGTCACTTGAAACGCGAACACGGCAACGGCGTAGCGCGCGCCCAGCTCGCTCTTGACGGCGCCGATCGCAGCCACGCACGGCGGGTACAGCAACGTAAAGACCAGGAACACATAGGCAGTAAACGGCGAAAACATGGTCGACAGTGCCGCGGGCGAGGTCGCGCCCAAAAGTACCGTGAGGGTCGAGATGACGCTCTCCTTGGCGATAAGTCCGGTGACGAGCGCCGTGGATGCACGCCAGTCGCCAAACCCAAGCGGCGTCAGCACCGGCGCGATGATGCTGCCGAGGCCCGCAAGCAGACTCTGCGACTGATCGGCGACCACATTAAAGCGAATGTCGAACGTCTGAAGGAACCAGATGACCACGGTAGCGGCAAAGATAATGGTAAAAGCCTTGGTAATAAAGTCCTTGGCCTTATCCCATGCCAGCATCACCGTCGTCTTGACGCTCGGCAGGCGGTAATTGGGAAGCTCCATGATAAACGGCACCGGGTCGCCCTTAAATGCCGTGCGGTTGAGCAACAAAGCCGCGATGCAACCGACCGCAATGCCAATCAAATAGAGCGAGACCATGGCGGGAACTGTCGCCTGCGGGAAAAACGCCCCGCACAGCAGACCGTAGACCGGCAACTTAGCCGAACAGCTCATGAACGGCGTGAGCATGACCGTCATCTTGCGGTCGTGCTCGGATGGGAGCGTACGGGTCGACATGATAGCCGGCACGGTGCAGCCAAAACCGACGAGCATAGGCACGAAGCTGCGGCCTGACAGGCCAAAGCGACGCAGCACTTTATCCATGACAAAGGCCACGCGCGCCATGTAGCCGGAGTCTTCCAGAATGGAGAGGAACAAGAAGAGCACAACGATAATCGGCAGGAAGGTCAGCACACTACCCACACCCGTGAGCACGCCGTCGACAGCCAGCGAGCGCACCACGTCGTTGGTTCCGAACGCCTTGAGACCTGCATCGGCCGAGGCGATGATGACCGCGATACCGTCCTCCATGAGTCCCTGCAACGCCGCACCGATCACGCCAAACGTCAGCCAAAAGACAAGGCCCATAATCACCAGGAACGCCGGAATGGCCGTGTAGCGACCCGTCAGGATGCGGTCGATCTTAACGGAGCGCACGTGCTCGCGGCTCTCGTGCGGTTTGACGACGCAGCGCCCACACGCGTCGCCGATAAAGCTAAAGCGCATATCGGCCAGCGCGGACAGGCGGTCGGTGCCGGCCTCGCCCTCCATCTGGGTAATGATGTGCTCGATAGCGTCGAGCTCGTTGCGATCCAGGTGAAGTGCCTCGGTCACCAGCTCGTCGCCCTCAACCAGCTTGGTCGCCGCAAAACGCACGGGAATGTGCGCCGTCGCGGCATGGTCCTCGATAAGGTTGGCGATGCCGTGAATGCAGCGATGCAGCGCGCCGCCGTCTGGACCATCGGGCGCACAGAAGTCCAGGCGACCGGGGCGTTCGCGGAACCGTGCCACGTGCAGGGCATGATCCACCAGCTCGCCGATACCCTCGTTGCGGGCAGCGCTAATGGGGACAACGGGCACGCCCAACAGGCTCTCAAGCAGGTTGACGTCCACGGCGCCGCCGTTGGCCGTCACCTCGTCCATCATGTTGAGCGCGATGACCATGGGGCAGTCGAGCTCCATAAGCTGCAGCGTCAGGTACAGATTGCGCTCGATGTTGGTGGCGTCAATGATATCGATGATGGCGTCGGGATGCTCATCCAGGATAAACTGGCGGCTCACGATCTCCTCACCCGTGTACGGCGACAGAGAGTAAATGCCGGGCAGGTCGGTAACGCTCGCCTCGGGGTGGTTACGAATGGTACCGTCTTTGCGGTCGACCGTTACGCCGGGAAAGTTGCCGACGTGCTGGTTGGAGCCCGTAAGCTGGTTGAACAGCGTGGTCTTACCGCAGTTTTGGTTGCCGGCGAGGGCAAAATGCAGCGGCGCGCCCTCAGGCACGGCCGTCTTCGCGGCGCGGGGCGAATACGTCCCCTCGCCCAGGGCCGGATGCTCCGTCGTGCCGATTGCGGCGTTAGCGCGCGGACCCGCATCGGTGTCGTGAACACCCACGAGCTCGATGCGAGCGGCATCGTCCTTGCGCAGCGTCAACTCGTAGCCACGCAGGCGGATCTCGAGCGGGTCACCCATGGGGGCGTACTTCATCATGGTAACTTCGGTGCCCGGCGTTAGACCCATGTCCAAAATATGCTGTCGAAGCGCCTGATCGTCGGATGTCACCGATGCGACAACGGCGTCCTTTCCAATCTCGAGTGTATCGAGCTTCACGTCCGTGTTCCTCCCCCGGCGCCCACAGGGCGTTACATTTTGTTTATCTTGGCTAACCGTTTGCCATGGCTAACCATTTAACCACGCATGATAGCGCGAACACACACCGATGTTCAATCGACAGATTGCCGCCCTGGCGGGCTTGCAGCGTCGAGTGGTTACGGCGTTTGGTAAAACGCCGTAACTAAAACCCGTGGCGCTCCAGGAAGCGGAAGGCTAGGCGAATCCAAGGACGGACCGCCACCTGCTTGTCCTCGTTGTCGACCGCGGTGTTGGCGTTGCCGAGCGAAAGGCCGTGACCACCTTGGTCAAAGACGTGCATCTCGCATACGACGCCTTCCTCGGCCATGCGCTGCGCAAACGGATAGACCTGCGCGATCGGCGCCGTTTTATCGTCGGACACGCCCCACACAAAGGTCGGGGGCATCTGGCGCGAAACGTGTGTGGTGGGGCAGATGTCGGACAGATGCTCGTCAGTTGCCTCGTCACCCGTCACCATCGACAGGTAGTCGTTGAGCAGATCGCGCCCCGTCTTGCCGCCCGTCTTGGGCACGCGCAGGTCGATGCGCGGGTCGCGCGTCTGCATGTCGCGCACATAGGCAAAGTCGAGCAGCGGATAGCCCAGCACCACGGCATCGGGACGAATGTCGTCCGGACGCGCCCCTGCCAGGCCCGCGAAGGGACCAGTCTTCCATTGCGTTGCCAGCGAAGCGCAGATCATGCCGCCCGCCGAGAACCCCACGACGCACACGCGCTTGGGATCGACATGCCACTCGTCGGCGTTGGCGCGCACCGTGGCGACCATCTTGGCAAGGTCTGCCTGTGGGTGCGGAAAGCTCACATCGCCCGTGTCACTCGTGACATAGTTGAGCACAAAGGCCTGGTAACCGTGATCCAAAAACGCAAACGCCACGGGATCCTGCTCATGCAGAGCGATATGCGTAAACGCACCTCCGCCGCAGATAATCACAGCAGGGCGGCGGCCATTCGGCTTATCGGGCAGCGGCTCGGCACCCAAATACGTAAACGTCGCCGGATATTCCTCGGTCGGTTCCTCGCCCCACAGCGCATGCTTCTCGACAATCATATGGGCTCCCTTCGCGCAAATTATGCGCCCTTGTTTTTCGCCTTCAAGCGTACCCCACTTGAACCCGTGGCGCAGAAACACTCCAGCAATAAGTTTCCCTTCAACTGATATATCACATAATCCCAGCTCAGAGGTATCGCTGAGCAGCGTAAAATAGGGGGCGTTGACCAAGCCGCGAAACATATATGAAACGTTTCCGGCAAACCAAGCGCGCGATATGCGCCTATTTAAGTTGGAGGCAACTATGGGTCTGCTCGATTCGTTTAAGTCCACCTTCACCTCGACGGGCGAGGCGTCCGTTCCGCCCGCAGCAAGCTTCGCCACCCGCGAAGGCGTCATCTATGCCCCCGTCAACGGCGTGCTCGTCAACCTGGACGAGGTCCCTGACGAGACGATCGCCTCGGGCATGCTTGGCCAGGGCTATGGCATCGAGCCCATTACCGGCACCATCTATGCGCCCGCCAACGGCCGCATCGGTGCCACCACCGTCACCAACCACTCCATCGGCATGATTACCGAAGACGGCCTGCGCGTGTTCATCCATGTCGGCCTGGGCACCGTGGAAATGAACGGCAAGGGTTTTGCCCGCTTTGTCGAGATGGGCGATGTGGTCAAGGCAGGTCAGCCGCTCATCAGCTTCGACCGCGAGGCCATCAAGGCCGCCGGTCACGAGGACATCGTGACCGTCATCGTCTCCGAGCTCGATCGTCTTAAGAGCATCGACCATGTCGGCGAGTCTGGAACGCTTATCGGCGGCAACCCGCTCGTCAAGCTTGGCGACCCGCTGCTGGTTGCCAAGACCAAGTAGCCAGGCCCCGCGCCACACAGCCAAAAGGCACCTCGTCAAGCGCCCGCGACCATTTGGCCGCGGGCGCTTTTCGTTTGAAAAACCATCCCGCCAATGCCTTATCTGTATAGCCCAAATGAGCCGAGCTGCTAGAATATCGAACTGTATGGATAACTATCATTCAACCGTTATGGGAGGATACGTGAACCGCACCAAAATCGCGCAGCTCTACGCCGATGCCGAGTCGCTCGGCGGCCAGACTGTCACCGTCGCCGGCTGGGTCAAGTCCGTCCGCGACATGAAAAACTTTGGCTTTGTTACGCTCAACGACGGCAGCTGCTTCCGCGACCTGCAGGTCGTCATGAACCGCGAGGCGCTCGACAACTACGACGAGATCGCCCACCAAAACGTCTCGGCCGCCCTCATCTGCATCGGCACCGTCAAGCTGACCCCCGATGCGCCCCAGCCTTTCGAGCTTTCTGCCACCTCCATCGAGGTCGAGGGCGTCAGCGCCCCGGATTACCCGCTGCAGAAGAAGCGCGCAACCGTCGAGTTCCTGCGCACCCAGCAGCACCTGCGCCCGCGCACCAACCTATTCCGTGCCGTGTTCCGCATCCGCTCTGTCGCGGCTGCCGCCATCCACCGCTTCTTCCAGGAGCAGGGCTTTGTCTACGTCAACACCCCCATCATCACCACGAGTGACTGCGAGGGTGCCGGCGAGATGTTCCGCGTGACCACGCTCGACCCCAAAAATCCGCCCCTCACCGAGTCCGGCGAGGTCGACTGGAGCCAGGACTTCTTTGGCAAGCATGCGAGCCTCACCGTGTCCGGCCAGCTCAATGCCGAGAACTTTGCCATGGCCTTTGGCGACGTGTACACCTTTGGCCCCACCTTCCGCGCCGAGAACTCCAACACCACGCGCCACGCCGCCGAGTTTTGGATGATCGAGCCCGAGATGGCCTTTGCCGATCTGAACGACTACATGGATAACGCCGAGGCCATGCTCAAGTACGTCCTTAAGGACGTTATGGCCACCTGCCCCGACGAGCTCAACATGCTCAACAAGTTTGTGGACAAGGGACTGATCGAGCGCCTGGACCACGTGGCAAACTCTGACTTTGCCCGCGTTACCTACACCGAAGCCGTCGAGATCCTGGAGCAGGCAGTCGCTGCTGGCCACCAGTTTGATTACCCCGTCAGCTGGGGCATCGACCTGCAGACCGAGCACGAGCGCTTCCTGACCGAGGAGCACTTTAAGCGCCCGACCTTCGTAACCGACTACCCGGCAGAGATCAAGGCCTTCTACATGCGCATGAACGACGACGGCAAGACCGTCGCCGCCGCCGACTGCCTGGTGCCGGGCATCGGCGAGATTATCGGTGGCTCCCAGCGCGAAGAGCGCCTGGACCTGCTCGAAGGTCGAATTAAGGATCTGGGCATGGCCCCCGAGCAGTACAAGTACTATCTGGACCTGCGCCGCTATGGCTCCTGCAAGCACGCCGGCTACGGCTTGGGCTTTGAGCGCTTGGTCATGTACCTGACGGGCGTGGGCAACATCCGCGACGTCCTGCCGCACCCGCGCACCGTGGGCAACGCCGACTTCTAATCGTCGGACGCTAGCTCGCGTCGCCACACGCCAACTCTCATCGCACAAGCGTCTCTCGGCATCGGTCGAGAGACGCTTTTTTCAACAGCATCCGTCAAGCTTTTGGCAATCTTTTGGTCAGTTGAGCAGGGCTGTTGAAAACTCGAACCGCCGTTTGCCGACGACTACCGACCGCCCAGAGCGCCCTGCGCCCCTGGGAAAACCCCGCGTCCTAGGCTCCATACCGTTGCCACCCAAAACGGAAAGGACGTGGGCACCATGACCGAAACCGCTGTTGAAACCTACGACACCACAACCAGAGGCGCCGCCTCGATGGCAGCCTATCGCGCCGTTCGCATCCTGCAACTATTAAGCGAGAACACCGGCGAGGACAAGGCCATGCTTTCCGATGAGTTGATCCGGCGCCTCGCCCATCCCGACGACCCCGCCCGCATGCCCATTTCGGCGGCGCGGCGCAGCATCTACACCGCCATCTCCGCACTTCGCCATGCCGGATACGAAATTGAGTACAAGCGCGGCGTGGGGTATCGGCTCTTGACCCGTCCGCTCACCGACGAGGAAATCATCCGGCTCCACGGCATGGTCATGCGCAACCGCTCCACGCCCATCGCCATTCGAAAAAGCATGGCTCAGCACTTGGTCGCCATGGCGAGTGCCGACGTTCGCGGTTACCTCGATGCACCCGAGCCTGCTCCAAGTGCCGGCAGCAAATCCACCAAGGCCACGCGCACGCCCGTCAAGCGCATCGATACCTGCGAGCTCATCGAGCAGGCCATCGACCACGGAACCACGGTGAGCTTTGATATTTCGAGCGTCACGGCACGCGGCGAAACCGAGGTGGTGCGGATGACGGTCCGGCCCTTTGCCATCAGGCAACGCGATGGCGTCTCGTATCTGCTGGGAACGGTCTACGACACCCGAGGCGCCGACGACACCCTGCGCACCGTTGAGGTCAGCCGCATGAAAAACGTCAGCACGCGCTTGCTCGACGGCAAGAAACTCTTTGCTGCGCTAGACGAGGAGGACGCCTCCGCCGCATAAGAACCTCCGCCGTCCATTCGACTACCCGTACCGCCCATCCGGTTCTGTATTAAAAAACCCGCCAGGTTATTGTAAAAATGGACATCCGCGCTACTATAGTTCCACTTGCACTTTGTTTGAGTGCAGTGTTTCCAGCCATTTCTATACTGGGGGTAACGATATGAAGGACATCACCATCAGCCGCAGGAGCCTTCTGGTCTCTGCCGGCCTGCTCGCGCTCGCTCCGCTCGCCGGATGCGGCGGCAACTCTGGTTCCGGCTCTGCTGCCGCCGGTTCCGACTACACCGTCGGCATTCTGCAGCTCACCGAGCACTCCGCACTCGACGCCGCCAACGACGGCTTTGTCAAGGCTATCAAGAAGAGCGGTCTCAAGGTCAAGATTGATCAAAAGAACGCCCAGAACGACCAGTCCACGTGTAAGTCCATCGCCGACAAGTTCGTGGGCGATGGCGTCGATCTGATCTATGCCATCGCTACGCCCGCCGCGCAGGCCGCCGCTGGCGCCACCGCCGATATCCCCATCGTGGGCTGCGCCATCACCGACTACGCCGCCTCGGGCCTGGTCCAGGACAACGATAAGCCCGGCACCAACGTCACCGGCGCCTCCGACCTCACCCCGGTCGCCGAGCAGCTCGAGATGATGCAGAAGGTCCTGCCCGACGTTAAGAAGGTCGGCTTGCTCTACTGCACCGCCGAGTCCAACTCCGACGTCCAGATCAAGGCCGCCAAGAAGGAACTCGACAAGCTGGGCCTGGACTACACCGATTACACCGTCTCGAGCTCCAACGAGATCCAGTCCGTCGTCGAATCTGCCGTGGGCAAGGTCGACGCGCTGTACTCCCCCACCGATAACACCATCGCCGCGGGCGCCTCGCAGGTGGGCCAGATCTGCAAGGAGAACAAGCTTCCCTACGTGACCGGCGAGGAGGGTATGTGCATGGCTGGCGGCCTGTTCACCCTCTCCATCAACTACGAGGATCTGGGCTACGCCGCGGGCGAGATGGCCGTCAAGATTTTGAAGGGCGAGGCCAAGCCCGAGGATATGCCGATCAAGCATCTCTCGAGCAAGGACCTGGTTGTCGTCAAGAACGACGAGATGGCCGAGGCTCTGGGCATCGATCTTTCCGCTCTGGACGAGTAACGCCATGCGCGGTAGCGCGTCTAGGGCACGCACTCGTGCCGTTGCCGTGTTATTCAATATGTGAGCCACAGGGGCGAACGCCAAAGACCGGCGTTCGCCCTGCTTGTTACGGATGAGACAAAACGTCTGTCCGCAGCTCTTCTATGCATTGTTACCGCTATTATGGTGAATCACGTGTCCACCCTATCCTAGGAGGTATGAAGCATGCTCATTGCATTGCAGGGCGCCGTTTCGCAGGGCGTCCTCTGGGGCATTATGGTGCTTGGCGTGTTTATCACGTTCCGCCTGCTCGACATCCCCGATATGACCTGCGACGGCAGCTTTGCCCTCGGCGGCTGCGTCTGCGCTGTGCTCATCGTCAATAACAACGTCGACCCGCTGCTCGCCGTGCTGGCCGGTATGTGCGCCGGCGCCATCGCGGGTGCCGTCACGGGCATTTTGACCACCGTCTTCGAGATTCCCGCGATCCTCGCCGGAATCCTCACCCAGATCAGCCTGTGGTCCATCAACCTGCGCATCATGGGCAAGTCCAATACGCCAATTCTTGCCAAGGGCACCGTGTTCTCGGCCGTCAGCAATATGACCGGTCTGCCGCAGTCCACCGTTGCCATCATCTTGGGCATCCTGCTCGCCGTGGCTATCGTTGCCATCCTGTATTGGTTCTTTGGCACCGAGATCGGCTCGGCGCTGCGAGCCACCGGCAACAACGAGTACATGATCCGCGCCCTGGGCGTCAACACCAACTCCACCAAGATGATCGCCCTCGTGCTCTCCAACGCCCTCATCGGCCTTTCGGGCGCGCTCATCTGCCAGAGCCAAAAGTATGCCGACATTGGTATGGGCACCGGTGCCATCGTTATCGGTCTTGCCGCCATTGTTATCGGCGAGGTGCTCGGCCGTCTGCTGCCCGGCGGCCTCACGCAGTTTAGCGTCCGTCTTGCCTCCGCCGTCTTTGGCTCCGTGGTGTACTTCCTTATCCGCGCCATCGTTCTGCAGTTGGGCATGGACGCCAACGACATGAAGCTGCTCTCCGCCGTGATTGTCGCTGTGGCCCTGTGCGTGCCCGTGGTTTGGGAGCGCTATAAGCTCCGCAGCTCCTACACGAAGGGGGATGAGGCAGATGCTTAAGCTCTCGCATGTCAAGAAGACCTTTAACAAGGGCACCGTCACCGAGAAGCGCGCGCTCACCGGCGTCGACCTCACCCTGAATGACGGCGACTTTGTAACCGTGATCGGCGGCAACGGCGCCGGCAAGTCCACGCTGCTCAACATGATCGCCGGCGTGTACCCGCTCGATTCGGGCGTTATTGAGCTCGACGGCACCGACATCTCGCGCCTGAGCGAGTCGCAGCGCGCCAAGTACCTGGGCCGCGTGTTTCAGGACCCCATGCGCGGTACCGCTGCCGACATGCAGATTGCCGAGAACTTGGCCCTCGCCAAGCGTCGCGGCCAGCGTCGCGGCCTTTCGTGGGGCGTCACCAAGGCCGAGAAAGATGAGTACGTTGAGTTGCTCAAGCGCCTGGACCTTGGTCTGGACACGCGTCTCAACGCCAAGGTCGGTCTGCTCTCGGGTGGCCAGCGCCAGGCACTCACCCTGCTGATGGCCACGCTCACCAGGCCGCGCCTGCTGCTGCTCGACGAGCACACCGCGGCCCTCGACCCCAAGACGGCCTCTAAGGTGCTTAACCTGACCGAGGAGATCGTCGACGAGAACCACCTGACCACGCTCATGGTCACGCACAACATGAATGACGCCATCCGTCTGGGCAACCGTCTGATCATGATGCACGAAGGCCACGTGATCTACGACGTGGCAGGCGATGAGAAGAAGTCGCTCACCGTAGCCGACCTGCTGCAGAAGTTCGAGGAGGTCTCGGGCGGCGAGCTCGCCAACGACCGCATGCTGCTGAGCTAAAACCTGCCAAAAAGGGACAGGTTTATTTTGGTAGGTTTTATCTGCACAAACGTCAAAACCGCCGCTAAGGAACAGACGCCCTTGCGGCGGTTTTCGCATATTATGTCGATAATCCGATATCCAACCAGACATTCTGGCTAAGGACTAAGGAAGCTGCCATGAAAAGACTCCCCCGCCTTGCGTTGACCGCCGCGTTGTTTGCCGGCGCGCTCGCAGGCATCCCAAGCCTCGCTTTCGCAGGGAACCTGCCCGCCGCTATTGACGGCTCCGTGGCCGTCATGCACACCAACGACATCCACGGCAGCTACAAGTACAGCTACAACGAAAGCAAGGGCACCGGCACGGTGGGCTTCGACGGACTGGCGGTTCTCTATAGCGCCCAAAGCAGCGCCCCCGATCTTTTGCTCGATGCGGGCGACACCTTCCACGGGCAGTCCTTTGCCACCATGAGCGAGGGCAAGAGCATCGCCGAGCTCATGGACACCTTCTACGCCGACGGCTACGACGCGACCACGCCAGGCAACCACGACTGGAGCTACGGCGCGGACAAACTCCGCACCATGACCGGCTACAGCACCACCGGCACGCCCTTCGCCATGCTCTGCGCGAACGCGAAGTCTACGAGCGGCGTATGGAGCTCGAGCATCACGAAGACGCTCGATCGCACCTGGGAGGATAGCGAGGATCACTCCACATTCGACTACAAAATCAAGGTCGGCGTCGTGGGTGCCATGGATGAGTCGCTGGGATCCTCGCTGCGCGCGGACCTGGTCGCAGGCACGTCGTTCTCGAGTGCCACGAACGCCATCAATACCGAGGCAGAGCAGCTGCGCAAGGAGGGCTGCGATGTTGTTGTGTGTATCGCGCACACGCTCGACGCCAAGACCTTTGCCACGCGACTCCGTGGCGTCGATGCCCTTATCGCAGGCCACGAGCACATCAACCTTAACGAGAAGGTGACGGGAGCCGACGGCAAGACGATCCACGTTGTCGAGGCAGGCAGCGCCTTTGCCGAGGTGGGGCTGCTTTCCATTCCGTACAAGTACGACACCAATGGCACCAAGTCGACCGACGATGACACGGTCACGGTCCCTGCAGACGGCAGCGACGAGAAGCTCTACACCGCCAAGAACGTCAACGACCTTTTGGCAGACCCCGACAAGGGCTCCGTCTACCAAAGCCGCCTTGAAGCCGTCCGCAACAAGATCAAGCCGCTCGACGAGGACTTTGAAAACGAATCGAACAAGGTGCTCGGCACATCCACCACCAACTATTTCTACGGCGAGGACGCCGCAGGCACGCATGGTTGGGAAATGGTGCGCACCACTGATTTCCGCCCCAGCAAGGAGGGCGACACCACCAAGGTCCAGACCATCGGCCACGTGATTTGCGGCTCCTATCTTGCCCTGACGGGCGCGGACTTCGCTATCGAAAACGCTGGCGGCATCCGCGGCGGCATCGCGGCGGGCAACGTGACCGCCGGCAACGTCATCGCCATCTCGCCCTACGGCAACACCGTGGAGACCTGGACCATGACCGGCGCGGACTTCTTGGCAGCGCTCGAGCACTCGCTGCAGATCAGCGACGAGTGCAATCACAGCTACGAGCTTCAGCAAGCCTACGTGGCAGCCGGCCATACCGAGCAGGAGGCGCAAGACAAGTACAAGTGGCGCGATGACTCTGGCAGCGTTCTCTCCTTTGGCGGCATCAATGTGACGATTGATTGGACGCAGCCCGAAGGCAAGCGCATTGTGAGTGCCACACTCACCAAGGACGGCAGCACGCTCGACCCCGCCAAGACCTATACCGTCGCAACCAACAACTACATCATCACCAACACGACCGACTTCCCCACCTTCGCAAACGCCACCAAGTACACCGAGTGGGGCACGTGCGAGGCGGCGCTGAGGGCGCTGATTGGGCAGACCGGCTGGGAGAGCAAGATGGCCGGGCTCGCCGGCACCATCAACTTTGGCTCCGCTGCCGTGGACCACACGCCCACACCGGCCCCGACGCCTAAGCCCTCGCCTAAGACGGACACGGCGACCACGAAGGTCATCACCAAGAAGACGACCGGTAAGCTCGCCGCAACGGGAGACCGCACGCTGGCAGTAGTTGGCGCGTGCCTTATCGGCGGCATCATCGTCATCATGCTCGGCATTATCTGGAAGCGTCGACGCTAAGCTACACCGCCGGGCCTTGCAGCCCTACCGCGTAAACTTTATATCGAGCACAGAAGCCCGTCCGAATTTGATCGGACGGGCTTCTTGGTGGGTATCATGGTTGGACGATCATTAGGAGGTTTTCCCTACATGGAATTGTTTGAGCCGATTCTTCATTTCTTTGAGCAACGGTGGGTCCACAACATCATCTGGGCCGTCATCTTGGCGATAGGCACCGCCGTCGCCGCCAAGGTCGTATCCAAGACCCTGAACCATCTGCTTAACCGAGACGATAACCCGCTTCCGGCATCGAGTATCTTCATCAACATCGCGCGCGCCGTCATCTGGATGATTGGCGGCAGCTTTATCCTCGACAACTGCTTTGGCATTAACGCAAACGCGCTCGTCGCCGCTCTTGGCGTCGGCGGCATCGCCATCTCGCTCGGCTTTCAGGACACGCTGTCAAACCTTATCGGCGGCATGCAGGTGACGTTTATGGGCATCATCAAACCCGGCGACAATATCGAGGTCGGCGGCGTATCCGGCGTGGTCCAAGACATCACTTGGCGCCATACAACGATTGAGGATGCCTGTGGACAGACCATCATCGTCCCCAACTCCAACATTTCCAAGAACACACTCGTGCATTTGATGCCCTTTGGGCGCGTGGCCGTGCCCGTTGCGGTCAAGGACACGTCCAAGTGGGCTTCACTGGACGCGCTGGCAGATGAGCTCACCGACGCCACCAAGGCCGCCGTGCTTCCCATCTCGGGCTTTGACAAGGAGCCCTACGTGCTCTTTAGCGAAATCGGCGACTTTGGCATCAAGGGAAAGATCATTTTTATCGTCAGCGACGACAGCACTACTTTCACGGCAGCCGACGCCTGCATCCGCGCCATCGCCCCTATCATCGCCTAAACCACCGCAAAGGGGACAGGCATCTTTGTAGTGGTTTTCATTCGTGGTACCATGGTTTATATCGTTGTTTAAACGACTAAGGGAGTAGACACCATGGAAGAGGCTTATCGTCAAGCACGCAAGCGCGGCGAGCAGGGACGCCGTCGCGCTATCAGCCAAAGCGAGCATCCATACCTTACGGACCTCGATAGCTTGGTTGCTCAGCTCCCCTTAGGTCAGCGAGAGAATGTCGGCCTGCGGGATATTCCGCTCGAAATGGTCGTCGGCACGGTCACCAAGGGCCGTCAGTCCGCCTTTTCGTGTAACTTTATGCCCCTGCTTCCGTTTAGCACCGAGTTCGCCCGCAAGTGGTCCAACCTCTACGACATCCAGGTGACCGAGGGCTATCGCGACCCCGTCATCGTCACCGAGTTCATGCATCGGTTCTATGTCCAAGAAGGCAACAAACGCGTCAGTGTCCTCAAATTCCTAGACACCCCGACGGTTTCGGCCAAGGTCACCCGTCTCTACCCCGGCACATGGGATTCCGTCGAAAGCCGCCTGTACGGCGAGTTCTGCGCGTTTTGGCGCGTCTGCCCCCTATACGAGATCGAGTTCTCGCGTGAGGGAAGCTACGAAACGCTCGCGAAGATGCTCGGTCAGAACCTTATCGAAAAATGGCCGCAGAAAAAGGTCGACTACCTGCGCCACACCTTCCTGCTCTTTAAGCGCGCCTACCTTCGCGCAGGCGGCGACCACCTGGACATTACGCCTGCCGACGCCATGCTCGTGTACCTCAATGTGTACAACCAGGACCGCCTGCTGGATACGCCGACGGATATCGTCGTAAACCGCCTGTGCAAAATTTGGCGCGAGCTGGTCATTGCCGGCAAAAATGACGAGGACAAGGTCGATCTTGTCGAAGCGCCGAGCGTCGATGAGGAGGAGTCGCCCGCCAAGTCCACCTCCGGCGTGCTCAACTTCTTTATGGGCAAGACTGTCTATTCGGCGGCCAACCCCCTGCGTATCGCCTTTATCCATGAGTTCCCCTGTGCGACGTCGAGCTGGGACAGCCTGCACGACCAAGGGCGTCAGTATCTCGATGAGCATTTTGGCGGTATCGTGCGCACCGAGGCGTTCGAGGACTGTCACGATCCGGATGTGTTCTACGCCGCCGTGGAAACGGCCGTCAAACATGGAGCAAACGTCATCTTCTCGACCTCGCACCGCCTGATGGAATACACGCTCAGGGCTGCCGTTGAGTATCCCCTGGTTCGGTTCCTCAACTGCTCTATCGGCCTTCCCCATCAAAGCGTCCGTTCGTACTTTGGCAAGATGTACGAGGCCAAGTTTCTCCTGGGCGCCCTTGCCGCCAGCATGGCGGACAACCACCGCATCGGTTACCACGCGTCGGTCTTCGCCTCGGGCGCACTCAGCGAGATCAATGCCTTTGCGATTGGCGCCTCGCTGCTCGACCCCCGCGCGCAGGTCATCCTCACCTGGGGCGATGTGCCCGCCGGCGGTCTTGCCGAAGCCATGTGCCGCGAAGGCGTAAGCGTCATGACCGGCACTGACATGTCAAAGTCGCTGGAAGATCCCACTGCCTACGGGCTTCACCGCTTGGTCGATGGCAAGGTTACCGGCATCGCCATGCCCGTCTGGAACTGGGGGCGCTACTACGAACTTATCGTACGAAGCCTGCTGCATGGCACCTGGGATGAGACCAGCGACGACAGCCAAGTGCGCGCCGTCAACTACTGGTACGGCATGAGCTCAGGCGTTATCGACATTCGCTACGCTCCGGGCCTGCCTTATCAGACGCGCAAGCTTGTTCAGCTCCTCCGCAATGGCATTGTTGAGGGATCCATCAACCCCTTTGGCGGCGAGCTCCACAGCCAGAACGGCGTGGTACAGATCGAAGGCTTCCCTCCGCTGCCGAGCACGCAGATTGTCGAGATGAATTGGCTGGCGGACAACGTGGTAGGCACCATTCCGCAGCTCGACGATAAGCCGAAAGTCCCTGCCCTATGAAAATCCTTGCCATAGCCGATACCGAAGAACGATGCCTTTGGGAGTGCTTTCGCAAGGAACGCTTTGAGGGAGTCGACCTGATTTTGTCCGCCGGCGATCTGGACCCGGACTATCTTGAGTTTTTGGTCACCGTCATCAACAAGCCGCTCCTCTACGTGCGTGGCAACCACGATGACCGCTACGCGCGTCATGCACCGGGCGGATGTATCTGCGTAGAAGACAGCGTGTACACGTACCGAGGGATTCGCATTGCGGGCCTTGGCGGGTCCATGCGTTATCGCGACGGCGCCAACATGTACACCGAACGCGAGATGTCCAAGCGTATGCGTAAGCTGTCGCGTAAGGTTAGGATGGTCGGCGGGTGCGACATTCTGCTTACCCATGCGCCCGCCGCAGGTATGGGTGATCTGGACGATCTACCGCATCGAGGGTTTGAGTGCTTTAACACGGCGCTTGAGTCCTGGGGAGCCGACTACATGGTGCATGGGCATGTACACCAAAGCTACGGTTACGATTTTCAGCGCGAGCGGCAGCATGTGTGTGGAACGACGATCATCAACGCCTGCGGCTATACGCAGTTTGAGCTCGACCAGACGCGCTACCCCATCCGTGGCTGGCAGGCAGCCTGGCTCAACTCGCAAACCATGCGCCGCGAGCTCAAACGCCACGATGCTATCGAGTCCTCAACAGCCAGAACACCCTGGTAACCGCCTCAAAGGGGACGCTGACCCCTTTGAGGTGTTTTTGGCCCGAGATAGCAAGAAACCCGGTCCTGCACGGGGCAGAACCGGGTTTCTTTAGCAATGCTTGCTTTGATCAGGCAGTAACTAGCAGTTACTCAGCCAGGAAGTCACGCTGGACAGCGGGATCGACCTTGACGCCAGGGCCCATGGTGGAAGACACGGAGATGGACTTGACGTACTTGCCCTTAGCAGAAGAGGGCTTGACGCGCAGGATCTCGGTGTACAGGGCAGCGTAGTTCTCAACGAGCTGCTGCTCAGAGAAGGACTTCTTGCCCAGGGGCACGTGGCAGATGCCGTAGCGGTCGGCGCGGTACTCAACGCGGCCAGCCTTGAGCTCGGAGACCATCTTGGCAACGTCCATGGTCACGGTGCCGAGCTTGGGGTTCGGCATGAGGCCACGGGGACCAAGGATCTTACCGATGCGGCCAACCTTGGCCATCATGTTCGGCGTAGCGATAGCGGCGTCGAAGTTGATCTCGCCCTTCTGAATCTGGGCGACGAGCTCGTCGGAACCAATGATGTCGGCGCCGGCAGCCTCAGCCTCGCGGGCCTTCTCGCCCTCGGCGAAGACGGCAACACGAACGGTCTTGCCGGTGCCGTGGGGCAGGGAGATGGAACCACGGATGTTCTGGTCAGCCTTACGAGTATCGATGCCCAGACGGAAGTGGGCCTCGACGGTCTCGTCGAACTTGGCGGTGTCGAGCTCCTTGATGAGCTTGGCAGCCTGAAGGGGGGTGTAGAGCGTGGCGCGGTCGATCTTCTCGGCAGCGGCGTTATAGCTCTTACCATGCTTAGCCATGTGCATTACCTCCTGTGGTTAAACGGGCGTGAGCCCTCCCACATCGTATCGTGTGCCCTATTGCACACATATAACGGGCGCCCCGGTCGGGGCACCCGTCATTACCTAAAGAAATCGCTACTCAGCGATGGTGACGCCCATGGAGCGGGCGGTACCGGCGATGATCTTCTTGGCGGCGTCAATGTCGTTGGCATTGAGGTCCGGCATCTTGATCTCGGCGATCTTGGTGAGCTGCTCCTGGGAGAGCTGACCAACCTTGTCGGCCTGCGGCTTAGCGGAACCAGACTTGAGGTTCAGCTCCTTCTTGATGAGGTGAGCCGCCGGCGGGGTCTTGGTGATGAAGGAGAAGGACTTGTCCTCGTAGACAGAGATCTCAACGGGGATGATGTCGCCCTTCTTATCCTGCGTCTCGGCGTTAAAGGCCTGGCAGAACTGCATGATGTTCACGCCAGCAGCGCCCAGGGCGGGGCCGACGGGAGGAGCGGGGTTAGCGGCACCAGCAGGAATCTGGAGCTTAATGACGTTGGCAACCTTCTTCTCAGCCATGGTCATTCCTTTCGAATCACGAGTGTGAAGTACTTGCTATATCGTAAGCACGCACGTGTTAGAAGCACTCCTGAGATGAGCAGTCACAGAAGAAGCACGCTCGCGCGAACGGACGAAAACTTAAGCGATGACAGCGACCTGGTTAAAGTCGAGCTCGACCGGCGTCTCGCGGCCAAAGATCATCAGCGTGACCTTGAGCTTGCCAGCCTCGGTGTTAACCTCGGAGACCTTGCCATCAAAGTCGGTAAGCGGGCCATCGGTGACGCGGACGGACGTACCGACCTCAATATCAACCGAGGTGCGCTTGGGCGAATCGCCCTTACCGGGACGACGAGTCATCTTGTTGTACTCGTCGCGGGAAAGCGGAGCGGGCTTGCCGTTGCCGCCTAGGAAACCGGTGACGCCAGGCGTGTTACGAACACACGTCCAAGCATCGTCATCCATCTCCATGCGGACCAGGACATAACCCGGGAAGATCTTGGAATCCTTGGTCTCGCGCTTGCCACCCTCTTTAATCTCGGTGACGCGCTCCATAGGAATCTCGATATCAAAGATACGGTCCTGCATGCCCATAGTCTCGATGCGATGCTCGAGATCGGACTTAACGCGGTTCTCGTATCCAGAGTAAGTGTGAACGACGTACCAACGCTTAGACATGGTTTAGCCCCTCAATCCAGAGAACAGAGCAAGAGCCTCGCCAAAGCCAGCATCGAGCAGAGCGATGACGACGCCGACGACGATCAGAGAAGCGCAAACGACAACCGAGTAGTTCACGAGCTCCTTCTTATCGGGCCACGTGACACGCTTCATCTCGGACTTGACCGAAGCGAAATACTTCTTGGTGCGGGCGAAGAAACCAGGCTTCTCGTTCTTCTTGGACTTCGCAGCCTTCTCGTTCTTCTTGGCAACGGCCTTCTTGGCCTCAACCTTGGAGTTGGCGGCAGCTTTGTTGGCAGGTGCCGGCTGCTGAGCCTTCTTCTTGTTCTTCTTGTTGGCCATTTGGGTTACCTCCGCGCAATGCGCTTATACATGAGTAAACCGTAAGCCCCCAAGTGGGAGCTTACGGAATAATGACTGGCACGCCAGGAAGGACTCGAACCCTCAACACTCGGTTTTGGAGACCGATGCTCTACCAATTGAACTACTGGCGTATGTGACTAGAGACTAGCGAGTCTCTTTGTGCAGCGTGTGGTGACGGCACCAGGGGCAATACTTCTTGATCTCCATACGATCAGGCATGGTCGACTTGTTCTTGGTGGTCGTATAGTTGCGGCGCTTGCACTCAGTGCACGCAAGAGTAACTAGAGTACGCATGTATCCTGAACCTTTCATTTCCGCCCCGTACGGGCACGAGTTGTTACTTTATCAGCTCCACGTAAGTGCTGTCAATGAAAACCTCGAGTCAATTGGTTCTCGGTGGATCCATTCATATTTGGAACACATCAATGAAGCCATCGAGATCTAATCGACGGTGCATCCAGGACCATTATCGATCCTCTCGACACCAGCAACGGCTCAATATCCATTGCAGAAAAGAACCCGGCACCCCTATAAGTGCCGGGTTCTCTAAGTCAGCTATATCAAAGAGCTAATTTACTCAATGATCGTGGAGACGATGCCCGAACCGACGGTGTGGCCACCCTCGCGGATAGCGAAGCGCAGGCCCTCCTCCATGGCGATCGGGTGGATGAGGTCGCCCTCGATGGTGATGTGGTCACCAGGCATAGCCATCTCGGTGCCCTCGGGGAGCTTGACCGTACCGGTAACGTCGGTGGTACGGAAGTAGAACTGAGGACGATAACCATCGAAGAACGGGGTGTGACGGCCGCCCTCCTCCTTGGTCAGAACGTAGATCTCGCCGGTGAACTTGGTGTGCGGGGTAACCGAACCGGGCTTGCAGAGAACCTGGCCGCGCTCGATGTCCTCACGCTTGATGCCGCGGAGCAGCAGACCGACGTTGTCGCCAGCCTCGCAGAAGTCCATGGACTTACGGAACATCTCGATACCGGTAACGACGGTGTTCTGGGTATCCTTGATGCCGACGATCTCGACGGGCTCGTTGAGCTTGAGCTCACCGCGCTCGACACGGCCAGTAGCAACGGTACCACGGCCGGAGATGGTCATAACGTCCTCAACGGCCATCAGGAACGGGAGGTCGTTGTTACGAGCAGGCGTCGGGATGTACTCGTCGACGGCCTTCATGAGCTCGCGAATGGCGTCCATCCACTTGGCGTCGCCCTCGAGAGCGCCCAGAGCGGAGCCACGGATGACGGGGATGTCGTCGCCGGGGAAATCGTACTCGGAGAGGAGCTCACGGGTCTCCATCTCGACGAGGTCGATGAGCTCGTCATCGTCGACCATGTCGCACTTGTTCAGGAAGACGACGATGTAGGGAACGCCGACCTGACGGGCGAGCAGGATGTGCTCGCGGGTCTGAGCCATGGGGCCGTCGGTAGCGGCGATGACCAGGATAGCGCCGTCCATCTGAGCAGCACCGGAGATCATGTTCTTGACGTAGTCAGCGTGGCCCGGGCAGTCAACGTGAGCGTAGTGACGGGCAGCGGTCTCGTACTCAACGTGGGAGACGGAGATCGTGATGCCGCGCTCGCGCTCCTCCGGAGCCTTGTCGATGTTCTCGAACGCAGTGAAGTCAGCCTTGCAGCCCTCGGTCTCGGAGAGAACCTTGGTGATGGCAGCGGTCAGCGTGGTCTTGCCGTGGTCGACGTGACCAATGGTGCCGATGTTAACATGCGGCTTAGTGCGCTCAAACTTCTCTTTGGCCATAAAGCCCTCCTCTAAACAGGTCGTCCCCGGACGGGACTTTGCCTTTATACCATAGTGGCCTCTCAACATACTATTGAGAAGCCACCGTGTTACCTATGGTAGCGGTGACTGGATTCGAACCAGTGACGCCACGGGTATGAACCGTGTGCTCTAACCAACTGAGCTACACCGCCGGATGGAGCCTGCAACCAGACTTGAACTGGTGACCTCTTCGTTACCAACGAAGTGCTCTACCGACTGAGCTATACAGGCACTTGACGGGTGGGAGCTATAGGATTCGAACCTATGTAGGCAGAGCCAACGGGTTTACAGCCCGTCCCCATTAACCACTCGGGCAAACTCCCAATCGTTCAAGTATCCGCAGGTCCTTTGGTCTTTTGGACCGCCGCCCCCGCGAACGAAAAAGATAATACGATGCAACCTTGGGGGCTGTCAACGAAAACCTCTAGATACACGGTGCCGGGCGTATCTATATAGCTGTGACCTGCGGTTTTGTTGAGTTTGGATATGAAGGACGGTGGTTTTGGATACTGAGGTGACGTTTCCCGAGGTAACACTTTGGTGTAGTGGAGTACACCTTCAGTATCGAACTTCGATACCGACTTATTTGCACCTATATATAGGTCGAGATCGGGCTTCCACGCCACGATCGAGCGTGGATTATCTCCCACTTTTAGCGCGGCTCTAAGGCCAAAGTGGCAGATTATCCACGTTCATTCTCCAGGCGAGAGAACTGTAAAGCCGCAACTACTCGGGCCAGGCCAAAGTAGACCCATAGAGCGGCTCCCCCTTGGTGCAGGGGTAGCGACTCAAGTAACACGACGATAGCAAGTCGAAAAAATAAGTCATGGCGTATTTCGAATAAACGCCGAGTCGGTCAATTCCGTTTCCCGCATTACCAAGACGATATACACGGTCAAAAGACCTCGATTTGTCATCGTTGCTAAACGCAGTAATTAGAATCTTCCTGCCCGAACGGCAATCAAGATACTCACGCGCCTGTGACGCAAATAGCCCGGAGACCGATACGAGAATTATCAATGACTGCGAAGCGTCTCCCATGTTTTTCAATTCCGCGACGTTAGCCCCAGCAACTATGCGAACTATCTTGCCCGCATAAAACATTTCCTGCTGAAATCGTACGAGATTGGCGCTCACATTATTGGTGCACCAGATTTCAACGTTTTTATGGCCATCAATTTCGTCGACAAGATGCTTAATAGCGATATCGGACACGCCGCTTTCAACCTCAGCGAACATCTCGATCATGCGAACGTCGAGCTCTGCCCTGTATTCCTCGTAGCCAAATTCCTCCTCTCGATGGCTTAAGTCGCTTGGAAAGACTGACTGAGTAAATGATTCTTTCAAATCGCTAAGAGACTGGTAGCCCAATCGATTGCAGAAACGACGAACAGCGGAACGGGTCACGAATGCATCGCGGGTTATTGCGGCAACATTGATTTCGCTCGAACGCCTAATGTGAGCGATGAGATATCGAGCGATGGCGGCATCGTTTGACCCAAACTCGCTGTTGATGATGGAGCTAATGCGATTGAGCACATCGAAGTCATTGATATTCACGTGATCCCTCTTTCCGCTCTCCTCGAAATCATAGTTCATTTATTGAATCAAACAGCTTTGGTCGTTCTCCTATGATTCAAATCAGTTGACGTCATCTTAATCGTAATTCCGCCACACGTATCCACCGTGTTGAATGATGGAAAGGGGATTCATGGGCAACGTGAACAACATCCCGTTTCTCTGGGGTTCCGCCACGGCGTCTTATCAGTGCGAGGGTGCCTGGAACGAAGACGGCAAAGGCCTTGGCGAGTGGGATTTCTTTAACCACACAAGCAATAAGAACATCAACCATGTTGACGGTGATGTATCTTGCGACTTCTACCATCGCTATGAAGAAGATATCCGCATGATGAAAGAAGGCGGACAAAACACCTATCGCTTCTCTCTTTCATGGAGTCGAATCATCCCCACGGGTATCGGCGAAGTGAATGAAAAGGGTATCGATTTTTATAATCGGGTCATTGATTGCTGCCTCGAAAATGGCATAGAGCCCAACGTTACGCTGTTCCATTACGATCTGCCATTCACGCTTGCTTGCAAAGGCGGATGGCTGAACAACGATATGGCAGAGTGGTTCTGCAAATACGCCAAGATTTGCTTTGAGCGCTTTGGAGACCGCGTCAAAATCTGGGCTACCGTTAACGAGCCGCATTTCTACAGCTACTGCGTAAACATGTTGGGCAACTATCCCCCCAATCGATCGCTCGACGTTCAGTCGTACATGCAGTTTCAGTACAACCTGATGCGCGCAAGCGCACTCGCAGTCCGAGCATATCGTCAAATGGGCTACGACGGCATCATCGGCGCCGTCCACGATGGCGGCGTTGTCGAACTCGACCCGGCAACCGAGCACCCCGATGACGTATTTCGATACGCAGACTTTTTCGCCAATCGCATGATTCTGGCACCAGCACTTCAGGGTCAACTGCCGCCAGAAATGGACGAAATCCTTGAAAAACTTGGCGTCTCGCTCTATCGATCCCCAAATGACGTAGAAGAATTCAGAGACGGTAAAGTCGATTTTATTGGACTCAACGTGTATTGCCGAGAGTATGTAACCGACTGGCACGGTGGAGAGCTTGCCGTTTCGGCGAACAATAAGGGCGGTTCGAGCAAAAAGGTCGAAGGAAAATGCATTGCGCCCTTGTTTGAAAGCGCCCGCGACAGCAATGTTCCCCGCAATAAATGGGGCCGCGAAATACTCCCAAGTTGCATGTATTCAACCATCATGGATGTCCACGAGCGCTATGACGCGCCCCGCATCTTTATTACGGAAAACGGACATGGCGCCTATGAGCAACCAGACGCAGACGGAATGATCCACGATGATGACCGCATCGAGCTTCTGGGCCAGTTCATCGAGCACATGATGAGGGCTAAGCGCGACGGCGCGCGCGTTGAGGGCTACTACCTCTGGTCGACGATGGATCTGTATAGCTGGATCAACGGCTACGAAAAACGATACGGACTTGTCCATATCGACTTCGAGAACAATCTGGAGCGCACCCCCAAAAAGAGCTGGTATTGGTACCGAGACCTTATCTCGAAGTATCAGGAGCAGGAAGGTTAGGAGAAAGAGATGAAGTATCAGGCAATGTCCGAAACAGTCCTAAAGGCTGTTGGCGGCAAAGAGAACATTACACCGGTAACTCATTGTGCGACGCGCCTTCGCATCGACGCACGAGACACCTCGATCATCGATCTCCAGCTCGCCAAATCGGCCGACCAGGCGCTCGGGGCAGTAGTCAGCGGTGGCCAGCTTCAGGTGATCATCGGCCCCAACGTCACCGAGGCTTACAACGACTTCCTCGACTTCGCGGGAATCGAAGTCGGCGGTGGCACGGTTGCCGACGATGCCCAAACCGCCAAAGACCTTGCAGAAGGCATTAAAAGCGGTAACACCGCCATGGGCTTGATTGAGAAATTCGGGAACGTCTCTGCACAGGTATTCATGCCCATCGTCCCGGCGCTCATCGTTGGCGGACTCATTCTTTCGATCAAGAATCTCCTGGTCAATTATTGTGGATTGAACACCGATAGCGGAACCGCCCAGGTTCTGCTGGCGATCTTCAGCGCCTCATTTAGCTTCCTGCCCGTTTACCTCGGCTATCAGCTCGCCGCCGTCATGAAGATGCAGCCTATCATGGGCGCACTGCTGGGCGCAATCATGATTAGCTCGTCTATTAGCGGTGCTGAGGGTCTCGACTTTCTTGGCATCCCCATCCCGACGAATGACTACTCGAGCACGGTGGTGCCAATCGTACTGGGCGTTGTGTTCATGTACTTTGTTGATCGCGGTCTTCAGAAAATCATCCCCGACATTACCAAACTGTTCTTGAAGCCGCTGCTCACCATGTTCATCGTCGTGCCTGTTGAGCTGATTATCCTCGGCCCCGCCGGCAGCATGATGGGCTACGCGCTGAGTGATGCCGCCACGTGGCTCATGGATAACGTGGCATTTATCGCTACTCCAGTCCTTGCAGCCCTTAACCCCTATTTTGTCATGCTCGGTCTTGATAAGGCCTACATCGCGATCGAAGTTACGAGCTTGGCGCAGCTCGGCTGGGCGCCCATCATCTTTGGCTTCATCTCAAACCTCTGCATTGGCGGCACGAGTCTCGCCTTGGCAACTGCAATGAAAAGCAACAAGGAGAAGAGAGGTATGGTCACCACGGTTGCCGTCACCGCACTCTGTGGCGTAACTGAGCCCGCATTTTACGGCTGCCTCATCGAGCGTCCCCGCCTGCTTGTCGGCACGGCAATCGGCGCCCTCTGCGCGGGACTCCCTGCAGGTATCTTCGTCCTGAAGGAGTATGTTGCGGGAGCATGCCCCGGTCTTCTTTCTGCGCTGATCTTTATCGCTCCCGATGGATCCATGGGCAACTTCGTACTGGCATGCGTTGTCGCCGTCATCGCCATCGTCGTCTCGTTCATCGCTGCACGCGTGATCATCAAGAAGAATCCCAACTATATTGAGTAGATGCCCGCTGCTTGCATTGGGGACATCCTCGGCAGACCATTAGCAAGAACCCAAGAAGTCCCTTAGGAGCTCGATTAATCCATTCGGATTCCTCAGGCACAAACGACCCCGATTCCACAATGAAATCGGGGTCGTTGTTTCTAAAGCCTTCGATAGACAATCGGTGTTTACCTTAGCTCCCTATCCAAGTTAATTATCCACGCTCGTTCTCCGGTCGGAAGATTTTCTTCGCTCGCGTGTCCAGAAATCCACGCTCGAGCAGAACATCCAGGTCCACACCCGCCCTTGTCTCGATCTGTAACAGCAAGAGGCCTATTCCGCTTCTACATGTTACAGATCAAGATATTCCTAAAACACCCTAAGTTTCATCTCAATCTGTAACAGTTAGATGCCAAATATCGGTCTTGGTGTTACAGATTTAGACAAACTGGAGGACGAGACAAACCAAAAACGGGATGGGCGCTAACCTGATGGCGCGCCACCTAAATAGAAACGGGCCCTGTCCCAATTGGAGACAGAGCCCGAAACTCTCATGGAGCCAGTGACAGGAATCGAACCTGCAACCCACTGATTACAAATCAGTTGCGCTACCGTTGCGCCACACTGGCACACTTGGCGCTTTCGCGCGAAGCCAATTAAGAATAAAGGAATTGCGGACGAGGCGCAACAGACCCTTCGACCGACCACATCTTAAAACCATTCGCCAGAACGAATAGTTTTAATTACAATTGCTATATATAAAACTATTCGTTCTGGCGAAGGGTTTCGCGATGCTTACTACCAAAGAAGCCGCCGAGCTGCTCGGCATCACTCCGCGCAGGGTGCAGGAGCTCATTAAGAACGGCGCGCTGACCGCCCGCAAGGCTTCTGGCGTGTGGCTCATCGACAAAGACAGCGTAGACGCGCGACTCCGCTCCGCAACCAAAAGAGGGGGACGGCCTCGTCGTGGGCATGGGAAAAGCGAAGTCGCATTTACCCTCATGAACCGCACGCACGAAGTAGCCCAACTGGTCTACAGCACATCGCGAAAAGACTTCACCCACATCGGCGCCGACGTCGATTACGCCCACGCCCCTATTGGAGTATTTGGCCCTAATAGCCCCATATCGCTCGACTCCTTCCGCATCTGGTGGCGCGGCCGCGGTATCCCGCTCGCACGCATTGGGCTAGCCTCCCTGCTTGCAGAAGCCGCAGTCGATGTTCCCGATGAACTCGTACAGCGAAATCTTGGTCTCTCCTTATCCGACCAGTATTGGATCAGGCCCCAAGACTCCGGTCTCGCGTGGGAAGATATCAATTTCTTCAATAATGCTTTTGACGACGTCTCTCTCAGCATCGCGCCCTTCGCCCCAGAGGGCAAGGCAGCTGCCGCAAAGCCCGATAACACCTCGGACGGCAATCTTCAAAAGTACTGGACATGCGAGGATGACCGTCGAATCCTCCACAAGGCAGGTGCACATCTAAACCAGGAACCTTATAACGAGCTGGTGGCGACTGCACTTCACCGTCGCATCCTAAACGCTTGCGATTATGTGCCTTACTCGCTCGAGGGCACGGGCACTTCCGCCCTGAGCATATGCGATGTCTTCTTAACTGATGAAGAAGAGTATGTCCCTGCGTTCTATGTAAACCAGCATGCAAATGCAGACAAGCGACTAACCGATTACGAACGGTATGTAGCAAACTGCGAGGAGCTTGGAGCGACGGATATAAAAGACGCCCTTGACCGCATGATCGTATGTGACGACATCATTGCCGACTACGATCGTCATTGGCGCAACTTCGGCCTCGTGCGAAACGTAAACACGCAAGCTTGCAGACCTGCCCCCATCTTCGATTCGGGCTCATCGCTCTGGTGCAACATATCACTAGAGGAGCTTAGGGCGGGAGAGCACAGTTTTACCAGCGCACAATTTCATTCAAGCCCCGCCAAACAAATGTTGCTCGTCGAGGACATGGGCTGGTTTGACGGCGACAAACTCGAAGGCTTCGTTGACGAGGCAATCGAGATTCTTTCCAGAAACGACGCGCTCACGGCAAG
The DNA here is from genome assembly GCA_959018755.1 of uncultured Collinsella sp. Classification (GTDB taxonomy): domain Bacteria; phylum Actinomycetota; class Coriobacteriia; order Coriobacteriales; family Coriobacteriaceae; genus Collinsella. The sequence goes on along the minus strand of CAUEMA010000002.1, from coordinate 37,893 downwards.
GTTGCCATATCTAAAAAAGGCGCTAACGTGGCGCCTCGAAAGAATGATCGACATCGCTGAATGGAGTTAGCGAGGCAGCATTGCCCCGCCAACTTCCCTACCTCCCGCGCAGGGCCTTGAGCTTGGCCAGGGCATCGGGGCTCAGGCGACTGCCCAGAGTCATCTTGATCTGCGGAGCTTCCTCTGCCTCGTGAACGTCGTTATCGATCTGTTTGATCTCGTCCACCAGCATACGGCTCGAGATGCGCGTGACACCCTTGCCCATGACGACGGCCTGGATCGTGCCGTCGCTCGATACCACAGAGCATGCGCGGCCTTCCTCGCGCGCCTCGATGCAGAGCTTTTGCACCACGGTATCGGCTGAAACACCCGTCGGCGAGAACTCGATGCGCACGCCGCGGGCCGGCAGGTTGGGACGTTCACTGGAGATATTGCCCGCGCCGTCAAACACGATCACGGCCTCGTAACGGCCCTGGGCAAAGGCAGCAACGTCGTTGATGAGGGCGGTGCGCGCCATATCGTGGACGTCGCTGGAATACGGATCGTCGGAATGGTCGTACACGAGCTTTTCGTAGCGCGGCGTGCAGTGGATCACGTTGTAACCGTCGACCACCAGCAGCTCGGGCTTGTTGGAGTGCACCGTCGAGACTGGGTCGGCGATAGCCTGCGCAAACGCATTGCCGCCCACGCCGTAGGTCGCGGCCGAAACAATCGGCTTGGCCGAGCCCTCGCCAAAGCGCTTGGCCTTGGACTTGGCACGGTTCTTCTTGGACATGCGCTACTCCTCCCCCATGAGCTCGCCGGCGTTGCGGCGCAGCCACTCAAAGCAGAGGGCCGTAGTCGCCTGGGCAACATTGAGGCTCTCGGTCATGCCGCGCTGGGGAAGCTTGGTCAAAAAGTCACATTTCTCGAGCACTAGACGCGAGATGCCGTCGCCCTCGGAGCCCATGACGAGCGCCACGCGACCCTCGAAGGGAGCATCCCAGCAACTGCCTTCGGCGTGCTCAGAGGCACCGCCCACCCAAAAGCCAGCGGCCTTGAGGTCATCGAGCGCACGGGCGATGTTGGGCACCTGCGCGATAGGCAGATGCATGACGGCGCCGGCTGAAGTCTTGTAGCTGCCCACGGTCACGCCGGCGGCACGCTTGTTGGCGATGATGACGCCGGCCGCGCCCACAACCTCGGCGGAGCGCACGATGGCGCCAAAGTTGCCGTCGTCAGTCACGTGGTCGAGCACCACGACAAGTGCCGGGCCCTCGCCTGCGCGGTCAAGAATATCGGCGACATCGGCATAGGGAAAGTTGCCAACCTCGAGCGCGATGCCCTGGTGGGCGCCATGGCTCGACAGCGCGTCGAGCTGCGCGCGCGGCACATACTTAATGCGGACACCCGCGGCGTTGAGGTCGTCGACCAGGCGCGACAAAGCGGCATCGCGCTCCCCGCCCTCGGCAATGAGCGCGCACTTGATGGGAAAACCAGTGCGCAGCGCCTCGGCGGCAGCACGACGACCTTCGATAAACTCGCCCTTGGGAGCCTGGACAGCGTCGCGGTTGCGATCGCGCTGCGGACGTGCGGCCTGAGTGCGATCACGCTGGCCCTTGGGAGCGGCAGCGCGGTCATTGCGGCGAATCGGACGCGAGCCAGAAGCAGCCTGCTTGTCGCCACGAGGCGTCCGCTTGCGATTGTCGGCCATAAAGTGACCTCCTAAATACAACTATCAAACGAAACAAAATAAACGACCGCCCATGAATATTAATTCGGGCGGTCGGTACGGGTTTTCCAAGTGCCCGAGATTGCCGTGAAAGAGGAGCGACGCGTACTTGAGTACGCGAGCGACGGTTTGAACGGCAAGGTCGGGTGCTTGGGAAACCCGCGGGGATTAGAGAGATTTGATACGAGTGCCGGCGGCGGTGTCTTCAATCGTCAGGCCCAGGTCCTTGAGCTGATCGCGGATGGCATCTGCCAGATCCCAGTTCTTGGCGGCACGAGCCTCGGCACGAGCCTCGAGAATCTTGGCAGCGGCCTCGTCCACGTCGTCGCCCGTGTAGGCAACCAAACCGGCGGCAACGCCCAGCAGGCCCAGCGGCAACTCGACCTTGGGCTCGGGAAGCTCAACGCCAAACGTATCGAGCAGCTCGGTCAGCGTATCGGCGGCAGCCAGGACTGCGGCCTTGTCGGCAGCATCGCCCGCCTGCTCCAGGTACTGGTTGCACTCGGTCACAAAGCCAAAGACAGCACCCATGGCACCGGCGGTGTTAAAGTCGTCGTCCATGCACTCCTTAAAGGTGGCACGGGTCTCGGCGGCCTTGGCGGCAAACGCCTCGGATGCTGCCTCATCGGCATCGGCCGTCGCATGGTTCGCGGCCCAGCGCAGGTTCTCGACCGTACCGGCGATACGCGTGAGCGAGTTCTCGGCACCCTCCAGGCGCTCCCAAGAAAAGTCGAGCGGCGAGCGATAGCTCGTCTGCAGCATCAGCAGGCGCAGGGCGGCAGCGGAGTGCTGCTCGAGGACCTCGGCCAGCGTAAAGAAGTTGCCGAGCGACTTGGACATCTTCTCGCCGTCTACCAGCAGCATGCCCGTGTGCATCCAGGTGTTGGAGAAGCCCTGGCGCCAGGCGCAGGTGGCCTGAGCGCACTCGTTCTCGTGATGCGGGAAGGCAAGGTCGGAGCCGCCGCCGTGGATGTCGATCGGAGTGCCCAGGTAGCGATGCACCATGGCGGCGCACTCGGTGTGCCAACCGGGACGGCCCTCGCCCCAGGGGCTCGGCCAGCTGGGCTCGCCGGGCTTGGCGGCCTTCCACAGGGCAAAGTCGAGCGGGTCGTTCTTGTCCTCGTTCTCCTCGATGCGCGCACCCACCATAAGGTCATCGATGTTGCGGCCCGAGACCTGACCATAGTTGGGATCGCTGCGCACGGCAAAGTACACGTCGCCGTTATCGGCGGCGTAAGCGTGGCCCTGCTCGATGAGCGTCTTGATCATGGCGATCATGGGACCGATCTCCTTGGTGGCGCGGGGGCGCACATCGGGATCGAGCACGTTGGCGGCGCGCATGACGCCGATGAACTTGTCGGAGAACTCCGTCGCGACCTCGGCGGCAGTGCGGCCCTGCTCGTTGGCGCGCTTGATGATCTTGTCATCGACATCGGTGAGGTTCTGGGCGAACGTGACCTCGTAGCCGCTCGCGATGAGCCAGCGACGAATCACGTCAAAGCTGATGAACGTGCGGGCATTGCCGATGTGGATGTTGTCGTAGACCGTGGGGCCGCACACGTACATGCGGACCTTGCCGGACTCGATGGGCTGGAACTCTTCCTTTTTATGGGTAGCGCTGTTGTAGATACGCATTCGTTACTCCTTAACGGTTTTCTGTAGCAGGCAGACGGCCCAGGCGCCGATTCCCTCGCCCTGGCCTTCCCAACCGAGCTTTTCGGTCGTAGTGGCGGCGACGCCCACGTTTTCGACGTCAACGCCCAGGGCATGGGCAAGGTTGGCACGCATGGCATCGCGGTGCGGGGTGATCTTAGGCTGCTGGCAGGCAATGGTGCAATCGGCATCGACAAACTCGAAGCCCAGCTCGCGCGCGTAGTCCATCACGCGAGCGAGCAGCACCATCGAATCGGCACCCTCATAGGCGGGGTCGGTATCGGGGAATAGCTTGCCGATGTCTCCCCCACGGCAGGCGCCCAGAATGGCGTCGGCCAAGGCGTGCGCGAGCACATCGGCATCCGAGTGGCCCAGCAGGCCGCGCTCGTAGGGAATGTCGACACCGCCGATGATACATCGACGCCCCTCCACCAGACGGTGAACGTCGTAGCCATGGCCAATGCGCAGGTTACTGAACATGGGGAAGGTCCTCTCCCTCGGCCATACGGCCAAGCAGAATCGCGGTTACGGGACGCAAGTCCTCGGGCACCGTCACCTTAAGGTTATCGCGCGGGCTCTGGACACAGCGGACGCGCCCGCCCATGCGCTCGACCAGCGATGAATCGTCGGTACCGATAAAGCCCTCGGCGATAGCAGCGGCGTGAGCGCGCTTCATGGCGTCGACGCTAAAGATCTGCGGCGTCTGAGCGGCCCAATAGAGCTCGCGCGGCGGCGTCTCGACGATATTATCGCCGTCGACGATCTTGAGCGTGTCGATCGCGGGCTGACCGCACACGACACCGTCGAGGGCGCGGTCGCTCACGAGCACGTCGATAGCGTGATCGATGGCCTCGGTGGTAATGAGCGGACGGGCGCCGTCGTGGATGGCGACATATTCGAAACCCGCCGGAACCGCATGCACGCCGGCACGGGTGGAATCCTGACGGGTATCGCCGGCATCGGCAAAGCTGATGGGCGTGTCATAGTCAAACGGGTCGATGGCCAGGCGTCGCATCTCGGCACGACGCTCGGCAGGGCAAACCACGACGATGTGGCCGACCTTGTCGCTCCGGTCGAACGCGCGGATGGACCAGCTCATGAGCGGACGGCCCGCCACGTTAACGAGCTGCTTGCCGCCGGGATTTCCAAAGCGCTGGCCGCTGCCGCCGGCAACGACCACGGCGCATACGGGCGCCATTATGCGTTCCCCTGTTTAGTGCCCTTCATGCGGTACAGGGAGTCCGCAAGAATGGCAGGGTTGTTAACGCCAAAGTCGCCCAAGCGCTCCGGATCCTCGCTGATGTCGTCCATGAGCTCCTGCAGCGAGCCGTACTCGTCGACGATCTTCTCGGCCACGCCGTCACGCACGACGGACACGCGGGAAAGCGTACGCAGGCCCAGCGGCGTCATGACGGAATCCTCGTCCAGGTCGTCATAACCCAAAACCGCCGCCACGTGCTGCGGGTCGGACAGGTCCTTGGGCGTCATGCGGCTAAGCTCGGCGCGAATCTTCTCGGCGTTTGCCTCGGAGGAATCGCTCGCATAGTCGCGAATCATCAGGTCGTATTCGGTATCCATACTGGAGCCAGCAAGCTGCTCGAGCTGCATCTGCACGAGCTTGCCCTGGTTACCCAGCTTGACAATGCAATCCTTAAGCTCGGTCTTTGCCTGCTGCATGATCTCGAAACTCGAGAAAATGCCGGTGATGTCGGCGAGCGTAACGTAGTCGTCGAGCTCGAGGGCCGTCAGACGCAGCAGAGAGCGGTCAAGCGACTGACGGGTGGTCTGGAGCGTGGCGACGAGTTGGTTGACCGAGCTCATGATGGTGGTGACGGGCTGGATCTCGTAGCTCTTGCCGTGAACGTACACGTTAACGACGGCACGACGGGCCGAGACCGAGATCACGATGGCATCGGTGAGCACCGACATGCGAGCGGCAGTACGGTGACGCATGCCCGTCTCACTCGTGGCGAGCGAGGGGTCGGGATTGAGGTGGAAGTTGGCGCGCAGGATCTGGGTGAGGTCGCCGTCGATAACGATGGCGCCGTCCATCTTGGAAAGCTCGAACAGGCGGTTCGAGGTAAACGAAATGTTGAGCGGGAAGCCGTCGTTACCGGCAGCGAGCACGTTTTCGGTGTCGCCGACGCAGATAAGGGCGCCCAGATGACCGGCAATGATCATGTCGAGGGCGGTGCGGATCGGCTGGCCGGGGGCAGTCAGGCGAATAGCCTGTTCCATACGCTTTTGCAGCTCGTTCTTATCCAAGGCATCGCTCCCATCGTATACGCTCCATAAACGCTAAATAGTTTCTCACGGTTTGTCCCTGCGGCGCTTGCGAAATACGATGCTTACAGAATGAGCGAACACAGCTGAGAGCCCCAATCCAAATGAGCTGCTTATGTGGTAGCATCGGGATTCGCATAAATGAGGGAGTAGTCGCGTGACCGGGTTCGCCTCCGGTGGCGCGGCAAGTCAACATACTGGCCGATGCGGTCTGGCTTGCCTTAATGAACGAGACTCGTGGCTGTGCGCACAACGCGTACGCCACGGGTCTTTTTTGTTACTCCCCCAAGAGGTACACGCGGGCCCGCCCGCAGAAAGGGAGCCAGACTATGGGACTCGCAGAGCTCGTATTGCTCGCTATCGGCCTTTCGATGGACGCCTTTGCCGTATCCATCTGCAAGGGCCTTGGCATGAAGAAGATCAACCTTAAGGTCGCCGTAGTGCTCGGCCTGTTCTTTGGCGGCTTCCAGGCCGGCATGCCCGTAATCGGATGGGCGCTCGGCAGTCAATTCATGAGCATCATCGGACCCATCGACCATTGGATCGCCTTTATCCTTTTGGCCTTTATCGGCGGCAAAATGCTGTGGGAGGCCTTTACCGAAGACGAGGATGAGGACGAGAGCGACGGCAAGGATGCCGAAAAGATTGACCTGGGTGAGTACCTGATTCTGGCTATCGCCACCTCAATCGACGCCCTGGCCGTGGGCATCTCATTTGCTGCGCTCTCGGTTGACATCGTTCCCGCTGTATCGCTTATCGGAGTCACAACGTTTATCTTCTCCGTCGCCGGCGTAGCGATCGGCCACACCTTTGGCGAGCGCTACGAAAAACCCGCCACCATCGTGGGCGGCGTCGTGCTCATCCTCATCGGCCTCAAGATTTTGCTGGAGCACCTGGGGATTTTGGTGCTGTAAAACACCCTTCAAAACTAAACGTCCGTATGAGGCCTCATGCAGAGTTTTGCATGAGGCCTTTTCATGCAGACTTTTGCATGTCATACTGATATGCAAAAGTCTGCACGTTAGGAGATCGCCGTGGATATCCTTCCCATCACCACACCGCGCCAAGCTGGCATCTACGTGCGTCAGGCACGCGAGGCGCAAGGGATCACCCGTGCCGTCCTCGCTAAAAAAGCCGGTGTTTCGGAGCGCCTGCTCGCATCGCTCGAGCTGGGAGATGCCACGGGCATTCGGCTCGACAAGCTGCTGGCAGTTTTCGGTGCTCTTGGACTGGCGCTCGCCGCTCAAGGGGATATCGACGAATCGAAAAACGAGCAACCAGTCGACGCCCCGCATGCTGATTTGCAACCTCGTAGTACCCCCAGGCGCCATCACGCTCAACGTTTTCACCATCGCAACCGTCGCAGCGCAGCCGTTCCGGCTCTCGCAGATGTCCCCTTTACGTCCGAGCTCTACGACAGGGCCTTCGCCGATTTCGCCATGTCCAATCTCGGAGTCTCGATTGCCGCAAACGCATCTAACCAAACCAAGCCCGAAGGGAAATAGCCAATGGCCAGAACATCACTTCGGACCATTATTTGCGGCGTACCTGCGGGAACGCTCACGCAAGATGAGAACGGTCTTATCAGCTTTACCTACGATCATGACTATGACGGGCCAACCCTATCGACCAACATACCCGTATCAAATCGCACATACGGCCAACAGGTCATGAATCCGTACTTGTTTGGCCTTCTACCCGACAGCGAGGACCAACGAAAAGCGATTGCCGCCGAATTCAACGTTAGGCCCAACAATCCCGTTGCGTTGCTCAGCCATATCGGACTCGACTGTCCGGGCGGAGTGCAGTTTTGTGCCGAAGAAGATGCCGACGCCGTCCTGCATCGCGCTGGCGACTACCGCCCTATAGACGACCACGAAATTGCTCTCCGTCTCAAGTCGATCAGAGATGACCGCGATGCATCGTGGATGGGTCTAGATGAAAGTTGGTCACTTGGAGGCAACCAGGGCAAGTTCGCGCTCGCGTTCATAAACGGCCGCTGGTGCGAATGCATGGGCTCCTCGCCCACAACGCATATTTTCAAAAATGGCGTTATCGGATTTAAACTCGAGGCTCTCAATGAGTTTGTCTGCATGAAAAGCGCCCAGCGCGCCGGTATCGCAACGGCAAACGTCGAATATCGCATGTTTGAGGACGAACCTGCCCTCATTGTTGAGCGCTATGACCGCGTGAAAGTCGAAGACGGAATGATCAGGCGCCTACATCAAGAAGACCTCTGTCAGGCACTTGGGGTGATGCCCGCCCAAAAGTACACAGCAGACGGCGGCCCGACCACCCGCGACATTCAAGAGCTCCTCGTAAATACGAGCCACCATCAACTTAACCTGTATCTGTTTACGCAGATACTGTTCTTCAACGCCATTATCGGCGCACCGGATGCGCACGCGAAAAACTATTCCCTGCTCCTTGGAAACGACGGCGCAGCCATGATGGCTCGAATGTACGATGTCGCGTCGGGTTTGGCGTATGAGCGCATGCGCCGCCGGGCGCGCCTTGCCATGAGCGTTGGCGGCGAAAATCGTGTGGGGCGCATCGGTCCAGGCGCTATCCGCCGATACCACGGTATGGGCGACCCCGTGCTGGAGGCGGCGCTTACCGATGCCGGGCTATCCGAGAAGTTTTGCTTTGCGACCATGATGGACCTCGCCTACGAAGTGCCCATTTGCATGGAAGAGGTCATGGACGAATACGCCGATCTGCCCGGCATGGCGGACCTGCGCGAGCATATGCTCGGCCCCGTCCGCGAAAACTGCCAGCGCACCCTCGACCTCATCAAGGCAGAAATGGACTAGGTGGCCTTAATTTCGCAATTATCAAACAAAAGAGAGGGGACACCCGTCGCAAAAGCTCGGATGTCCCCTCTCGTAATGTCATTTGCAATCCGCTAGCACGTGGCTCGAACTGCTGCTAGCGCAACCTTTACGCAGCGAGGCGCTTGAGGACGTCGATGAGCAGCTCGTAGAAGCGCTCGGCAGAAGCAAGCTCCATGCTCTCGTCCGGAGTGTGGACATCGGAGAGCGTCGGGCCCACGGCGATGGCGTCCAGGCCGTGCAGGGCCTCGGCAAACAGGCCGCACTCAAGGCCGGCGTGAATGGACTCGATGCGCAGCTCGGAGCCAAAGAGCTCGCGATAGCTCTCGACAAAGACGTCGCGGACCGGCGAATGCTCGGCATAGCTCCAGCCGGGATACTCGAACTCAAACTTGGCGTCGAAGCCCAGGACATCGGCGAGCGTCTGCAGGCGGTCCTTGAACTCGTTCTGCAGCGAGGTGATCGAGGAGCGCGGGGACAGCATAATCTTGACCTGGTCGTCAGAGGTGGCAACCACACCGATGTTGGAGGAAACCTCGACGGAGCCGTCGGTGGCGACGTTGCGGCGAATCACGCCGTTAGGGGCAAGACGCAGGGCGCGGATGAGGGCAAGCGCGGACTTCTGGTCCATAGCCTCGACCTCAGCGTTATCGGCAATCTCGACGGTGCAGGTAAAGCCGGGGTCGAAGACCTCGAGCTCGGCAGTGACGTCGGCGATGATGCCCTTTGCGATCTGGGCCGCGGCCTCGGCGGCAGCGTGATCAGCGTAGACCAGCTCGGCCTTGCACTCACGGTTGATGGCGTTGTCCTTGGTGCCGCCGTTAAAGCTAACGATGGCGGGCTCGCCGGCAACCATCAGGCGGTCGATGATGCGGGCCATGATGAGGTTGCCGTTGCCGCGCTCCAGGTGGATATCGCTGCCGGAGTGACCACCCAGCAGGCCGGAGATGTCGAGCGTGAGGGTGCTACCGGTCTTATGCTCGCGCACGATCGGGCAGGTGTAGGTAACGACGACGCCGCCGGCGCAACTGACGGTGGCAACGCCCTCTTCCTCGGAGTCGAGGTTGATCATGGTGCGGGCGCTAATCTGGGACTTGTCGAGCGTCTCGGCGCCAACCAGGCCAGTCTCCTCGTCGGTGGTGAATACGCACTCGAGGGCGGGGTGAACGATCGAATCGTCATCGAGAACAGTGAGCATCAGAGCGACGGCAATACCGTTGTCGGCGCCCAGAGTGGTACCGTTAGCGGTGAGGACGCCGTCCTTGACGACCAGGTCGATACCATCAGTCGTAAAGTCGTGCTCAACGGAGCCCAGCTTGTCGCACACCATGTCGATGTGGCCCTGCAGCATCACGGTCGGGGCATTCTCGGCGCCGGCAGATGCGGGCTTGCGAATGATGACGTTGTAGACCTCGTCCTGATACACATCGAGACCGCGCTCCTTGGCAAACGCGACCAGGAAATCGCTGATGCCCTTCTCGTTGCCAGACCCACGGGGGATCGCGCTGACCTCCTCAAAGAAATGGAACAGCTGGGCGGGCTCGTAGCCGGTAATCTTGTAGTCCATGGTGCCTCCTTGGCGCAACTGGTTAGACAGTAAGACATGCGACTTGTATATTCCCAGACTTTGCGTGCATAAACCAGTCGAAAACGCCGAGCGCCCTCGCATCATCGGCTAACGGTGGACCGTATAGCGTAACGGTCACAACTTCCGCAGCTCTACAAATCGAGGCGCCCTTTTCGGAGCGCCTCGATTGCGCGTATCAAATTGTCGCCACGCCCTACAGCGCGCCGGAGCCGGCTTGCATCATGCCGCCGGGGCCCGAGGTCACGCCGCCGCTCACGGGCGCGGCGTTGCCGGTGTGCGGTGCCGCCGGGGCGGTATCGCCCCCGAGCGCACCCGCCGGACGCGGCGCCGGGATCTCGCCCGTGCCGTGGCTAAAGACAAACTTGCCATCGGCCACGTCGCACAGGACGGTATCGCCCTCGCCCCACTCGCCGGCCAGAAGCTCCTCGGACAGCGGGTCCTCGATGAGTTTTTGAATAGCACGGCGCAGCGGACGCGCACCGTTGGTGAGGTCGGTGCCCTCGGCCACGATCTTGTCATAGGCCGCGTCGGTGAGCTTGATGTTCATGCCGTTGGCAATCAAACGCTGACGCAGGTCGTCCACCAGCAGGTGCGCGATCTTGGTGAGATTCTCGCCCGAGAGCTTCTGGAACACCACAATGTCGTCGATACGGTTGAGCAGCTCGGGGCGGAACAGGCGCTTGAGCTCGCCCATCGCACGGCCACGGATCTCACTCGACGTGAGACCCTGCTCGCCGGTGGTGCCAAAGCCCACGCTCGCATCCTGCGCAATCTCACGGGCGCCCACGTTGGACGTCATGATGATCACGGTGTTGCGGAAGTCAACCGTCTTGCCCTGGCTATCGGTCAGACGACCCTCCTCCAGCACCTGCAGCAAGATGTTGAAGATATCGGGGTGCGCCTTCTCGATCTCGTCGAACAGCACGACCGAGTACGGATGGCGACGAACGGCCTTGGTGAGCTGGCCGCCCTCGTCGTGGCCCACATAGCCCGGGGGGCTACCGATGAGCTTGGAGACCTCGAACTCACTGCCAAACTCCGACATATCGAAGCTGATGAGCGCGTCCTTGCTGCCAAAGAGATACTCGGCGAGCGTCTTGGCGAGCTCGGTTTTGCCCGTGCCGGTGGGGCCCAGGAAGATAAAGCTGCCGCCGGGGCGACGCGGGTCCTTGAGCGGCGAGCGGCTGCGGCGCACGGCCTTGGCAACGGCCTCGACGGCCTCGTCCTGACCGATGATGCGCGTCTTGAGCACGCTTTCGGCCTGCAGCAGGCGGCGGCTCTCGCTCTCGGTGAGCGAGGACACCGGCACGCCCGAGGTCACGGACACGATGTCGGCAATCTGGGAGACATCGATGGTGAGCGGGCTGGCGTCGAGCTCGGCGGTCCAGGCGGCCTTGGCCTCGGCGAGCTCAATCTCGGCGGCCTTCTGCTGCTCGGTGATCTCGGCGGCCTTGTTCATGTCGTCGCTCTCGGTGGCCTCCTGCGCGGCGGCCTTGAGCTCCTCTATGCGATGCTCGGCCTCGCGCACCGGCTCGGGCGCACGATTCGCGGCGATGCGAGCGCGGGCACCGGCCTCGTCGATGAGGTCGATGGCCTTATCGGGCAGGAAGCGATCCTGGATGTAGCGGTTGGAAAGGTTCGCGGCAGCCTCGATAGCGCCCTGCGTGTAGCGCACATGGTGGTGCTCCTCGTAGCGCGGCTTAAGCGCGGTCAGGATCTTGACGGTGTCCTCGACGCTCGGCTCCTCGACATCGATAGTCTGGAAGCGACGCTCGAAGGCTGGGTCTTTGGTGAGGTACTTGCGGAATTCCTCGGCCGTGGTGGCGCCAATAATCTGGAAGGCACCGCGTGCAAGCACGGGCTTGAGCATGGAGCTCGCGTCGATGGAGCCCTCGGCAGAACCGGCACCGATGATGGTGTGCATCTCGTCAATAAACAGGATGACGTCGTCAGCCTCGGTGGCCTCCTGGATCACGTTCTTGAGGCGCTCCTCAAACTCACCGCGATACTTGGCGCCCGCAACGAGGCCCGGCAGGTCGAGCGTCCAGATGTTCTGGTTCATGAGGTTCTCGGGCACGTTGCCGGCAGCGATCTGCTGCGCCAGGCCCTCGACGATGGCCGTTTTGCCCACGCCGGGATCGCCCAGGATAAGCGGGTTGTTCTTGGTGCGGCGCGAAAGGATCTCCATCATGCGCTGGACTTCCTTTTCGCGGCCAATCACGGGATCGAGCTCGCCGTCGCGCGCCTTTTGAGTGAGGTTGGTGGCGAACTGCTTGAGCGTGTCGGTGCCGCTCCCCTTTTGCTGAGAGGCATCCGAGCCGCTAAAGAACGGCAGGCCCGCACCGGGACGACCAGCACCGGCGCCGGCGAGCGGACGCTTCTTGTCCTGGTCCTTGGCGGTGAGTTTCTCGATAGCCTTTTTGATGGAGGCGGACGACACACCCAGGCGCATGAGGATGTCCATGGCCATGCCGTTGCCCTCTTCGACGATACCGATGAGCAGGTGCTCGGTCGACACGTAGGTCTGGTTGTTCTCACGCGCCACGCGGAATGAACGCTCCATCACGCTAATGACGAGCGGCGTAAAGGCGAGCTTGGCCGCCTCGGTCTCCTCACTGGGCTCGGGAACCGTGGTCTGGACCTCTTTGAGAGTATCCATGATGTCATCGTAGGAGATGTCGAGCGAACGCAGCGCCTCGGCGGCAATGCCCTCATCCTCCTTGGCAAGCGCCAGAAGCAGATGCTCGGTACCCACCTTGTTGGTATGCAGGTCGAGCGCCTCCTGTTTGGCCATCGACATGACCTTGCGCGCTCGATCGGTAAATCTATCTAACATGCTCGTTTCCTTACATGAGTTCATCGAAATCAAAACGCCCGCCCGTCGGCGGCGCTTTTGTCTCTTTACCCACAGGTTGTCTATGTTAACAGCTGGAGGAATATCTATAAACCCGGCTCACATGAATGCAGGTTATGACCGCATCGCGGGACTCACCGCGCGATGCGCGACAGGCGCCCCGCAAGAGAAACCCTAGGCGTCTTTCACCACGTCGGGACTCGTCGCACGCGATGCGCGATAGGCATCGGCCTCCTTGGAGACGCGTTCGAGCAGCTCGGATGTATCGACGCCCTCGACTTGCGCGACCGTTTCCACCGTCTGCATGGCGACCGCCCTCAGGTACGCGCACGCGCTGTCCCCCAGCTGCTCGAGGTCTATCTCCTCGCCGCCCTCCCGGGCAAAGCCGACCGCCATCACAAAGCCCATGATGCCCGAGACCAGAAAGCCCACCGCAAAGCTCGAATCTGCCTTGAGCTCTTCTCCGTCGGGGTGGACGATCTCTCTCACGCGGTCGATGATGATCGTATGGATGCCCTGCACGACCTGCTCGGCGGCACCCGCCCTCATGGTGATGACGATGCGCCGCAGCAGGCAGCGGACGTCGCGCCGGTCGAACGCCGAAAGGTCGCCCTCGCTCGAAAAATGCCAGAGGGCATCGGTGATGAGCTCGTTATCCTGCAGCAGCTGGGCTATGGCGATGGCGACGAGTTCATCGAAATCGTGAAAATAGTAGTAAAACGTTCCGCGATTGCACTGGGCGGCGCGGGTCACCTCGCCAACCGACAGCTCGAAGATGCTGTTGTTCTCGATGAGCTCCCAAAACGCCTCGATGATACGGGTGCGTGCATCGGGCGCATCGGCGTCCTTACGCGGTCTCGCCATGCGCCTCACCGCACCCCTGCGCCTTGGCGTTCATGATGAGCATCTGAAGACGGTTCTCCACGTTGGCGAAGCTCACGTCGGGATCGTAGTCGAGCGGCAGGAACTGCGCCGTGGGATACTGCTCCTTGAGCGCATGGATGAGCCCGCGCCCCACGACATGGTTGGGCAGACACCCGAACGGCTGCAGGATCACGAAGTTGCGGCAGCCGCGCTTGGCGTGCTCGAGAATCTCCGCCGGAATCAGCACGCCCTCGCCCGCATCGAACGTATGGTGCAGGATCTTATCGCTCGCGCGCACGAGCTCGGGCATGCGCGTCGGCGGCTCGTAGAGCGGGCTCGCCGCGCCCAGGCGGTCGCAACGGTCGTGCGCGAGCTCGAACAGGTTGTCCGCCATGGCGTACCAGGCCTTTTCGGGCAGCGACAGGTCGACGTGGAACTCGCGCGACTGCGCATGCTTGTAGAAATAGGTCTTGCGGATCACGTCGGTCATGCGCGCCTCGATGACCTCAAGCCCGTTGTCCTCGAGGTAGCGCTCGATCTCGTGGTTGGCGCCGAGATGGAAATTGAGCAGGTACTCGCCCACGATGAGAACGGTCGGATGCGGGTTCGAGCGGTCGTACGGAACGGCGTCCATGATCGCAAGCGCGCGTTTGAAGCCCGTCGCCTGGCCTCTCAGCCCGGAGCGCTCCATGCCCTCGATAACCTCATCGAGTGCGTGGTCGAACGCAGCGTCCGCCGCGCCCTTCTCGAGCTCGTAGGGACGGATGCGCCTAAGCATGGCCTCGAGGGCATCGATCATGGGAAGACCGTAGGCGATCTGGATGCTCGGGCCAAGGCCGAGCTTGAAGCCCGGATGCGCATTGTGGGCATCGACGTCGTCGTTGGTGAGCACCGGGACATAGTCGTATCCCGCGTCGTCGAGCGCGCGGCGCAGCAGGGGCATGTAGTGCGTCAGGCGGCAGTCGCCGATATACTTGCCAGTCACCACGGCGACGTCGTGCGGGTCGTACTTACCGCTCTCGAGTGCCGCGAGCGCCTCGCCGATCACGATTTGCGCGGGGAAGCAGATGTCGTTGTGCACATAGCGTTTGCCCAGGCGGATGGCATCCTCGCGCCCGATATCAAGGGCCTCGGCGCGCACGCCCTGATTGCGCATCGCCGCGGTCATGAGCCTGCAGAACGCATGGGAGGTGTTGGGGACCAGCGCGATCTTGTCGTGCCGGTCGCGCTTGGTGTACTTGACCTTATACGGGTCGTCGAGCGGATGGACCGCGTGCACCCGGGCGCCCTCGGCACGCTCCTCCGCGCGACGACGGTTGACCGACTCGATAAACGAACGCACGCGAATGCCCATGGGACCGGCGACGTCGCTCTCATCGAGCTTGATCATCATCGGAACCTTGGAGCCCATCTCGCCCATCATGCGCGCGATCTCGTCGGTGAGATACGCATCGTGACCGCAGCCGAAGCTGCCCATCTGCACGAGCTCGAGCTCGGGCGTCGATGCGACGATGACCGCGCACGACAGCATGCGCGCATGGTAGTTGTTCACGATGTCGATGCGGCTGTTGGAAAGATCGACGTTGCAGACCCCCGGCACCGCATCGGGCGTCAGCACGGGGATGCCGCGCTCAGAGAAGAGCTTGGGCAGCCCGTGGTTGACCAGCGGGTCGTTGTGGTACGGGCGCGAAGCGATCACCACCGCGTAGCCGCCGTCCTCGCGCACGTTCTCGAGCACCTGCCTGCCGCGCAGCTGCAGCTGGTTCTCAAACGTCTCCTGCGCGCGGTCCGCCTGCTCGGTCGCCTTGGCAACCAGGCCGGCATCGATATCGAAGGTCTCCTTGCACCACGCCTTGAGCTGGCGGTTTCGGTCGCCCTCGTCGTACCAGTGGAACAGCGGCGTATCGAACGGAACGCCGAAACGCTCCTCCGGGTTATCGGAATTGCGCATCACGTAGGGGTATCCCTTTACGACGGCGCACATCCACTCGCTGGTAGAGGCGGTGTTTTCGGTGGGCACCGTCGTGATGATGGGCATGAAGATGCGGTCGACGCCGGCGTCGACGAGATTGCGGATGTGCCCGTGGACGAGCTTGGCCGGGAAGCACACGGTGTCGGATGTGACGTGCGCCAGACCGCGCTCGTACATCGCCTTGGTGCTGCGTCCCGAGACGCGCACCTTAAAGCCGAGCGTGCTGAAGAACGTCGACCAGAACGGCATGGTGTCCCAGAACTCGAGCACACGGGGAATGCCGATCGTGACATCGCGCCCCCCGCAGACGGGAACCGTGGGGTACGACTCGAACAGCAGCTTCTCGCGGTCGACAAAGAGATTGGGGGCAGCCGCGGTCCGGTCGCGCCCCGTGCCGGGTGCCTGTGCCTCGCAAGCACCCTGCGGACGCAGCTCCTCCGCCGCGGGAACCTCGCGCACGAGCTCATCCCATGAGATGGCGCCGCCGCGCGGGCAGCGATTGCCCGTGACGTAAAGCGAGCCGTCGCCAAATGCCACGACCGCGCGCTGGCAGCGGTTGTTGCACCGACGGCAGGTAACGCCGCCGAACTCGCGATGCTCGAAGCGCTCCACGGCATCGAGCCCGATAAACGACGTGCCGGCGTCGCCCTTGCGGCATTCCTCGCGCGCGAGCAGGGCGATACCGATAGCGCCCATCAGCCCCGGGTGGGGCGCACGCGTGACGGGTTTGCCCAGATACTGCTCGAATGCGCGCAGCACCGCGTCGTTTCGGAACGTGCCGCCCTGGACGACGACTTTGTCGCCCAGACGGTTGAGATTTGAAACACGAATGACCTTGGTGAACACGTTCTCGATAATCGAACGGCAGAGACCGGCCATGATGTCGCCCGGACCCTTACCGCGCCGCTGCTCGGAAACGACGCTGCTGTTCATGAACACCGTGCAGCGGCTGCCGAGAACGGCGGGGGCTTTGGACGAAAATGCCTCGGTCGCGATATCCTCAACGGCTATTCCGAGGTTTTTGGCAAAACCCTCGAGGAACGAGCCGCAGCCCGCAGAGCACGCCTCGTTGACGACGATATCGGTCAGCACGCCGTGGTTGAGCCAGATGGCCTTCATATCCTGTCCGCCGATGTCGAGCACGAAGGTCGCATCGGGAACGCATGCGCACGCGGCGCGGGCGTGCGCGACCGTCTCGACCGTATGGTAGTCGGCGTGGAACGCGCGCGCGAAAAGCTCCTCGCCGTATCCCGTGGTGCCCACGGCATCGATCGCAAGCGTGACTCCCGCTGTCTCCCAGCGGTTCTTCAAGCTGACAAGACCCTGTTGGGCGACGTCGAGCGGTCTGCCGTTATTAGACGCGTAGAACGAATCGACAAGCTCACCCGCCTCATCGACCAGGGCGAACTTGGTCGTCGTGCTCCCCGAATCGATACCGAGCGCCACACGCACCGTCTCTCCGGGCGCATACGCATCCGGACCCTTTGCCGGCGTCTCTTTGCCATGGCGTGCCGTAAAATCCGCCTGCTCGGCAGGTGTGGCAAAAAAGGGCTGGGCAAGACGTCCCTCCCCGCTTGCGGGCGCGACCGTCTCGAGCTTATCCAGCCGGACAAAAGCGTCGGGAAGGTCGATCGGTTGGGACGATGCGAACATGTCGGTCAGCGACAGGGCGGCACCGCGCGCGACCATGATCTGCGGATCGCGCGGGACGATAACCTGATCGTCCGATAGATTCAGTTGCTCCCGGAACACGCGGACCAGCGTGGGGTTGTAGGCGAGCGTACCGCCCTCGAAGATTACCGGCGGCTCGATGTCGATACCCTGGGCCAGACCGCCGATCGTTTGGCGGGCGACCGCGTGAAGCGCCGAAAGCGCCAGGTCGGTGGTAGGAATGCCCTCGTTGAGCAGCGGCTGGATATCGGTCTTTGCGTACACGCCGCAGCGGCCCGAGACCTCGTGGACGGTCGTTCCCCGGCTTGCGAGCTGCTCGAACTCGCCCGATTCGGTGCCGACCCCCATGAGCTTTGCCATCTCGTCGATAAATGCACCGGTACCGCCTGCGCACGAGCCGTTCATGCGCATGTCGGCAACCTCGATGTCTCCCTTATCGTTGGTGCGGAAGAAGATCATCTTGGCGTCTTGGCCGCCCAGCTCGATGGCGCAGCGCGTCTGCGGATAGAACCTGCTGATCGCGAGCGCGTTGGCGACCACCTCCTGAACGTACGAGGCGCCCAGCGCGGTCGCGATATCGCGCGCACCCGAGCCGGTCACCGCAACGCGCAGCGACTCATGGGGAAAGCGCTCGGCGAGCTCGCCGAGCATGGCGCGCACGCTCGCTGTCTGACACGCCCCGTGGCGGCGATATCCCCACCACGCCTCGGTCATATCCTCGTGCATCGCGTAAACTTTGGTCGTCGTCGACGCTACGTCCAGTCCTACTAGCAACGCCATAATGCTCCGTCTCTCGCATTTTTCCTGCTAGAGATTTACCACTCTACGTAATACAACAGACTGTTGTATTTAAACTCCGTATAAAAAGCGGCTGCCGAAACGCTTCAGCAGCCGCCGAATGCACCAACAGATTGTTCTGCGCGCTAGCACGTCGGGCAACGGAGCAGCACGGGCCCTCCGGTCATGCGCACCGCTCACGCCCGCGATGTCGCCGAGAGAGCTATCCACGCTTAGGGCTCCAACCAAGCAAGTCGCCCGCGCTCAGCAGATCCCTAAGCGAGCTACTCGCACTCAGGAGCCATAGCCTGCTCCAAGAGCTCGGCATGCTCCTCCTCGAAAACCGTCCCCACAGGGAAGGCGCGACGGAAGACGAAGTGGGAAATCGGACCGGCTACCAAAAGGTTCCACGGCAGCGCCATCACAAAATTATGCGGGATGTTGATCATCCAGATCGCGGGCACGGAATACAGGTTCGCAAGGATGCCGCCGGGCATGTGCGTCAGACCCTCGCAGGCACCGTACAGCGACATGATGATAACCATGGGAACGACCATGCAGGAGCTGACGGCGAGCGTCATGACAAGCGGCGAGCTCTTGCCCGGCGTGACCAGGAATTTAAAGGCGAAGCCCTTAGCAAGGGGGCTGGCAACAAACCAGTCGCAGCACATGGCAAAAACGTAGGCAACGGGGAAGCCGAGCCACGCGGCGGCAACAACCTCGCCGTTGATGGCCCCATGCTGCAGGGCAACGTTGTAGATGCTCATCCAGAGCACCATGCAAAAGCACATGATAAAGGTAAACAGCAGGCTCTCTCGTTTGTTCATAGGCATAAAGGGCATGGTCCTTTCTGTGTTACGCCGCTACGCCACGCAACAAAAACGGGCGAGCAAGATGGAGCTGTTGAGACTTCATCTCGCCCGCCCGTGATACGTGCGTCTGCGACTACTTATGTGGTGAAACCAGCCTAGCACGAAAAGCACGTGCTTCGTAAGCGTTGAGTTTATGAAGATACAGGGCACCAATAATCCCCCGACCCCATAAGTTGCGGTGGAATACGGACTGTTTTGACCCTTTAAGCAGCAATTCAGTCCCTATTTCACCGCAACTCATTTGGTGCAAAGTAACATGTCCCCCTTGCACCAATTAGCTGGTGTGGCGCCAGCGAGGGTCGGTGAGCGTACGTGCCACACCCAGGCCAACGGGCAAAAACGCCACGATGAGCACTGCACGCACAAACCAGCCGAGCATATTGACCGTGTCGAAGGTGCACATGTAATACATCGAGCGATACAGATACAAACCCGGCACCATAATGACAATCGATGGCACCGTAAGGGCGATGCGTGGGTAGGTGAGCTTGATTTCGGCTAAGCTCGCGAGCAGCCCCGATACCAACGCGCCGGTAAACGCAGCCGCCTCGGGAGGCATGCCCGCACTCAGGCCCAAGAAGGGAAACAGCGTCGGCGCATCGACGAGCGTAAGGCGCAAGGTATTAGACACGGCTCCGATGAGCCCTGCCGCCGCTGCCATCTTTACCGGACTGTTGAACATAACCGAGAAGCCAAATACGCCGATAAAGCTCATCAGTATGCGCAAGAGCGTAAGAGCCAACGGTGAGAGACCAAGCGGGGCGAAGTCATCCGGCGCCAGTCCCACGCACTCGGCAACCATCCAGCCTACGAGGGTCGCCATCACAATAATCGACACAGCATACGAAAGACGCTCGATACCGCTTCGCATGTCGAGCTTAGCGATGTCAAGGCCTGCCGTAATGAGGGGAAAGCCGGGAATCACAAAGAGCATGGCGCCGATATAGCCTTCTTGGTGCGACATTGCCCCCGGTACGACCTGGCCAAGGCCGAGCAATGCCAGCAGATACGAAACGCAAGCGAGCGCAACGCCGATCGTCAGCGCGCTAAACTGGCCAAGGCCCTGCTTGAGAATATGGGAGCGAGCAAAGTTGCCGACACCAGCGCCTACGAATGCGCAGGCCATCTCGATAGGGCCGCCGCCGAGCAAAAAGACGAAGGCGCCGCAAGCACAGGCCGCCGCAAGGCCCTGTTGCCAGGGAGCGTAATCGGGCTTTGAGCTCTCAACGGTCTTGAGCATCTCGTGGTACTCGTGCACGGTAAAACGGCGCCCGTAAATCTCGATTTCCTTTAAGAAGCTCTCCATCATCCAAATGCGATGAGTATTGACCCCCGTTGTGGGTAGGCTGACGACCTCGTTAAAGCAGTGGCCGTCTTCGATGCAGGTGCACTCAAACGACAAAAGACTCAGGTCGACGTGAATCGTGACGCCGAGTACGGCAGCAACACGATTCATGGTATCGCGCACGCGCCAGGCACCTGTTCCACTTGCCAGCATAAGCATGCCGGTGCGGCAGATGATGGATGACTTATCGGTGAGCGGCGCATCGACGGCAAGTTCATCGTCTGCCGTCACGATCTGGTGTCAGTCAGTTTTCATATGGAGCGCGCCGGCACGAACGCCGTGGTGCATAGGAACTCTCGAGAATAGCGAATCGAGGTGCGAAGGCTGTGGGGGTTCCGCCGATTCGACCTCGTCCTCGTCGGGCTCTTCATCGACCAGATCAAATGAGTCAAGCGATGCCGGCTCGCGACGATCGATCAGCTCCTCATCCTCATCGTCAAAGTAATTGAACTGATCGAGCATGTCCTCTTCGATTGCACGCTCGCTCGCGTCGTCCATACAGGCGCTCCCTTCCTACTGACTAACTCCAATCCTAGGCAGCAGCGGCTAAAGGAAACATAAAAGAGACGGCTGTCATGCATGGAAGGCGCAAACCCCCAATGCGCCGGTAGGCCCCGACGAAAAGGACCGTCCCCAAGTGCCACATCTGGACCAAGGCAACGCCGATGTTTCGGCAACGCCAGCGAGCGCCGTCCAGAGCGAACAAGTTGGCATGAAAAAGGCAAGGCATAGACCTTCTGGTCATGCCTTGCCTTTTAAATGACAAATTGTCGCTCTGGGCGGCGCGCAGCGTCGAGCCGTTACGCGGTTCGTAGAACCGCGTAACTAGAGTTAGTACATCTTTGCACCGGCGGGGATGGAAGCGTCGAGCTGGATCAGGTTGAGGCGCTCCTCGTCCTCCTCCTCGTGGATAGCGCTGATCAGCATTCCGCAGCTGGGAATACCCATCATCTTGCGCGGAGGCAGGTTGGTGATGGCGAGCAGAGTCTTGCCGACCAGGTCCTCGGGCTCGTAATAATCGTGAATACCGGAGAGGATGGTGCGGTCGGTGCCGGTGCCGTCGTCGAGTGTAAAGTTCAACAGCTTCTTAGACTTCTTGACGGCCTCGCACGCCTTAACCTTCACAGCGCGGAAATCGCTCTTGGAGAAAGTATCGAAGTCGACGAACTCCTCAAACAGCGGCTCAACGGCGATCTTGGAGTAATCGAGCGTGGGCTTAAGCGACTTAACGAACGGGCTTGCGGCGTTGCCGGCCTCGGCAGCCTTGGCGGCAGCGGCACCGGACTGGAAACCCTTCTCGGGCTTCATGTGCGGGAACAGCAGGACGTCGCGAATGGAGGCCTGGTTGGTAAGCAGCATGACCACGCGGTCGATGCCGATGCCGATGCCGCCCGCAGGAGGCATACCGTACTCGAGGGCGCGCACGTAGTCCTCGTCGTACTCCATGGCCTCATCGTCGCCACCGGCCTTCTCGGCCATCTGGGCAGCAAAGCGCTCAGCCTGGTCAACCGGGTCGTTGAGCTCGGAGAATGCGTTGGCGTACTCGTGGCCGGCGATAACCAGCTCAAAGCGGTGGGTCAGACGCGGGTCGTCCTCAAAACGCTTGGCGAGCGGGCTGACCTCGATGGGATAATCGCACACAAAGGTGGGATTGACGATGGTGTCCTCGCCCAGCTCGTCGTAGATCTCGGCGATGATCTTGCCAGCAGTCCACTCGGGCTTAATCTCCAGGCCCTTCTCGCGCGCGGCGGCGGCAAGCTCCTCGACCGGCGTGTCGATGGTGACCTGCTTGCCGAGCACGTCAGAGACAATATCGGTCATGGGACGGCTTGCCCACTCACCGGAAAGATCGATGGTCTGGCCCTGGTACTCGATAACCTCGGGGTTGCCGATGGCCTTGTTGGCGGCCTTGATGACGCCCTGGGCGAGCGCCTTCATGCCCTCGAGATCGGAGAAAGCACGATAGGCCTCCATCGTGGTGAACTCGGGGTTGTGGGTGAGGTCCATACCCTCGTTGCGGAAGATGCGGCCGATCTCGAAGACGCGCTCAAAGCCACCGACGATGCAGCGCTTGAGGTGCAGCTCGGTAGCAATGCGCAGGTAGCATTCCTGATCGAGCGCGTTAAAGTGCGTGATGAACGGCTTGGCCGTAGCGCCACCCTGGATAGTCTGCAGAATGGGGGTCTCGACCTCCATGTAGCCGTCGGACTCCATAAAGCGGCGGAAGGTGGAAAGAATCTGCGAGCGCTTACGGAAGGTCTCGCGAACATCGTCGTTGGCAATCAGGTCGACATAACGCTGACGATAGCGGGTCTCTTTGTCGGAGAGGCCATGGAACTTCTCGGGCAGCGGGCGAACGGCCTTGGAGAGTAGTTTCGCGCTCTTGGGGGCGACGGAAAGCTGGCCACGCTTGGTGCGCACGACCACGCCGGTCACGCCCAGGATATCGCCAAGATCGAGGGCCTTGAGCGTATTCCAGGCTGCCTCATCCATGTCGTTGATGCGGCAGAACAGCTGAATCTCGGCGGTAGCGTCGCGCACGACGATGAACATGATCTTGCCCTGACCGCGCTTGGCGACCACGCGGCCGCCGATCTTCACGACGTCCTCGGTGTCCTCGCCATCGGCAAGCTCGGCATACTTAGCCTCGATGTCGGCAACGTAGTCCTCGATCTCGGAGTGCTCGGGATAGGGGTTCTGGCCCGCCTCGAACAGGGCGGCGCGCTTGGCCAGGCGCGTGGCGCGCTCGTCGTTGAGCGTCGATGCCTGCTCGGCGGCGTTCTGGTTCTCTGCCATAGTTAGCTCCTCAAACTAAAACGCTCCCCAGGATTCGGTCCCGGGGAGCGAAAACATACCTTTACGCGGGACCGTGGTCTAGCGTGCGATCTTTGCGATAGTGTAGACGCGGGTCTTGCCCGAAGGCGTAACGACCTCGACGGAGTCGCCCTCGCCGTGACCGATGATGGCGTGGCCGACCGGAGACTCGTTGGAGATCTTGTGCTCGAGCGAGTTAGTCTCGGTGGTACCGACGAGCGTGACTTCCATGACCTCACCGTTGGGATCAATCAGCGAAACGGTGGAGCCGATGGAGACGGTCAGATCACCCGTGGTGGCAGCAACCTGGGCGTTGGCGAGAATAGCCTGAATCTCGGCGATGCGAGCAGCATTCTGGGCCTGCTTGTCCTTGGCGGCATCGTACTCGGAGTTCTCCGAAAGGTCGCCGAACGCGCGGGCTTCCTTGATGTCCTCGACGATCTCCTTGGCGTAATCGCCCTCACGCCAAGCGAGCTCTTCGACGAGCTTCTGGCGGCCCTCAGCGGTCAGTACGATCTGGCTTGCGTCCATACGGATATCTCCCCAACTATGATGTAACGATCAACTGTCAACAAAACGAAAAAGACCGGCTAGCCTGCGGGCAAGCCGGTCGGGTGCTCACCCCAAAGGGATGGGACTACTCTGCGTCCGCGTCGCTGTCCTCTGCCTGCTTTTTCTTGGCAGCAGCGAGCTTGGCCTCGAGCTCTGCGATCTCCTTGTCCTCCTTGGACTCCTCGACCACAACGTCCTCGGCCTGCTTGGTTTCGCCCTTATCGTCGCCCTCCATACCCTCGCGGATATTCTTGACGGTAGAGCCGAGGGACTTGCCGAGCTTCGGCAGGTTCTTAGGCCCGAAGATGATCAAGACAACGACGAGAATAATGATGAGCTCAGGAGCCCTCAGTCCAAACATGTAGACCTCCACAATACAGCGAGACAAGCTCGAATGAGTATACCGCGGGTGTCGCGGTATCACAACAATAGCTAAAAAAAGGGACCGCAAGAAGCGGTCCCTCCTCATGCTCTGGTCGGGTTGACTGGATTTGAACCAGCGACCCCTGCGTCCCGAACGCAGTGCTCTACCAAACTGAGCCACAACCCGTTAGCTCGACTATAGTAACAAAGATTTTCGCCGTGTGCTAGAGAAATTTTTATTTCTTTGGCGCGTCGATTTGAACCGTGTTGGGAATAAGCTCAGTCGCGCAGGCCCACCAGCCATTTTGCTGGGCAGCTTCCGCAAGATAGACTGCCGTAGCGGCGGTATCGCAGATGGCAAACGAACAGGCACCCGACCCGCACACGTCCACAGCAACGGTTCCCTCCTGCGCGCTCAGCCAGTCGAGGACCGTCTGGATCTGCGGCTCCATCTGAGCGGAAATGACGCCCAGATTGTTATGAACGAGCGCATATGCCGCCTCGGCGTCGCCGGCGCGTAAGGCAGAAGCAATCGCACCAGGCTTGTCTGCCGGTACCGGGTTCTCATCAAATCGTCGATACGCTTCAACCGTTGAAACGCTCGCCTCGCGCGGCTTGATCAGCACAACGGGCGTTGCGGGCAGCGCGGGATACTCAGTTGCCAGCACATCTCCCCCGCCCACGTAGAATGCGGGACTCGCGTGCAAAAAGAATGGCACGTCGGCACCGATACCGCGAGCGATGTCATCGAGCGCAGGATCGGTGCGACCGATACCCCACAGCTCCGCCAAGGCGACAATGACCGCCGCGGCGTCCGTCGAAGGACCGCCCAGACCAGCACACAGCGGAATGTGCTTCTCGATCGTCACGCAAACGTTGGCCTCCCGACCATAACGCTCAGCCATAGCGAGCGCAGCACGATAAGCCGTATTCTTTTGCATGGGAAAGTCGGATGCCGGAACCGTCTGGACGGTCAGCTCCTGCGCCGGGGCGACCGTCACGATATCGGCAAGACCGACGGCTGCCATCAGGGAATCGACCTTGTGGTAGCCGCGGTCGTCACGCTCGGTATGAACCCCCAGGTAGAGATTTATTTTTGCCGGCGCAGAAAGGATCAGGGACCAATCGGTCACCGTTAGTGCTCCTCGAGCTGATTGCCGAGCGGGGTAAAGATGTGCTCGCCGCTCTCGGGGTCGAACAGTTCGACCTGACCGGTAAGGACATCGATATACTGGTAGGACTGACGCGATTTGCGGCCGCGGCGCTCGTCGACCTCGACGATAAAGACGGCGGGGTGAACGCTCTTGATGGTGCCCATGCGCTCGACGACGCGGGTACGGCCCATGTTGGCCTTAACCTTGACGCGATCGCCCACCATATCGGTCAGCTTCTCGTGGATGTCGTCGACGTGATTGACTTCCATCTCTTCCATGAATGGGGCCTCCAGAGGGTGCAATTCAAAAAGGGGATAATACCCCTAAGATAGACAAAACTCTAATACTATAGCACCCTGCTGCAGTCATATGCAAGCAGCTAAAAAGCCCGGTCCCAAATACGTACCAGTCGACAACCTCGCATGACCAGTTCACGTCAGCGAGCGACGGTTTGAGCGACAGATTGGCCGAATGGTGGCCGTGCAGCGTCGAGTAGTTACGCGGTTTGGTAAAACCGCGTAACCTAAAGGTTGTCGGTATCGAGGACGATGGTGAACGGACCGTCGTTGACCAGGTCGACCTTCATGTCGGCGCCAAAGATACCGTGCGCCACGTGATCGACGTCCTGGGCGACGAGCGTCAGAAAGTACTCGTAAAGTTCGTTAGCGACATCGGGCGCGCCGGCATCCGTAAACGACGGACGGCGGCCGTGGCGGCAGTCGGCAAACAGCGTGAACTGCGATACCACGAGTACCTCACCGTCGACATCGGCCAGTGCCAAATTGGTCTTGCCGTTCTCGTCCTCGTTGATACGCAGCCCGCGGAGCTTGCTCCACAGTTTGTCGGCTTCGGCGCGTGTGTCGCCGTGGCCCACGCCTAGCAGTACCAGGTAGCCGCGTCCAATGCGGCCCACGCACTCGCCGTCGACCGTCACGCCGGCGTTGAGCACGCGCTGTACCACCGCACGCACGACCTACTCCTCGCCCGTCAGCTTGGCGGACAGGTGCTCGAGTGCATGGAAACGATGGCTGATGGCGTTCTTCTCGTCCGCCGTGAGCTCGGCCATGGTCTTGCCCGGCGTATCGACCGGCAGGAACAGCGGGTCGTAGCCAAAGCCGTGATCGCCGCGCCCCTCGTGCGCGATAACGCCCTCGCAGGCACCCTCGCCATAGGTGACCAGGCCGTCCGTATCGATAAGCGCGACGACGCTCATAAAGCGCGCGGTGCGATCCTCGTCTGCCACGCCTTCCAGGTTAACGAGAAGTTTGGCGTTGTTGGCGGCATCGTCGCCATGCACGCCCGCATAGCGCGCGCTATACACGCCCGGCTCGCCGTCCAGCGCGTCGACAACCAAGCCAGAGTCGTCGGCAATGGCCATAAGGCCCGTCTCCTCAACGGCAGCCTGCGCCTTGATGATGGCGTTCTCCAAAAACGTCGTGCCGTTTTCCTCGGGGTCCTCAAAATCGCCCAGCTGGCCGAGCGCCACAAAGCGCACCTCGGGCATGACCTTGCCCAAAATGGCCTCGATCTCGGTGAGCTTATGGGCGTTGCCGGTTGCAACGACGATGGTCGCCGCCGGGTCGAGGGTGTCGATGTCAATCTTCTCAAGTGCCATAGCTGGCCTCCTTTGTCTCTATAGCAATGCCGAGTTGAAGACGACGAGGACCTCGGCCTCTCCCCTCTCAATCTACGACAGTCTTATACTTCGGCGTTTTCGCAGATAAAACCTGCCAAAATAAACCTGTCCCTTTTTGGCAGGTTAGGCGAGGGCCTGGCGCTGAAGCTCGATGAGCTCGGCGATGCCCTTGTCGCCCAGGTCGAGCAGGGCGTTGAGACGCTTGCGGTCGAAGGGCGCCTGCTCGCCGGTACCCTGAAGCTCGATCATCTCGCCAGTGTCGGTAGCGACGAGGTTCATGTCGACCTCAGCGTGGCTGTCCTCGGAATAATCGAGGTCGAGCAGGGTGTTGCCGTCGACGACACCCATAGAAATCGCAGCAACCTGGCCCGTGAGCGGGATGCGCTCGAGCTTGCCCGCCTCGACCCACATGGAAAGGGCATCGTGCAGCGCCACCCAAGCGCCGGTAATGCTCGCCGTACGCGTGCCGCCATCGGCCTGAATCACATCGCAGTCGACGGTAACGGTGTACTCGCCGAGCGCCTTCATGTTGACGACAGTGCGCAGGCTGCGGCCGATGAGCCGCTCGATCTCCATGGAGCGGCCCTTGCGGTTGGCATGCTCGCGTTTGCAACGTTTACCGGTCGAGGCCGGCAGCATCGCATATTCCGCCGTTACCCAGCCGGCCTTGGCGCCCTTGCGCCAACCCGGCACGCCCTCTTCGATGGTGGCGGCGCACAGTACGCGCGTGTCGCCGAACTCGGCCAGGCACGAACCGTGGGCGTGCTTCATGACCCCGCGGGTGAGCTTAACGGGGCGCAGCTCGTTGGCGGCGCGGCCATTGGCGCGGTTGACCTGCATATATTCCATAAGAAGACCCTTCTCGACTAAAGACTGTCAGAAGCGAGCGCGCTAGCGCAGCTCCTCCAAGTCGACATGTTCGACGCTCTTGAGCGGCTGGCCAAAGATAAAGCTACCAGCTACCGCGAACTCGGCGATGTTATCGGATGTCGTGGCAAAGCGATGCAGAGGCTCCGCGCCATCCGCCGCAAGCTGCTCGCGGCGCGTAAGGATATCGGCAAGCTCGCGCGTGGTCTCCTCGGCAGAGCTCACCACGCGCACATGAGATCCCAGCGCATGGCGAATGGGGCCCGCAAGCAGCGGAAAATGCGTACACCCAAGCACCACGGTGTCAATGCCGTGCCCCAGCAGGGGCTCGACCGTCGCACCGACTAACGAGCGCACCTGGGGGGTGTCGAAGATGTCGTCGTTTTCGAGCCACTGCTCCTGCAGATGCGCGCCCGAGGCAAGCTCGCTTTCGACTACCTCGACAAAGCTTGAGGCAGGGCAGCCGTACACATCGACGCCCGCATCCAGGTCCTGGATAGCGCGCGTGTACGCGCCAGACCGAATCGTAAGGTTGGTGGCCAGCACGCCCACGCGGCGCGTGCGCGTGCTGTTAATGGCGGCACGGGCGCCCGGCGCGATTACGCCGATGACCGGAACATCGAGCACCTGTTGCGCGACGCGAAGGGCAGCGGCCGTTGCCGTATTGCAAGCGATGACCATGATCTTGACATCGTGGTGCGAGAGCCAGCGACCCACCTGCAGGGCAAACGAGCGCACCTCGTCCTCATCCCTCACGCCATAGGGACAGCGCTTGGTGTCGCCAAAGTAGTAAACAGATTCATGCGGAAGGGCCGTTGCGATCGCGCGCGCAACCGTCAGACCGCCCAGGCCCGAGTCGAACACACCGATCGGACGCGTGTCCCCGGCCAGACTATCGATATCGGACATTACCTCACCAGATTCTCTCTCGAAAAATGCGACCATGCGTGATGCGTCGCGCTACGAACGGGCTGCGACCAGCAGCTCGGCCGTTGCCACCCAACCGTCGACAATCTTGCCGCGCGTTACATAGGCATTGTCGCAGGTGTCCAAGAACTCCGGGGCGCCGGCGCTCGTCAGACCGTTCTCGACCAGGCAGAACATGCCCACGTGGTCGGCCATGTAGAAGTCGGACTCGGAGTCGCCGAGCGCGAGCGTCTCCTCGCGCTCGATCCCCAGGTGCTCGCAGAAGCGCGCAATGGCAACGCCCTTGTTGAGACCCGCCGGATTGATATTGAAGGCGCGGCCGTCCTCGACGCGATCAAGCTCGAGCGTCGTCGGCTTGGACAGGTGCGTCAGATGGCCGTTGCAAGCCCAGACCAGACCGCAGCCGGCCTCGTCCAGGATGGCCTGAACCTCATCGTCGGGCACATCGCCGCGCATGCCGACGGTGACCTCACGGTACTTGTAGCCGGTCGACATGTCGTTGTGGTACTCGATTTTGTGCGGCCAGCGGGCAAGGATCTTCTCACACACGCCGGTCTGCTCAATCACCTGGTGCGGCGTGAGACCGCAGGCGGGGTCGTAGGGCATGTCGCCCGTCAGGTACTCCCAATCGTTGGCCTTGAGGTCGTACATAACCAGGCCGCCCATCTCGCCGATGTAGGAGTTGAGGCCGAGCACGCGGGCGTCTTCGTGGATCATGGTGCGATTGCGACCCGAGGTGGGGACCACCTGGATGCCGGCACGAGCGAGCGCGACAACCGCCTCGACGAGCTTGGTCGAGGGATTGCCGTCGTTATCGCGCAGCACGCACGAGCCGGGGGCGAGCATCGTGGCGTCCAGATCGGTAAAGACATACTTGACCTTGGCAAGACGCTCGCGCATCTCGCCCGAAAGCTCGGCAACGGTCGGCAGGATGTTGTGGGACATGATCACTCCGTTTACATAGAAGGGGCTGGTCTTGAGTAGTGAGGCTCGCTTAAGCGAGTCGCACTTGGAACGACGACGCCCTCAACGCACCGTCGTCAACACAATGTATCAGTCAAACTGAGTAACATCGATCAGGCGATGCGCCAGCGAAAGATCGCTCTCGATGGGCACGAATTCGTCGCCCACATGCATGAGCTCCTCGTCGCCCTTGGCAAGCAACAACACAATCGTGGGCGCATCGGGGTTGATACACTCCTCGCGTGCCGCCTTAAAGGCCGCGTGCACTGCCGCCTCGCGATCAAGAATAATCTTGTTCGGTGTGTCATCGGGGACATTTTCCGCGAGCTCACGACAGACCTTCATCGGGTCTTCGCGAGCGGGGTCCTCGTTGGTAAAAATCATCAGGTCGGAATACGGTGCGGCCTCGCGCGGTAATTGCTCGCGGCGCTCCTGAGCCTTGCCGCCGGCGGCGCCAAACAGCGCAATGACGGGGCTGGCGGGAAACGCACGTTTGACCGACGAGAACAGCGAACGGAATGAAAGCTGGTTGTGCGCGTAGTCCACGACGCAGACCACACGACCGTCCTTCGACTCCACAACCTCCATGCGACCGGGCACGCGGAATTTGGAAAGGCCCACTTTGATGGCGTCGATGCCAATGCCAATCTCGCGCGCGGCGGCAATTGCCACCAGCGCGTTTTCCACGTTAAAATCGCCCGCGATACCCAGCAGAATCTTCTCCCCCGCCGCGGGCTCATCGGCGCTCAGGCCATGCAAGTTAAACTCGATGTTAAAACCAACCATGCGCACGTCGCTTACCCACAGGCTAGCCTCAGGATGCTCAACGCCAACGGTCACGAGGCGCTCGGCCGTCGACGCCGCCTCGAGCACGTGATTGACCTCGTCGGTGCCAAGATTGACCACGGCTGTTTTTGCCTGGTCGAAAATCCTGAGCTTGCTCTCAAAATAATCCTCAAACGTAGGGTGCTCGATAGGCGAAATGTGATCGCGACCGATATTGAGGAAACACGCAACGTCAAAGGGCAGGTTCTCGACGCGCTGGTACTTGAGCGCTTGGCTCGAGACTTCCATAACCATAAACTGACGGCCGGACGTACGGCAATTGGCGATATGGCGCCAGACCTCGGGGGCCTCGGGCGTGGTGTTGGTACTCTCGTAGCACTCGACACCATCGTCGGTGCTCACCGAGCCAATCATGCCGCAGGACTTGCCCGCCGCCTTAATGATGGACTGGAGCATGAAGGCCGCCGTGGTCTTGCCCTTGGTACCGGTAATGCCCACGATCTTAACGTCGCGATCGGGACGACCGTAAACCTCGGGCGGCAATAGCGCCATCGCCGTGCGCACGCTACGAACGACCAGCATGGCCGCACCGCGCTCTTTGCCCAGCGGAGCAAGCTCGTCTACCAAAGACTCCTCGCACACAAAGGCAACGGCACCGGCGTCGAGCGCCATCGATAGAAACGATGACTTAAAGGAAGCGCCCTTGCAAAAGAACACATCTCCTACCGCGACCGCGCGGGAATCAAATGAGCAGCCGGTCACAGCTCGGCCGTCGAGGCGCTCAGATCCGCGCAGCTCGCCGCTCTTATTGAGCAGGTCGGCAAGAGCGGCGACAGTAGTCGTGATCATACGGTCAGATTGGTGCATCTTGAACCTTTCTGGATTATCCGCCGTTAACGGTTTGCATCTCGTAACAACTTTAACGCACCCGCGAGGATGCGACTTCCCGAGAAACCGTAAAGACACAGCATCGATTAGCAAGGCAGGCCCGCGTCGACACCATACTCACAGGACCCATCGATATTGCGTTATGGATTAGCAGTGTACCGAGCCCGATATCGGCTATACTCTATGACCGCGGGCGATTGGCGCAACGGTTAGCGCAGGTGCTTTACACGCACAAGGCTGGGGGTTCGAATCCCTCATCGCCCACCATTGAATTGTTAGGCCTCCAGTGATGGAGGCCTTTCTTTTTTGTGCCCGGTGCATGGGATTCGAACCCGCAAGGGTGCGGAGCTGAGGAAACGCGAAGCGTTTTCCAGCGCAGCACGCGAGGAGCGGAGCGACGAAGCGGGGCGCGGGCGGCGCCAGCCGCACGCGGACATTCCTCATCGCCCACCATTGAATTGTTAGGCCTCCAGTGATGGAGGCCTTTCTTTTTTGTGCCCAGCGCATGGGATTCGAACCCGTCAGCACGTCTGTCACAGAGGCCGTGGCCAAAAAATGGCAAAAATGAGTACTGTTACTAATTTTGTAGCAGCGATTTTTGGATATGACTGGGTAAATCAAGCCTTGAATCAGCAATTTGAAGCCTTCGCTACTAGTTTTCCACTAACATAACTGAACATGTGTGGTCTAACTAATCCTGGCCAGTCGGTTTGATATGAGATTCAACTGGTGACAGTACTCATATTTGGCATTTTTTGGCCAGAGGCTCTCCTGGCCTTTGCAGATTTATGACAAAAAGGGTTCCAGACCGTCCAATAATGCATCAATGACGCACCGACAATCTGGAACCCGTTCAACCTGGCTATGTTTTACTCTCGCTAGGCCAAAACGTCCGACAGGATCTCGATTAGGCTGTCCACGTCGGCCTCTTCGCACACGAGCGGCGGAAGGAAGCGCAGCGTATGTGCGCCTGTAGCGTTGATCACGGCACCAGCCCCCAATGCACGGGCCACGACGTCGTGTGCATCACCCGCGGCATCATCCAAATCGCAGCCGAGCATCAGGCCGCGACCACGCACCTCTACCACATGCGGAAGCTTAGCCAGCGCCTGCTCCATATAGGCGCCAACCTTGGCAGCATGCTCGGCATAATCGCCGTGCACAAGCGCGGAGAGCGTCGCGGCACACGCCGCGATGGCCAAGCAGCTGCCACCGAAGGTCGAACCATGATCGCCGGGCTTAAAGACGTCGGCGATTTCCTTCTTTGCCACCACGGCACCCATAGGCACACCGTCGGCAATGCCCTTGGCAAGGCTCATGATGTCGGGCTCCACGCCATAGGTCTGGAACGCAAACGGCTTACCCGTACGAAAGATTCCGCACTGGACCTCGTCGGCAATAAGCACGGCACCCACCTCGTGCGCCAAGTCGCGCGCCGTAGCCATAAACTCCTCGGTCATGGGATGCACACCGCTCTCGCCCTGGATTGGTTCGAGCATCACGGCACAGATTTCACTGCCCAACTGCTTAAAGATTGCACGCAGCTCATCCACATCGTTGGGTGCGCAGGCCACAAAGCCACCCGGCAGCGGGCGGAAACTGTCCTGCAGCCAATCCTGCATGGTGGCGGCAATGGTCTCGAGCGTACGACCGTGGAAGCCGCCACGCATGCATACGATGGTGTTGCCGCCGTTACCAGCACGCTTGGCGTACAGACGCGCAAGCTTCATCGAGCCCTCGTTGGCTTCGGCACCAGAATTGGCAAATAACGTCTCCCACACCTGCTCGTCCGCAGCCGGGGCACCGAGCGCAGCGGCCGTGGTCTCATCGCCGGCGGCAATGGCATCGGCCAGCACGCACGCACCATCTACGTCGTCGTTGGCAAGCTTGGACAGCAGCGCCGCGACCTGTCCACGCTGCTCGATGTAGAAGTAGTTAGACACATGCAGAAGCTTTTTGGTCTGAGCCTCGAGCGCCGAGAGCACTGCAGGGTTGCCGTGGCCAAGGCTGCA
The DNA here is from genome assembly GCA_959018755.1 of uncultured Collinsella sp. GTDB lineage: Bacteria > Actinomycetota > Coriobacteriia > Coriobacteriales > Coriobacteriaceae > Collinsella. The sequence continues at coordinate 4,510 of CAUEMA010000002.1, read as the reverse complement.
CACACCGATACCAGCGAGAAAGTCGAGATACTCACGACCATCGTCACCGATGAGCTTCATACCGTGACCTTCGACAAACTCTACCGGCGAGCGACCAAAGGTATGCATAACGTAATGGGATTCGAGCGATTGCTGAGTTGCAAGTGACATGAGATGCCTTTCGTTGGGCGCCGTACGGCGCAGGGCTATGGGTGCAGGGACGCGACGACCGCGGGTCGGCTAGACCGTCTGGAGCTTCTCGACCTCGTCGAGGTTCTCGGTCAGGCGCGCCGCAAAGGTCGAAAGCGGATGCGGATGCGTATCGAACTCGTAGGCCGTCTCGGTGGAGTGGATCACGGTACCGACGCCAGCATCGGTCAGCAGCTCCAGCAGCAGCGAGTGCGGCGTCGTGCCGTTGATGATGTGGGCTCGGAACACGCCAGCAGCAAGCGCATCGACGGCGGCGCGCAGCTTGGGAATCATGCCCTTGTCGACCTCCCCGCCGTAGAGCATCTCGTTGACCTCGTCGAGCGTCAGGTTGGAGATAAGCGAGTCCTTGTCGCTAAAATCCTTGTACAGGCCGTCGACATCGGTCAAAAAAATCGCCTTATGCGCGTGAAGCGCCGCCGCAACGGCACCGGCAGCGGTGTCGGCATTGATGTTGAAGAATCCGCCGTCCTCCCCCGCCGCGACGGTAGCGATAACGGGAATGTACTCGCTATCGAGCAAGCGCTCGATATAGTCGGTGTTGACGTGCGTCACTTTGCCCACGCGACCGAGTTCGGGGTCGAGCGGCTCGGCGATGAGCGTGCCGGCATCGCTGCCCGACACGCCTACGGCCAAATTACCGTGGTGGTTGATGGCAGCGACCAGCTCCTGGTTAACCTTGCCGCCCAGCACCTCGCGCACGATATCCATGGTCGCCGGCGTAGTCACGCGCTGCCCGTTCTTAAATTCGACAGGGATGTCATAGTGGCTGAGTGCCTCGTTGATGGCTTTGCCGCCGCCATGCACGATGACGGGGCGCATGCCGATGATCTTGAGCAAAACGATGTCGCTCATCACGTCGCGGCGCAGTTGCTCATCGACCATGGCCGCTCCGCCATACTTGATCACGACCGTCTTGCCGGTCAGGTTTTTAATCCACGGCAGCGCTTCGAACAGCAGCTGCGCGGTTGCTTCGTTGGATTCGCTCGAACGACAATCGCGTGCGAATTTCATAATCTGCCTCGTCTTTCGTATCGTTATCACGCCGTGCTCCGCTGTCCGCAATGCGGCAAGATGCGCAGCGTGCCTGGAATCTAGGAACGGTAGTCACCGTTGATGGAGATGTACTCGTGCGTGAGGTCACAGGTCCACACGGTCGTTGCCGCGTCGCCTGCGCCCAGGTCGGCCGAGATCACGATCTCGGGCGCCTCAAAACGTCGCAGAGCCTCATCCTCGTCAAAGGGAACAGTCAGACCGTCGCGACAGACAGGCATGCCCATCATGTCGATGGAAACGTCTTCCTGATTAAACTTCACGCCGCACTTGCCGAGCGCCATGGCGACGCGGCCCCAGTTGCAGTCGTGACCGGCGATGCAGGTCTTGACGAGCGGCGAGTTGGCGACGGCACGGGCGGCGATATCGGCTTCCTCGTCGGTGGCGGCGCCGGTAACGTTAACCGTCACGAGCTTTGACGCGCCCTCGCCATCGGCCGCGATGTTGCGCGCCAGGCTCTCGCACACCTCGTGCACGGCAAAGGACAGTTCGTCAAAGGCATCAGTGCCCTCGACGATAGCCTCGGTATCAGCGGCAGCAGCGCCAGAAGCAAGCATGATGCAGGTGTCGTTGGTCGAGGTATCGGAATCGACCGTCACCTTATTAAAGGTCTGCTTAACGGTCGAGAGCAGTAAGGTGTGGAGCGCCGCCGGCTCGACGGGGGCATCGGTAGTAATGACCGCGATCATGGTGGCCATATTGGGCATGATCATGCCCGAGCCCTTGCACATGCCGCCCACCGTATAAGCGTTGCCCGCATGGCCCGCAGCCTCGCTGCGATAGCGAACGGCATACTCCTTGGAATGCGTATCGGTCGTCATGATGGCACGGGCCGCATCGGCACCGCCATGGGCAGAGAGCGCCTCGTAGGCGGACGGGACGGCTGCCTCAAACGTGTCGATCGGCAAAATCTGTCCGATCACACCCGTCGAGGCAACCAGGATCTGCTGGGGCTCGCAGCCAATAACCTGCGAGGCGATGTTGCACGTCTCGCGCGCGCAGGCTAGGCCGGTCTCGCCCGTGGCAGCGTTCGCGTTGCCGGAGTTGATTGAAACGCCGGCGATGATGCCATAGCCCTTGTCCGCACCGCCCAGGTTGACACGACTCACCTGCACGGGCGCCGCGCAAAAGCGGTTGCTCGTAAACACGCCGGCGCCGGGACAGGGCTTATCGGGCACGACGAGCGCATAGTCCAAGCGCTCGGGATTCTTCCGGAATCCCGCATGGATGCCTGCGGCCTTAAAGCCAGCTGCCGCCGTAACGCCACCCTCGACGGCGCGAATCTTAATATCAATCAGGTCGGTATCCATCGTCCCTACGACTCCTTATATCAAATAAAAAAGCGGGCATCGGCTGACACGCCATACCGGTCGCAATTAGTAGACCAGCTTAAAAGTGGCGCCCAACTCGATACCCGACTACCAAATCGTTAACAATCGAATGTGCTACACCGGGCACGCCACTGTGGGCAAGCCTCGTCGCTCGTCAAAGCCAAAAACGATGTTGGCGCACTGGACCGCCTGGCCTGCTGCACCCTTGCACAGATTGTCGATAGCACCCGTCGCCACCAGCACGCCCGCGCGCTTGTTGAGCGCAAGGCCAATCTGGGCGGCGTTGGTGCCGACGACCGAAGCCGTCTTGGGCTGCTGGCCGGCATCGAGTACGCGCACGAAGGTTCGACCGGCGTAGAACTGCTTGTAATGGTCGACAACGTCCTCAAGGGCCAACGCGTCGAGAGCCTGCGGCGCGAGCGGCATCGTCACCGTGGAAAGCAGGCCGCGCTTGAGCGGTGCCAAGTGCGGAGTAAAGACGACGCGATCGGTCAGGTCCAGGATCTGCTCAATCTCGGGCGTATGGCGATGTTTGCCTACGCCATAGGCCTCCAGGTTCTCGTCCGCGCTACAAAAATGGGTGCGAGCGTTGCAGGACTTACCGGCGCCCGTCACGCCACTAATGGCATCGACGATTACGGGGCCGTTCTCTGCCACCCAGCCCGCACGCACGGCAGGAGCGGCAGCGAGGCTCGTTGCGGTGGGATAGCAGCCGGCGCAAGCGACCAAAACGGGCTTTCCGGCGGCATGGCTGGAAGCAGCGGTCTCTAAGTCCTGGCAGAACAGCTCGGGCAGGCCAAAAGCGCGGGTCTTGAGCAGCTCGGGGCTCGTGTGCTCGGCGGCATACCATGCCTCAAAGACGGACGGGTCGCTCAGACGGTAATCGGCCGAAAGATCAAAGCAGGAAACGCCCGCGGCAAGGAGCGCGGGCACCTGCGCCATGGCAGCCGTGTGCGGCACGGCAAGAAAAACCGCATCGCAGCTTTTGAGCTCGGGGGCGTCATGCGTGGTGAAAACCAGGTCGCTTACGCCAGCAAAGCTCGGATACACTGCGGACAGCGGCTGGCCGGCATCGGCGTTGGACGTAATGGCAACAAGTTCAAACTCGGGATGGCCGAGTACGAGGCGAATGAGCTCGGCTCCGGCATATCCAGCCGCGCCGACGATTCCAACCTTCAAAGACATATCAGACTCCTTGTCTGCGATTTATGCACCGATGCGCATTTCGCAGCGGTCCTTATGAGGTGGGTTGAAACTTTAGCACCAAAAGATGCATGAATACGTAAATAGCTTGCATGTTCATGCATTGAAACATTCCCGACACATTCGCTTGAAGGAATTGACAAATAGAGCGGGCCCCGTATTGACCGGCACTCCTTACGGTGCCGGGCAACACGGGGTCCGCCCATGCGAAAACTAAGTTGTTAGGATGAGCCAGCTGGCTAGAGCTCAACCGGCACCCATTCGTCATGATTGCAGATAAATGCCTCAGGATCCTCGACGCTAAAGAAGACGAGCGCGGGGTCGTTAGGCCCCTCATAGTGCTCGCTCAAGCGCTCAAGATGCTTCCATCCGGCCTCGCGCATTTCGCTCGAAGCCCGGTCTTCCAGCCCCGCACGCCCGCGCAGGATCAACCAACCATGGCCCGGCCACCAACTCGTGACCTCAAAGCGCTGGTTTTGCAGCAGCTCCTGCCACACATCTTTGGTGCGCGCTGTCACAAACCACAGCTTGCCGTCCTGAATCTGCGCAAACGAGAACGGACGCACATGCGGCTGCCCGCCCACGCTCGTCGCCAGATACCACGCCGGCACCGACGTCAGATACTCCAGCACCGTATTCAATCCGTCCACGTTTCCTCCTGTCGCCTGACCAGTCTTTTTGGAAGGCTCTGTTAGACCAGGATTGACATTCCGCCCCGTCATCTTCTTGCGATTGCA
>CAUEMA010000001.1 GCA_959018755.1 uncultured Collinsella sp. | reverse complement strand
GGGGCACCAACTTTAAAATGTTCGAACCCGCCGGATGTAAGGTCCGACGGGTTCGTTCTTTTTGCCGTTATAAGACGAAAAGTGCTCAACGCCCTTGCGCTAGATAAACAGCTCGCACTCCTTCCGCTCGGCACAAACTTTGCTCAACATCTTGGTAGTCGCAGAGAGCATGACGGGATTTACCGCGCGAGCGCCCCACGGACACACGGCAACGCAGCGCATGCAGGAAATGCAGGCCTTTTTGTCCACCCGCTTGGGATCGTCTTTATCGATAGCGCCAACGGGACACGCTGCGACGCAAGCCCCGCAGGCGGTGCACTCCTTTGTGGCCCTAGGCACCATGCCGGTACCCCCGGCCTTCTTATAGGGACGATTACCCGGAATAGCCGGCTCAGAAGCATCTCCTGCAGACATCTTTTGCTGAATCTGATCCGCAAACCCAGCGAGCTGCGCCGCGTCCTGTGCATCAGGCCGACCGGCGGCAAACTGGCGAACAATAGAATGCTCGGCGATGGCAGAAACCGCCGCAATCACCCGAAAGCCCGCATCTTTCGCCGCATCCTCAAGCTCGACCAGCGCGTCCTCATACGCGCGATTTCCGTAAACGCAAACCAGAACCGCCTGCGCACCGTTTCCCCGCATCATACCCAAGCGCTCCGCGGCCACAGCCGGGACTCGCCCGCCATACGAGGGCACCGCGATCACGGCTACGTCCTCTTTTGTCATCGCAACCGTGCGAAAGCCAAACCCGCTATCGGTCAGATCTACAGCAACGGTTTCCCCTTCCAACGCATTTGCAATGTAGCCAGACGCCCTTTCCGTTCCGCCGGTCGGGCTAAACACGATATCGAATACCTTCATCGGATCATCCTCCCCTTTATGAACAAACGCCCGGAACGTCCGCATGCCAAAACAGGTTACAACTTTTAAGATGCCCCGCGCGAAACGCTCGCTCGGCTGCAAGTTCAAAGCAGGTCAAAGCGGCAAAAAAGAAGGGGCCTCACACAGGCGAGACCCCTTCACACGCAAAATCAAACGTGTCTGTTACACATAGAACAGAATGTCGTCGTAGGTCGGGACCGGCCAGTAGTCAGCGGCCACAATCTCCTCCATGGCATCCACGGCGGCGCGCAGCGTATCCATAGCGGGAACGACCTCGTGTGCATACACATTGGCCTGCTCCTGACCATCGAGGGCTTCGGCCTTCTGATGCACGGCGTCGAGCGCCTTGATGGAGTCGTTGATGGTGGTGATACCGTTGCAGAGCTTGTTGAGCGTGTTCTGCTCGCACTGCATGGCGGCCTCGGCACCGGCGGCACGAATAGTCTCAAGACCCTTAGCGACCTTGGTGGCATAGGCGGTAATGACCGGGCGATAGGTACGACGCGCCTCGCGAACCATCGTGGTGGCCTCGATGTTCATGAGCTTGTTGTACTTCTCGAGCTTGCAGTCGTAGCGGCACTGAGCCTCGGCCTTGGTCAGAACACCCGTCTCCTCAAAGAGCGCAATGGCCTTATCGGAAACAAAGGCGGGCAGGGCGTCGGCCGTGGTCTTGTTGTTGGCAAGGCCGCGCTTCTTGGCCTCGACGGGCCACTCATCGGAGTAGCCGTCACCGGAGAACAGGATGCGCTGGTGGTCGGTCAGGACCTTCTTGCAGTACTCGAGCGCAGCGTCCTGGAACTCATCCTCGGGCGTACCCTCAAGCGCGTCGGCGAAGGACTTGAGCGACTTGGCCACGGCGGCATCGAGCACCAAGTTGGAGTCGGAGACGTTCTGCTCGGAGCCGCAGGCACGGAACTCAAACTTGTTGCCGGTGAAGGCAAACGGGGAGGTGCGGTTGCGGTCGGTGTTGTCCTGCATCAGCTTGGGCAGGGTATCGGCGCCCAGGTCGAGTACGCCGCGCGTGGCATGGACGGAAGCCTTGCCATCGATAATCTTCTCGACGACCTCGGTAAGCTGGTCGCCCAGGAAGATGGACATAATCGCCGGAGGAGCCTCGTTGGCGCCCAGACGATGGTCGTTGCCGGCCGAGGCAACGGAGGCACGCAGGAGCTCCTGATAGTTATCGACGGCCTCGATCACCGCGGTGAGGAAGACGATGAACTGCAGGTTGTCGAGCGGGGTGTCGCCCGGATCGAGCAGATTCTCGGACTCGGTGCCAAGCGACCAGTTGTTGTGCTTGCCCGAACCGTTGATGCCCTCGAAGGGTTTCTCGTGCAGCAGGCAAACCAAGTCGTGGCGGGAGGCGATGAGCTTCATTTTCTCCATCATGACCAGGTTCTGGTCGATAGCCTCGTTGACTTCGCCATAGACGGGGGCGAGCTCATGCTGGCAGGGAGCAACTTCGTTGTGCTTGGTCTTGGCGGGAATGCCGAGCGCCCACAGCTCATCGTCCAAGTCCTTCATGTAGGCCGAGACGGTGGGGCGGATAGCGCCAAAGTAGTGCTCCTCGAGCTCCTGACCCTTGCATGGAGCAGCACCAAAGAGGGTGCGGCCGGTAATGACCAGGTCCTTGCGCTTGCGGTAGGCGTCCTTCTTGATCAGGAAGTACTCCTGCTCGTCGCCCACGGAAGGAACGACCTTCTTGGGGGTCTTACCGAACAGCGCCAAAACGCGCTTAGACTCACGCGAGAGCGCGGTCATGGAACGCAGCAGCGGGGTCTTCTTGTCCAGGGCCTCGCCCGTGTAGGAGCAGAAAGCCGTGGGGATGCACAGGACATCGTCCTTGATAAAGGCGGGGCTAGTGGGGTCCCAAGCGGTGTAGCCACGGGCCTCGAAGGTAGCACGCAGACCGCCGTTGGGGAAGCTCGAGGCATCGGGCTCGCCCTGGATGAGGTTCTTGCCCGTAAACTTTGTAATGGCGGTGCCGTCGTGGTTGGGCTCCAGGAAGCTGTCGTGCTTCTCGGAAGTAATGCCCGAAAGCGGCTGGAACCAGTGCGCGTAGTGCGTCGCGCCCTTGGAGATGGCCCAGACCTTCATGGCATGGGCAACGGCGTTGGCCACATCCAGGTCGAGCGGCTCACCGCCCTCGAGGGTTGCAGCAAGGCGCTTCCAAATGTCCTTGGGGAGGTAGTCCTTCATGACTTCCTCAGAGAACACCATGGTCCCGAAGCGGTCAGTAAGTTCGGCCATACGGAACTCCCTTCGTATCGGCACCGCGTGAGAAGCGGTGTTGATTACTAACGAACGAGTCATAGCTTAGACTCGCCGTGTTTCCGCGACATTACCGTTATGTTGCTGTCGCGAAACCAATCAATGAGGTTACCCTATCGAGGCGGCGTTGCCACCCTCAACAGCCAATCAACTGCATAAATTGCAGACCTCTCTCCATGGTTTAAGGGTAGTCAATTTGGGATGGAGCTCTATTAACTGGTATTTTGCATCAGATACCAGTCTTTATAGTCCGTGCCTAGATTAGCCGCTCTGTTATAGAGAAAGCCGATAGCAAGGCATCTTTGATTGGTATCCTCAAATAGCGAGTGAAACTCCACCGTGACACAGTGGTGCTGTAGAATCCTTACAACACATCACACTATTACGTATCTAGAGGAGCACGATATGCGCGTCGACGAGGTTTTTAAGCAGGCAGCATCCCAGGGCACCGCGCCCGTTTCGTTTGAGATGTTCCCGCCCAAGGGCGAGCTCACCCTCGACACGGCTCGCGAAGTGGCAGGCAATCTGTGCAAGCTTTCGCCGAGCTTTGTCTCGGTCACCTGCTCGGCCGGCGGCTCGGGCAACGGCGCCACCACCGCCCCCATCGCGCATATGATTTCGAGCGAATTCGACACGCCCTCTGTGGCACACCTCACCTGCGTGGGCCGCACCCACGCCGACATCGCCGCCAAGATCGACGAGTATCGCACCGCCGGCGTTGAAAACATTCTGGCCCTGCGTGGCGATCTCCCTGCCGGCGCGACCGAGGACGACAAGCCCGCCTCGGACTACGCCTACGCCCGCGACCTTATCCCCGAGCTCGTCGACGCCGGCTTTTGCGTGGGCGCCGCAGCCTACCCCGAGGGCCACATTGCCTGTGAGGACCTCAACCTCTCGGTCGAACACCTCAAGCAAAAACAGGACGCCGGCGCGAGCTTCTTTGTGACGCAGCTCTTCTTTGATAACGAGTGCTTCTACCGTTTTCGCGAGCTTGCCGACAAGGCCGGCATCACCGTGCCCATTACCGCGGGCATCATGCCGTTTATGGGCAAGTCACAGATCAGCCGCATGGTCTTTATGTGCGGCGCGTCGCTGCCCTCCCCCGTCATCAAGATTCTCGCCAAGTACGAGAACGACCCCGAGAGCCTGCAGGCAGCCGGTGTAGATTATGCAGCCCGCCAGCTTTGCGACCTCAAGGAGCACGGCGCCGACGGCTTGCACCTGTACACTATGAACCGTCCTGCGATCGCCGCAACCATTATGGAGCGCCTAGGGTAATGGAAAAACCGCACATCGATACAGCTTTTGTCGAAGTGCCGGCCGACCTTGCGTCGCCGGCGCTTTACCGTGTCGATGCTGCGCACCATCCCCGTGTCGACCGTGCCGAGATGCTGCGGTATCTGGGTTACGGCGGCCAGCAGATTGAGCCCGAGTTGTCGCAGCGTATTGAGCTTGTCGTTGAACGTCTGGAATTGGACATTGAGCCCCGTGGCGTGCGCCGCGTGTTTGCCGTCGATGCCACGGGTGTGGACGAGCAGGGAGAACCTTGCATTCGCCTGGTCGGCACCAACGTTGAACTGCGCGGTCGCGATATCTATCGTCATCTCAAAGACGCCCGCTTTGCCGCGCTCATGGCATGCACCCTCGGCATAGACGCCGAGCGTCGCCTGCGCATCACGGGAGCCCAACATCCCCTGGAGGGCGCCGTGCTCGACGCCGCGTGCTCCGCTTACGTGGAAGCCGCCGTTGAGCAAATGGACCAGCAGGTCAAGGCTGCGGCCGCCGCACACGGACTCGCCGGCAACTGGCGCTTCAGTCCCGGCTATGGCGACTGCCCGCTCTCGGCCCAGCGCTCGATCGTCAATGCGCTCAACGCCACGCGGCTCATCGGGCTTACCGTCACACCCACCAGCCTGCTCATGCCCACCAAAAGCGTGACCGCGGTGATCGGCCTATTCGACGGCGAGGTCCACGACGCCCAGAGCCGCCCCACCTGCAATATCTGCCGCATGCGCGAACACTGCCGCTTCCGCGCCGCCCACACCACCTGCTATTCCAGCCATTAGGAGCCCCCGATGTTTACTCCGCTTATCACCCATGATTCCGACGGTACCGCGCTGGCAGCGCCCGTCAATACTGCGCGTTGTAACGGCGCCACGTACAAGACGCGCACGATCGGCGACCTTCGCATTAAGGACGATTGCCTGCGCGCCGCCATCGAGGGCACGGGACACCTCCTGTTCGACGGCGGCATGGGCACCATGCTGCAGGCGGCCGGCATGAAGGCCGGCGCCCTGCCCGAGCTGCTCAACTTTGAGGAGCCCCAGGTCATTACCGACATTCAGCGTCAATATGTCGAGGCCGGCTGCGACGTGATCACCGCCAACACCTTTGGTGCCAACGCCCACAAGCTCGACGGTGCCGCCACCGTGGCAGATGTCTTTGCCGCCGCTGTCGCCTGCGCCCGCGCGGCCGGTGCCCACTACGTCGCCGGCGATATCGGCCCCATCGGCGCGCTGCTTCGCCCCTTGGGCACCCTGAGCTTTGACGAGGCCTATGACCTCTTTGCCGAGGAAGTGCGCGCCGGCGTCGATGCGGGCGTGGACCTCTTTATTATCGAGACCATGACCGACCTTGCCGAGATCAAGGCGGCCGTCCTCGCCTGCCGCGAGAACTCCGACCTGCCCGTCTTTGCCACCATGACCTTTGAGGAAGACGGTCGCACGTTCCTGGGTACGAGTCCCGAGGTGGCCGCCGTCACGCTCGACGCCATCGGCGCCGACGTTTTAGGCATCAACTGCAGCCAGGGACCGGCCGAGCTCCGAGGGCTCGCCGCACGCATGCTCACCGTTACCGACAAGCCCGTTATGGTGCAGGCCAATGCGGGACTGCCCCGCGTGGACGATGACGGCAATACCGTCTTTGACATCCAGGCACCCGAATACGCCGAGGCCGTCGCCGGCATGATTGAGGACGGCGTGAGCGTCGTGGGTGGCTGCTGTGGCACCACGCCCACGCACATGGCGGCACTTCGCACCCTCATCGACAACCACACGCCCAGCCCACGTCACCGCAAGCCCAGTATGTCGGTCACGAGCGCCCAGACGGTCGTGGACCTTCCCTGTGACGGCCACAAGATCGCCGTCATCGGCGAGCGCATCAATCCCACCGGCAAAAAGCGCCTGCAACAGGCCCTGCGCGACGGCGACCTGGACTACGTCGTGAGCCAGGGCATCAGCCAGCAGGAACAGGGCGCCGACATCCTGGACGTCAACGTAGGCCTGCCCGAGATCGACGAGGTCAAGATCATCCAGCAGGCGACCGAGCAGCTCCAGGGCTCCACGCTGCTGCCGCTGCAGATCGACTCCACCGACCCCGCAGCCGTCGAGGCAGCCGTGCGCCGCTACGCCGGCAAGCCCATCATCAACTCGGTCAATGGCAAACGGCAAATCATGGACGAGATCTTTCCCCTAGTCGCCCACTACGGCACCAACGTTGTCGGCCTCACGCTCGACGAAGACGGCATCCCCGATACCGCCGAGGCTCGCTTCGCCATCGCCGAGCGCATCGTAACCGAGGCTGCGCGCTACGGTATCGGACCGGACCGCATCCTCATCGACTGCCTGGTCATGACCGCCTCGACCAATCAACGCCAGGCCGAACAGATTCTGCGCGCCATGTCCCTGTGCAAGGAACGCCTGGGCGTCAAGTGCGCGCTCGGCGTGTCGAACATCAGCTTTGGTCTGCCCGCCCGCCCGCTGCTGGGCTCGGTCTTTTTGGCTGCCGCCTTCGGCGCGGGCCTGGACGCCCCCATCATGAACCCAGGTTCCAAGCGCTTTATGGATACCGTCTACAGCTATCGCGTCTTGAGCGTTGAGGACGAGGGCTCGACCGGATACATCGAGCGCTACGCCGGCTGGACCGATCCGTACAAGATCGCCGCTAACCCGGCAGCAGCTCAAGCAGTATCGAGCGATGCCGCGCCTGCCGCAAGCACCACCGCAAGCGCCGATGACGATCCCATCCGCCACATGGTCGTCTCGGGCCGCAAAGGCGAGATCGCAGCCGAGACCGAGCGTCTTCTGGCAGATCACGACGCCATGGACCTCATCAACAACCACTTTATCCCCGCCCTCGACGAGGTTGGCATCCTCTTTGACCAGGGCAAGTTCTTCTTGCCGCAGCTTATGGCCTCGGCCGAGGCCGCGCGCGTGGGTTTTGACACCATCAAGCGCCTGATGCCCGCCGGCGAGATTGCCGACAAGGGCAAGATCTGCGTGGCCACCGTCAAGGGCGACATCCACGACATTGGCAAGAATATCGTCAAGATGCTGCTCGATAACTACGGCTATACCGTCTTTGACCTAGGCCGCGACGTCGACCCGCAAGAGGTGCTCAAGACCGTGAGGGAGCGTGACATCAAGCTCGTCGGCCTCTCGGCGCTTATGACCACCACGGTCGTCGCCATGGAGGAGACCATCAAGCTGCTCCATGCCGAGGTTCCGGGCGTCAAGATCATCGTAGGCGGCGCCGTGCTCACCCCCGAATACGCCAAGCAGATCGGCGCGGACTACTACGCCAAGGATGCCGCCGAAAGCGCGCGCATCGCCGAAGAGGTCTTTGGGCAGTAACACAACGGAAACAACCGAGCACCAAAACGTGCCGCATGTGCCACTTGGCACGTGCGGCACGTTAGAATAGACAAGACTATGCTCGTTTTGGCAGATAGGAGTGCAAGGATGGCGATCACGCCCGCAGAAATCGCGGAAACCCGCGGCATGGTTGAGGAGCAGAACCTCGACATCAGGACCATCACCATGGGTGTTTCGCTCATGGGTTGCGGTGACGAGAACCTCGACCGCATGTGCACGAAGATCTACGACCACGTGACGCACACGGCTGAGCACCTGGTCGAGACCGCCGAGAACCTCGAGCGCGAGTACGGTATCCCCATCGTCAACAAGCGCGTTTCCGTCACCCCGGTGGCACAGATCGCCGCGTGCTGCAAGGATGAGGACCTCACCCCCATCGCGCATGCCCTCGACCGCGCGGCCGAGACGCTCGGCATCGATTACCTGGGCGGCTTCTCCGCACTCGTCCAGAAGGGCATCGGCGACGCCGACCGCCGCGTCATCCAGTCCATCCCCCAGGCGCTTGCCACCACCAGCCGCGTCTGCTCCAGCGTCAACGTCGCCAGTCTGCGTGCCGGCATCAACATGGACGCCGTGCTCATGGCGGCTCAGACCATCATCGATGCCGCTAAACTCACGGCCGACCAGGATTCCGTCGGCGCTTCCAAGTTTGTCTGCTTTGCCAACATGGTCGAGGACTCCCCGTTTATGGCGGGCGCCGTCCACGGCGGTGGCGAGGCCGACGCCGTCATCAACGTAGGCGTCTCGGGCCCCGGCGTTATGGCCGCAGCCCTGGAGACGCTGCCCGATTCCGCATCGATGATGGAAGTCGCCGAGAAGATTAAGCAGACCGCCTTTAAGATCACCCGTGCCGGCGAGCTCATGAGCCGCGAGGCCGCCCGTCGCCTGGGTGTCGAGAAGGGCATTGTCGACCTGTCGCTGGCTCCCACGCCCGCCATCGGCGACTCCGTCGCGCGTATCCTCGAGATCATCGGCGTGGGCACCTGCGGTGGCCCGGGCACGACCTGTGCACTCGCCATGCTCAACGATGCCGTCAAGAAGGGCGGCGTCATGGCCAGCTCCAGCGTGGGCGGTCTCTCGGGTGCCTTTATCCCCGTGTCCGAGGACGCCGGCATGATCGCCGCCGTCGAGGCCGGCGCGCTTTCGCTCGAGAAGCTCGAGGCCATGACCTGCGTGTGCTCCGTCGGCCTGGACATGATCGCCATCCCCGGCGACACCCCGGTCGAGACCATCGCCGGCATCATCGCCGACGAGATGGCCATCGGCGTCATCAACAATAAGACCACGGCCGTCCGCGTGATTCCCGCCATCGGCAAGGGTGTGGGCGACTGCGTTGAGTACGGCGGCCTGTTTGGCCGTGCACCCATCATGCCGGTGAACCCCAACGCCGGCACCGTGCTTGCCCACCGTGGCGGACGCTTCCCGGCGCCGCTGAACTCGCTCAAGAACTAGCTGAGGGGGACTGGCGAGGAGCCCCGGGGAGGGCAAATATATAAGGTCGCCTGCTCGGACAGTCCTGACTCGCACGGAGAGCACATTAAGTGCTCTCCGGCTCGTGCGGAACTCGCGATCGACCTTATATATTTGCCCTCCCCGGGGCTCCCGCACAACGGGACCTCGATTGAGTTCTATCCCGGTTGCAGTCGCTTCGCTCCTGCACCACATGGTCGATACGGCGGTTTGACGTTGGATCGGTTCTTTCTGATATATGCTGGTTGCGGCTCTTCTTTTGGGAGGAGTCGCTTTTTTGTTGCTAGGAGGTTGGCCCGTGGTTGATGGGGATGCTCGCTCTGAGCTTCTTTCTGCTGATTGGAATGACGAATGGATGCGCTTGCAAGCTGATCGGCATCGGGCTGATGATCCTTTTGAGTGGGATAAGCGGGCTCGGCATTTTCGTCCATTGGAGACTGCCCCGTATGCTCGGGATTTTATAAAACTGCTGGCGCTTGAGCCTGGTGAGTCGGTGCTCGATATGGGGTGTGGGGCTGGGTCGATTGCTATTCCGCTTGCTCAGGCTGGGCATCCTGTGATTGCAGCCGACTTCTCCCCCGCTATGTTGGGCACCCTTGATGCCGGCGTTGAGTATTACGGGCTCGAGGATCTTATTACACCGCTTGAGCTTGCTTGGGATGATGATTGGGATTTGGTTGGACCGGTCGCAAAAGCGGTGGATGTTGCCTTTGCCAGTCGGTCGGTTACGACGACCAATCTAAAAGGTGCGCTTGCCAAGCTTGATCGAACGGCTCGTCGGCGTTGTGCTGTCACGATGGTCGCCAACTCCAGCCCGCGCTATGACCTGCACCTGATGAACGCCATCGGCGCCTCGGTTACCCGCAGCAACGGATTTGTATATGCCTTTAACATCCTTATTCAGATGGGTGCGTTGCCGCAGGTCACGTATTTTGAATCGCCCCGCCGCGACACCTTCGATAGTCTTGAGGCGGGCGTGGCGGACTTTTCTCGCATGCTCGAGCACGGCAACGAGGACAAGATCGACCGCCTGCGCAACTATATCGCCCACCACATGATCGAGAACCCGCATGCCGGTGAGCCGGGATCCAAGGGCGTACCGCAGGGACGCTACATGCTCGACCACATCCGCAAAGTCCGATGGGCGTTTATCGCCTGGGAGCCGGTCTCCGTACCCCGCCCGTAGCCCATCTAAAGCTTGCATCGTCCTCCCGCCCGGCATCCGCATTCTTTGCGAACTGGGCAAACGCGCTCCACACCACGCCGTTCCTGCGCTATCGTGGGACAGCTCACGTAGATTAAGGCCCCATTGCGGGGCGCCCCATACATAGAAAGCGAGAACCCATGGCACTGACAGGAGCCCAGGTCAAGCAGCTTCGCAGCATGGCCCATCACCTCAACCCCGCCATCATCATCGGTAAGTCCGATGTCAACGAGGGCACCGTCGAGCAGACGGTCGCCTACCTGGAGAAGCACGAGCTCGTTAAGTGCTCCGTGCTGGACGGCTCCAGCCTTTCTGCCCGCGAGGCCGCCGAGGAGCTCGCCGAGCGCTGCCACGCCGACGTCGTTCAGGTTATCGGCCGCAAGTTCTCGCTGTATCGCGAGTCCTCGCGCAAGGATATCGAGAAGATCAAGCTCGTCTAAAACCGACTGGCCATACCGAGTAGCCTGCGGGCGTCCGAGTGATTCGGGCGCCCGTTTTTTATCGCTCGACAAGCACGCGCTTGAGCCTGCCTTCGACCAGGCGCTCATACAGGCGCCTTGTCTCGGGCTCGGGCACGCCTTGAACCTGCTCTCGCAGGTGGTGCATGTGACCGCTGTATAGCTCGACAACATCGCGGCGTCGTCCCGCCGCACCGTAAACGCGCATGGCACAGCGAACCATGTCCTCGCGCGCAGTCTCTTGGCGAAGCCCCGATTCAACGAGCCAAATTGCCGATTGCAGGTCATTTTCCTCGAGAGCGGCATTCGCTCCCCTAATCATGCAGTCGATGTACTTGGATTGCATAATGTGGCGCATGCGCGTAAAAAACGTGGGGTTGCAACCGGTGGGAACATACAGCGGCCCCGCGTAGAGCTGCTCAACCTTAAGACAAAGCTCAACCAGGTGAGGGCCTCTCGCGCCCATACGGTTTCCCAGGATCTCGCGGCTCAGCTGGTCAAAGAGCCTTACATCGGTCTTAACGTAGTCGCCGTTGAGCCCTATGCACTCGTTTTGGATGAGCACGCACGACTTGCCATCCGGCGTTGGACCCAAAGCCGAGCGCAAGCGCGATACCGTCGAATACAGATTGTTGCGCGCGGCGCTAAACTCGGCATGGGGCCACAACTCCATGGCGATTGTCTCGCGGTCGACCATGGCATCCATGCCCAACGCGAGCCGCTCGGCAAGTGTTGCCGCCTTTTTGCGACGCCACATCTTATCCGTGATGGGAAAGCCGTCGCGCTCGGCGCGAAATGTGCCAAACATGCGCATCTCAATATGGCCGATCGTATCGACAGCCTCAACCTCGCCCGCCTGGAACAGGTGCTCGCTTTCGCCCTCAAAATCATCGCGTAGTGAATACCGCGACAGCTCACGCACCGGAAGCTTCTTGCGAATCCTGACGGCAGGCTCGCCCAGACAGTGCATCGCAAGACGCGCAAATAGCCGATACGATGGGTCTAAAATCCCCGAGCGATTCATAGACATCCAGGCGGCGAGATCGCTATCGCGGCCCGCAGCGGCCAGGTGCAGCGCCACGATCCAGGCTTCTGAGCCACCGACCTGCGTCTTGCTAATGTCGAGCAGCTCCGCCTCTTCGCGAACCGATACCAGCGACGTATTGCGCAGGTACGCCACGCGCTCCAGCAGCAACGCGTTTTCGCGCATGTACGCAATCGATTCGTCGGCGAGCTTGAGCACCTGAACCGCGCGGAACTTCGCGTTGACCGGCCGCCCCTCCGCCAGCGATTGCCAACCCTCCAGCAATAACCCAAACAGCTGAATTTGATTGTCACGAACACGCACCGCAAAGCGGTCGAGCTCGCCAAACGCCACATCGTCGATCACGGGCAAGCCCGCGAGCAGGCGCCGCGCGGCCAGCACCATACGCAGCCAAATGGATGGCGCCTTAAGCCCGCGGATATCGAGCGCCTCGAGTATCTGCGCCATCTTGTCATCGCGCTCGTCGGGTTTAGCAAACGAGCCGTCGAACAGCTCCACCAGCATATGGTCGGCCTGTATGAGAATCCCCGCGATGTCGAGCTCGCAATCATAAGCTTTGCACGCCTCGAGCTTCGCGAGAACATTGCCGTCTTCCGCTCGCTCGGTTAGGTGGCGCTTGACCTCGATATGCGCGGACAGCATGTCGAGCACCTCGCAGGATGTCTGTTCTTGCACAACAGGGTTGGCGGGAAGCCCCAGGTCATTGTCGCCGTAAAAGGCGATAGTAAGCGCCTGGGCTATTTTCCAGGTAGCGGGGTCGACCTCGCGGGCCGCCTGGTCACCCGCACGTTCGATAACGGACGCCATATACCTTGCCAGCTTTGTATTGCACACGCTGACAGCCGCCAGATACACGCCGAGTGCCTCGGCGGCTGTCGGCTCTTGCTCCTGCTTTTCCGCATTGATCATCGCCGATGCTGCACGGCAAATGTCCCCTCCATGCCCGGTCAGGGCAAGATCGGCCCCATACTGCCCGGCAAGCTCCAACACCACACGGCGGTCCAAGAACGCATCGGCCAGGTCCATGGCCAAATCGCATCGGGCCGCCTTTATCAAAATGCGAGCAGCCCGCGATACTAGTTCGGGACGGATCTCGGCAACAAGCTTTCGCAGCCTCAGGCGCGCGTTGTCCTTAGCGCCCAAACACCTAAAGGTGCGATCAGACGGATCCACGCCAAAAATCGGATAATCGCGCACAAAGATGGACTGGTCGACCATCGAAAGCCTCACACCGCACGCCTCTAGCTCCGCAATGCGGCCCTCGCCCATCAATACCATCAAGCAGGCAACGGTAAACAACAGGTTGTTCTCGAGCGATGCGAGATCGGTCAGCGCCGCACCGTACACGTTGACGATTTCGTTTTCGAGCAACCCGGCAACATCGCCCTGTCCATACATTCCCGTCTGCAGGGCAGATACCAGCTCGGGTACACCCTGTGTGAGCCGATAGAAATCAAGCGATGTGCTGATAGAGAACGCCGTGGCCCATGACGAATACTCATAGGCGTGCACCTTGAGCATCTGCGCATTGACTTTTACAGAATCGCCCAGCCCGTGGATAAGCAATCGGTTGGAGGGGCGGCAGGCAATAAAGACCCCCGTCCCCGTAGCACGTAAGCTGCGGATTCGATCGATGAGGTCCTCGGTTTCGTGCTGCTCGAGATTGGGCACGTTGTCGATCGCAACGAGCGAATGAGGTTTGTCCTTAAGCTCATCGGCGACAACCTCGAGCTGCATAAAGAGCTCGCGTCCAATCGCGCGGTCGGCCTCGATAATCCGAACCGGCCCTCGCGTGGGATCCGATTTAACCTCCTGCACGTATTGCAGCAACACCGACGTCTTACCAAACCCGTCGGGCGCGTAGAGCAAAACAATTCCCGCCTTGCGCCCTTTAACGATGAGCTCGTTCATCAAGCGATCGCGCCGCACCATATAGCCGCCGCCCGTCGGCATCAACTCGAGGTCGTCCGTATTGCCCAGATCGTTTACCATGCTTGCTCCTCAACTCGACCATATGGACACCGTAGCTGCAGGACCATATGAGCCGCCCCGTGAATAGCGCGGCTTAGAGTTTTTAATTGTCTGCCGGTACGTGTTTGGCAAGTTTTTGTACAGCGAGGCCCGATGGTAACTTATCCCCCGACCAATAGGTCTTTGCGCAGGTCAATGCGCTTGCCAGCATGTCCCATCCCATTTGCAGTGTAGCGCAGTCGGCTATTTTTATTTGAGTTGCGCAACTCGCCTACTCCTCGCTACCGCCTGCGACTCTATGGTGGCAAATGTGCATAGAATCTGCTATAGAATGAATCACAAAAATTTAAAACCCTCCAGTCAAGCACGCGGCAAGGTTTCCGTCATGTATACGCCACGGCGTATGCCCACTAAAAAGGCCCCCGCAAAGCGAGGGCCTTTTGAGAAACTATGTAAGATCGCTTGATCGCGTTACTCGCAGAGCGAAAGAGCGGCCTCGTCAGCAACGACAACGCAGTTGGTGTGCAGCTGCAGGATCGAAGCCGGGCATTTGGGCGTAACCGGACCATAGCACATATCGTGCACGGCCTGAGCCTTGGCCTCGCCGTTGGCGACAACCAGGATCATGCGGGCATACATGATGGTCTGGGTGCCCATGGTGTAAGCCTGACGGGGCACGTCATCGATGCTGTCGAACAGGCGGCTGTTGGCCTGAATGGTGCTCTCGGTGAGGTCGACGCAGTGCGTGCCCTTGGAGAAGTGGTCATCGGGCTCGTTAAAGCCGATGTGACCGTTGTTGCCAATGCCGAGCAGCTGCAGATCCGGGTAACCGGCGGCAGCGACGATCTTGTCGTACTCGGAGCAGGCAGCGGCGGCATCGGAGTTGGAGCCATCGGGCACGTGCGTGTTGTTCAGATCGATATTGATGTGATCGAAGAAGTTCTCGCGCATAAAGTAGTGATAGCTCTGGGGATCGTCGTGCGAAAGACCACGATACTCGTCCAGGTTATAGGTGCTGACCTCGGCAAAGTCAATGTCGCCCTTCTCGTACCAAGCAGCGAGCTGTTTGTAAGCGCCAATCGGGGTGGAGCCGGTGGCAAGACCCAACACGCAATCGGGCTTGAGGATAACCTGAGCCGAGATGATATTAGCGGCCTTGCGGCTCATATCCTCGTAGTCTTTAGCTTTAATGATTTTCATTACGCGTCCTTTCTCGTACAAGAGAGGCAAGGCTCCCCTTACAAGCACTTGCCCGCGGCCCGCGTCGGCCGCAACCAACGTGTGCGGCCACCAGGGCGAGGTCGCGTAATATATGTGTCTCGTGTCTAACCGCGTCGAGGCCCCTGCCCGTCCACGGTGACCCAAAGCTGTTTAGCTTCGGACAATCCCCATCTTGCCACGGAGGGCGCCCTCTTTCAAGGGCGCCCTCCGTAAACGTGATTGAATTGTAGGCTAAAGGCCAAGCGGAGCGACTAGCGCTCGCGAGCAACGATGAGCTGGTCCATCTCCTCGACATGCTCGCCAACGGAGCCCTTGATGCTCGAGAACTCAACAGAGTTGCACACCAAGACGGGAACCGTCACATCGTAACCCTCGGCAGCAATTGCCTCGCGATCGAACTCGATGAGCACATCGCCCTTATGGACGACATCACCCACCTGTGCATGCACGCTAAAATGCTTGCCCTCAAGCTGGACAGTGTCCAAACCAACATGGATGAGCACGTCTAGACCATCGACCGTGTTGAGCGCAACGGCATGACCCGTGGGAAAAATCGCCTCGACCTTAGCGTCAGCCGGAGCAATCACACGTGTACCCGTAGGCTGAATCGCCACGCCCTGACCCAAAAGGCCGGTAGCAAACGTCTGGTCTTTGACCTCGGATAACGGAATGACGTCGCCCGAGATGGGAGCATCCAGCGTAAGGACTCGACCACGCATACCAAAAGACCTCAGGACTTTAGTGAACATGCTCCCCCTCGGACATACCAATCAATCAAAATAACTTTAACAGTTTACCACTTGGCACCCGTTTTTGACCATTAGGGAAGTTCGCGCTTGACAACCTCGACGATGTCGTCAACCACACGCTGGGTCAGCTCGTGCGTCTCGGCCTCGGCCATCACGCGGACCAGCGGCTCGGTGCCACTCGGACGCACCAGAATGCGGCCGCGGCCGTTGAGCTCCTTCTCGGCGGCAGCGACGGCGTCCCAAATGGGCTGGCAATCGTCCAGGCCGGCCTTGTTGTCGGAATGCACGTTGACAAGCACCTGCGGGTACTTCTTCATGATGCCGGCAAGGTCGGTGAGGGTACGGCCGGTGCGCTTGAGCACGGCCAGAAGCTGCAGGGCCGTCACCAAGCCGTCACCGGTGGTGTTGTGCTCCAGGAAGATGATGTGGCCGGACTGCTCGCCGCCGATGACGGCACCGTCCTCGAGCATACGCTCGAGGACATAGCGGTCGCCCACGGCGGTCTGGACCATCTCGAAGCCCTGCTCCTTCATGGCGATGGAGAAGCCTAGGTTGCACATAACGGTCGAGACGATCTCGGAGTTGGCGAGCTTGCCGCGAGCGGCCAAGTCGGAGCCGCAGATGGCCAGGATGTAGTCGCCATCGATTTCGTTGCCCTCGCTGTCCACGAACAGCACGCGATCGGCGTCGCCATCGTGAGCCAGACCGATGTCGGCGTGGGTGCGCAGCACGAGCTCACGCAGGGGCTCAAGATGAGTGGAGCCGCACTCGACGTTAATGTCGGTGCCGCAGTAGTCGGTGTTGATGGCATGGACCGTGGCGCCCAGGCGCTGCAGTGCGGCGGGCGTGGTCTGGCAAGAAGCGCCGTGGCCGCAGTCGACGGCAACAACCAGGCCGTCGAGCTTAAGGCCGTCGAGCGTGTTGATGGCATGATCGACATATGCCTTGCGGGCGTCCTTCATCTTGATGATGTGACCCACACCGGCGCCGGTCGGCAGCGTGTCGGCAGCCATGGCCTCCTCGGACATGACCCAGGCGCTGATCTCTTCCTCGACAGCATCGGGAAGCTTCATGCCCTTGCGGCTAAAGAACTTGATGCCGTTGAACTCCGGCGGATTGTGCGAAGCAGAGATGACGATGCCGCCGTCGAGCTCGTTTTGGACGGTGAGCAGCGCCACGGCCGGCGTAGGGATAACGCCGCAGCAGTGCGGTCGGCCGCCCTCGGCCATAATGCCGGCGGTCAGAGCACTCTCGAGCATGGTGCCCGAAAGACGCGTGTCACGGCCGATGCAAATGTCCGGACCAAGGAACTTGGTCGCCGCACGGCCAAGACGAAACGCGAGGTCGCACGAGAGGTCGGCGTTGGCGACGCCGCGGACGCCATCGGTACCGAAGATGTTCTGGGGCATAGGATCGCTCCTTCCCAAGTGGGCAAAACGCAGTCGCCCACCCTAGTCGAAAAAGAAAAGCGGGACCCGCCGAGCAATCGGCAGGCCCCGCTTGTACATTGTATCTCGTAAGGAGATAAAACCTTAGCGCTTGGAGAACTGGGGAGCGCGGCGAGCCTTCTTGAGGCCGTACTTCTTGCGCTCGACCACGCGAGCATCGCGCGTAAGGAAACCGGCCTTCTTGAGGTCAGCACGGTAGTCGCCAGCGTTCAGAAGAGCGCGAGCGATGCCCAGGCGCAGAGCGCCGGACTGACCGGAGATGCCGCCGCCATCGCACAGAGCGATAACGTCGAACTGACCGGCGGTGTCGGTCACCTTGAAGGGAGCAAGGGCGTTCTCAACGAGCTGATGACGGCCGAAATACTGCTCGGCGTCACGCTTGTTGATGGTCACCTTGCCGGTGCCGGGGACGAGACGGACGCGGGCGACGGCGTTCTTACGACGGCCGGTACCCTGGTAGACAACGGTGTTCTCAGCCATCTTTAAGCCTCCAGCTCAATCTTCGTGGGGTTCTGGGCAGCGTGCGGATGCTCGGCACCAGCGTAGACCTTAAGCTTGGTCATCTGGGCACGGCCGAGGGTGGTCTTGGGCAGCATACCGCGAACGGCGCGCTCGATGACCTTCTCCGGGTGCTTCTCCATAGCCTGGCGGAAGCTCTCAGCCTTGAGGCCGCCGTTGTAGCCGCTGTGGCGATAATAGGTCTTCGTGTCGGCCTTGTTACCGGTAAGCTGGACCTTATCGGCGTTGATGACGACAACGAAGTCGCCGCAGTCGCTATTGGGCGTGAACTGGGGCTTGTTCTTACCGCGCAGGATCATTGCGATCTGGGTGGCAAGACGGCCCAGGACAGCACCATCGGCGTCGACGAGAACCCAGTTGCGCTGGACCTCGCCCTGCTTGGCGTAGTGAGTCGATTTCGAAATCACTTAGACTCCTCCATGTACAGTACGTGTTGTTACAGAGATTCACGGGGCTCTGCAAGTAACCCGTCCATATTACCCCGCTCGCCGCCCGAGTCAACAGGTATTTTGGTTCTGACCAGACTTTCTGCACATGTCGTCCATGGGTCATGACGTCGCGACACTAGCGCTCGACAAATGCCTCGATATCTCCCAGCAAGCGCTTTGCCTCCTGGCGGCCCTGAATATACAGGTCGAGGAGCTTTGCTGGATCGTGCTCAACGTGACCGACCTCGACCGGCTTTTGCGGAGCAACGACCAGTGCGCGGCCCTCGCGCTCATACTTCCACAGATGCATGCGCTGGATGTTATAGCGGTCGTGGCGCGTCTCGATAGCCTCGAGCAGGTAGGGGTAGTCGGCATAGCGGGCGCGCGCGGCGGGCATAAACTCGTAGGGCTTTTTCTCGTACGAGCGGTCCTGCGTGACAATGACAACCGCGCGATCGAAGCCCGCCTCCTCCAGCACGTGCTCGATGGGAACCGAATCGGCTACGCCACCGTCGACGTATTTGTGTCCGTCAATCTCGACCGGCGGCGTCACCAGCGGCAGCGACGTCGAGGCGCGCACGGCATCGAGGTCGAGCACGGCGCTTTTGACCGGCAGGTACGCGGCAGTTCCAAAGAGCATGTCCGTCGCGACGGCGTACATCTCGATGGGGCTCGCATCAAACGTCACGTTGTCAAAGGGATCCAGGCGGTCCTGGACATCGTTGAAGATAAAGTCGTAGCCCACAATAGAACCCGTGGACGCAAACGATGCGGCACCCATGAAGCGGTTGTCGTTGCAGAAAGCCAGGTTGATGCGGTTGGCACGGCCGATCTGGTGCGACTTGTAGTTCACGCCGTTGAGGGCACCGGCCGATACGCCATATACCGCCGGAATCTCGACGCCAGCCTCCATGAGGACGTCGAGCACGCCTGCGGTAAACTGCCCGCGAAAACTACCGCCCTCCAGGACGAGCGCGACCTTGCCGGCGTTCTTTGCTTTATCTTCTGCAGTCATGTTGACCTCCTGCTGTTTCGTTTTGGCTTTCTTCTACCCAGTTTTGGGATAGAGAGCGCACAGGTTTTGGAGTTGAGGGGGTGGGGCGGTCAAGCCAACCCCAGAGTGATGAGTTGCCGCCGGGAAAGCGCATCCCACCCTGCGCCACCGGGGCTTTTTCTTTACGCTCGCGCCCTGCATAAAGTTCGATTCTCCGCGGTATCTGTAAGTAATAAAAAGGCAGGTAGAGACACTTCTCTACCTGCCTGTAGCTATTGGTGGAGCTTATGAGAAAAACGGCGAACTCCACCAATACCGCCACCCGCGCGGCTATCCAACTCGATACTTGCATTGTAAGGGTATCGAAAAACTGGTTTGTTGTCGTTGGAACGTGCCAGAAATAGCCATTTCTGGTGTTTGCAAAACACCAGATGGGCGGCTTGCTGTAAGCCCGTATAACGGCATAAAGCGGGGCACCCCTTGTCAGGGTACCCCGCTTGAACACTAATAAGAAAGCTTCTGGCCGGGGTAGATCGTATAAGGTGCCCCAATGCCGTTCTTGCTTGCGATGGTGTGCCAGTCGATGCCGAGCGAAGCGCCAATCTCGCTGAGCGTGTCGCCGCTCTTGACGGTGTAGACGCGCGCAGAGCCAACGCCCGCCCTCTGGTTGACGATTGCCTGAACCTCTTTGAAGCGGTCGCCCAGAACGTCGCTGCGCGTCGGCACAACGCCGAACATTCCGCGCTCCACATCGTCTGCGAGCTGAGAAGCGGAAGCGCCGTCAATGTAGTTGATGAGGTCTTGCACATCTTGGTAACGGTCGCCGAGCTTTTCGCGGCGCTCATCATCAACGCCATACTCGCCGCGCATGACCGCCGCTGCAAGGTCAAGCGTCGTGCCCTCCGGCGAAGGCTCGGCGACCTCTGCGGGCGGAACGTCGGGAGCTGCCGCGCCGGACGGGTTGGCGAACTTGCCCCACGCTTCGCGCGTCATATAGGCGATATCGAGATCAAGCGGCGCGTTGAAGCCATCGAGACGGCCATTCGAAGTGTATTGGTGGATTGCGCAGCTACCCCAAGCGCCGAAGCCGCCATCGGGAAGCCACGGCGAAGATTGGTAGCCGGTGCGGTTGTTGTTGGCGTACTGCGCAACCCATAGCGCGTGATTCGGTGCAATCTTCGACCAATCTTCTTCGGTGCAAACGATACGGCTCATGTAGACGATGCAGCGAACGCCGGTCTGATCGTAGACGTAATCGAGGAACTGCTTTGCCTTGTCGGTTCCGATGCGCCCGTACATCTCATAATCGAGAACGGGAATACCGTTGCCGAAGTAGTTACGGCAGCTTGCGACGAAATGCTTAGCCTGAGCGATGGGGTCTTCTCCGTTCATGAAGTGATAGAAGCCCCAGAGCTTGCCGAGCTTGATAGCCTGCTGAATCCACGGGTCGCAGGTGTTGTGAACGATAGTGGTTCCCTCGGTCGCCTTGCAGATAACGAAATCGCAAGGCACCTGCGCGAGGTCAAGCCCGCGCTGGTAGTTGGAAATGTCAATGCCGTTGAGTGCCATAGAAGCCCCCTCTGATGCAGTAGAAGTAATGAAAATCGACCTTCTCTAGCTCTTCGAGCGTGAAGGCGCGCGCCGAGTTCCCGGCGCTCGCCGGGTCGCGTATCCAGTAGCCGTCATCGTCGGCGCGCCAGATCAGCACGACGTGCCCGCCGTAGTCCCTATCGCCTAGCGTTCCGCTCATGCCAGCGAAGGCAAGCCATCCGTCAGACACGTTCTGAAGGACGGGCGCGAGATCGTAAGAAATCGGCGTGCTCTCAATGCCGTATTCCGGGTAATGCTCGGCAATCCACGCGCAGAACTTGCCTGGGTCGTTCACGCCATCGGTAAGGCAGGCGTCGCCCACGAACGATGCGAGCGTGAGCGGCGTAATGTCCTGAAGCGTCATGTATTTGATAGCCATAGCGGCGCACGTAAGGCCGCAGCCGTAGTCGCCGATGGTGCCGCCCGCATAGGGTATGTAGTCCCATTGCGGGTCTGTCTGAAGCCATAGCGGCATGCTGTTACCCTCGGCAATCGGCCTATCGACAACGATTGCTAGGCGGTCTTCCTCAGCCGCCGCGTATCCCTCTTCGCGCGCTTCAGCGAGCGCGCCCGCGTCGCTCTCGATATGGCCGACGATGAGCCAGCCGCAGAAGAGCATTGACGCGAGCGCGCCGGAAAGCACGAGGGCGACAGCCTTTAGCCTACTCATCGCGCTTCGGCTCGGTGTATGTGAGCGCTTGCGCGGAATCGCCCACGCCAGCCGTGGTCGGGTCAGTCACGATGCCCAGAATCGCGAGCACGGCGAAAAGCGCGTTGATGATCGCTGCCAACTGCTCGTTCAGAACGCCGAAGTCCCACTGATAGCCGAACGGCGCGGCGACAACCTGCACGAGCAGCAGAACAGCGGGAATGAGGGTCAGCCAAAACGTCTTGTTCTTAATTCGTGCGGTGAAGTTAATCATTTCAGTTCTCCTTTTCATAGATGAGGTCTACGCGGTCGTAGATGTGATCGACCTTGTTTGCCATGTCGTGCGAGTGCTCGCGCGATTCCCTGATTTCGTCGTGCAGCGCTTCAGTGGAAGCCCTGAGAGATTCCATAGCGGCTTGCAGCCCTTCCGAAATGTTGTTGCTTCGCTCCATCTGCGCAGCGATACGGCCTTCCATCTCCGAGCGCTCGCGGTCGCGCTGCGCGCGCTCGTTGAGTTCGTCGCGCTTGCGCTCTTCGCGCTTCAGCTCTAGCTCTGACTGTCGCGCCGCGTTTCGCTCTTCAAGCTCCGCCTTGCGCTCGTTGTTGCGCTGGTACTCGTTAAGCAGCTGCTTTGCGAGGATTCCGAAGCCGATAGCGATAAGGAACGCGAAGAACCATTCGGCACCGAACGCCGCTGCATGGTCTAAAACGCTCTCCGCCACGTCAGCCCTCCGTCACCTCTCGCCAGACGGTTTCGGTGCCGACAGCCCCCGGCTCCCATACGTTGTTGGCAACGAGGGATTCCCAGACCTTGCCGTTGTGCTTCACGCGGGCACCGAGCGGGTAGGGATTCGTAGAATCGGGCTGCACCCATTCGGGCACTTCCTCTGTCGGCGTGTCGGGCGTTCCGGCTTCAAGCACCTTCGCCCAAAGGCTCGGCGCTGCCGTGGGCGACCAATCGGGCTGCGAAGTGTGAGCCTGAAGGCACGTGTAAAGCACGCCCTCGAAGCGCACGCGCTCGCCCTCGGCGTAGGCGTGGCCGTCTCCGTCCCACTCTGCGAAAAGCGCAGGGCACTTCGCCGCCACGTCGCTAGAGAGCGACGGCGCTTGACCGTCGAAAATGGCGATGATCGCGCGAAGCTTGCCCTCTTCCTCTTCGGTGAATGCCATGTGTTCCCCTTTCTCTCGCAACAAAAAAGCCCCCGCTAATGCGAGGGCTTCGATACCTTGCCATGTCGGCTTCCTCAGCCGAAAAGCTCCTTGTATAGCGCGTCCATGCGCTTTACCGTCTCGTGCGCGCTAAGGCGCTTCATGCTGCCGCGCCACGACTGGTAGGATTGGTTGACCTGCTCGACGGTCATAATCCCCTTGGCGACCAGCGCGGCTTGCTTCTTCAGCTTGCGCCGCTGCCGCGTCACGGAGGAACGGCACGGGCGAACGACAACCTTTCCGCCCTCGCCATATGAAAACCTCTTCTTCAGGAACACGAAGCCGCGCGTCAGCTTCACAACGCGCGTCTTCTTGCGGTTGATGATGATTCCCAGATCGTCGCAGAGCGCTTCGATGCGCGAAAGAGCGTCCCAAAGCGTCTGCTTGTCAAGAGCTATGCAATAGCTATCGTCCATGTATCGCCCGCTCGCCAAGATGCCCGGAAGGGACAGCATCAGATGGTCAACGGGCGAAGGCAGGGCGACGGCTAGAATCTGGTTCGGCTCGCTGCCAAGACCCAAGCCGCGCGCCGTGAGCGTCTATCTGGTCGCTCATGACGCGCTTAACGCGCTCATCGTCAATGGCGCGGTCGATAAGGCGCTTGCATGCGTCGTGGTCGATGTTTGCGAAGTAGTCCGCGAAATCGACCTGCAAGATGTAGCCTTCCGTTACGTGCTTTCGGTGGTGCTCGACAAGCTGGCGCTTCATGCGCCGAATCGCGTAGTCGGTGCCGCGCCCCTTGACGTTCGCGGTGCATCCCTCGGCGAGGGTAGGCCAGATCGCGGGTGCTAGGGCGTGACGGCTCAACGATTTCTGTATGACGCGCTCTGAGAAGTGGACAGAGCAGATGTGACGAAGCTTGCCGCGCTCGAACAAGTCAAACTCTATGAAGCCGCGCCGGAAGTCTGCGCCCATGAGAAGGTCGCGCCGCGCTCTCATGATGTTAGGAATGACGCGCGCCATGTAGCGCTGCACGCTCGATTTCCAGCGCACGCCAGCGGCAGCGCCGTTGGCGGCATCGTATAGGTTATCGAGATCGGCGACGGCTTCTAGCGTGCATCCCTCGATGCGCTTAGCCCTGTTTTCCGCGCGCTTGGCATCGCGCCTTGCTCGGCGCGCAGCCCTGCGCTCTTCAGAGTTCATGAGGGCACCCCGCACGGCTCGCAATCGGCATCCAGCAGCCGCTTGACGGTTGACCATGAAACGCGGTCGAACACCGAGAACCGCGCCATGCAAGCAGCGAACGGCAACCGTCGCGGGGTGCATATTTACGGGCTTGCGCCCGATGGTCGCCCCTTCCTTCCTCAAATGCACGGCGCGCGGCGCTTCCGGCCGCACGGTCTGGCAATGCTTGGGAATCACGGCAGCGGGCGCACCCAGTCGTTCGTCGGGGCATTGTTGTTGGCATTGCCGTTGCTGTTGACATTGCACGCGCTAGACGAAGACCCGCCCATGACCGACCGCAGCCACCAATTGACGCGATGATTTCCAAGGGACAACGCGCGAACATTCTACCCCTTTCCAATGAGCTTCACGCCCGCGCGAGCGCCCTTTATGAGCTTTATATCGTTCTCGATGCTCTCTGAGATCTCTTCGAACTTAGCCACCTTGACGGGTAGCTTCATCGCCAGAAGGCATTGCAGGTCTTGGTAAAGCTGGTTTAGGTCTGCCAAGGCAAGCGTCATGTAATGCTTGCGTTCCTCGACGTTCCGCTGTGTGTTCGGGTAGAAGGCATCAGCCTTCACGAGGTTGAACACCACGCTTCGCGCCGTCTCCGCCATGGGGACGGCGAAGATGAAGCGATAGGATTTGGGCACCGCGCCCGAAGTGACAAGCCGCGTCACTTCGTTTCGAATCGAAACCGCAGTGTTGAAATACTCGAACGTGCTTAGGTTGCGGTTCCGCACATATACGCCGCTCAATTTGCAACATCCCCCCCTCCGTGATTTTCAAAAAAATACTTCGCCCGCGCTTCGCGCGGGGAAGTATAGGCGCATGCGCAAGGCATGCGCCAGACCTGTACTATGTACGGCTGATTTTATCAGCCTAGGAGGAAGCACGGCAGCGGGCGCACCCAGTCGTACGTCGGGGCAGGGTGGCCGGCATCGCCGTAGCTGCCGACATTGCACGCGCTAGACGAAGACCCGCCCATGACCGACCGCAGCCACCAATTGACGCGACCGCCCACGATGCGGCTTGCGGTGTCCGTGAAGATGGGGAACTGCGAATCGAAGCCGACAGAGTAGCCCTTGCTGCCCCATACCGGGCACCCGTAAACCTCCATCTCTGAGGGCGACCAAATCTTGCCCAAGTCCGCCCAGCTCCAACCGCTCGCTTCGGTGAGCTTGCCGGAAGAAGAATAGCGCTCTTCGAGAAGCACGCGCTGCGCGAGAATGGCGCTCTGAAGCGTGGACGGCAGAGCGGGCAAGAAATCGTTGATCTCCCAATCGTGGAGCTTCGAGCACAAGTAAGGGTGCTTCTCTTCGGCGGTGCCGTTGTTGTCGTTCGTCTCGCGCCACTGAAGGTAGCTCGTGTTAGAAGCCTTGTCGCCCGTCACGGAGACTGGCGCTTTCGGCACCATGACGATATGGTGCCCCTTCGCGGTGTCGCCGCACTGGTAATACTGGTCGATAGCGCCGATGCGGTAACGCACCGTCTGCGCGGGCACGTTAGCGCCCTCGGAAACGGGAACGTCGATGTAGTCGCCGATACGAAGACCGGCGAAGTTGGCGTTTCGCGCGCGGTTGCGAAGCCACGTGTAAATGTCGGTGTCGCCGATCTCGTTAGCGAAGACCGAAGCGAGCGAGCACCCCGCGTAAGCGTTGATGTTGTGCTGGCGGTCATATTCCTCGGCGGTCGTGACGGCGTTTGCCGAGTTGCGCGCCGAAGTGTCCTTGATGTTCTTAGCCGAGCCGCCGACGTTGAGAACGGAAATGTCAGCCATGAAAGAACCTCCTTAGTTGAGTGTCGCAGTCTCTCCCGAAACGCTCGACTGAGAAAGCGTGATGCTCTCGCCAGATTGAGCCGTGACCCTGCTTGAAGGCACGTAGAGCGTTTCGCCGAGGTATAGGTAATCGTCCTGAAGCTCAGTAACCGCATGCGCAAGCGTCGCATTCTCTTCGCGCAGCTCTTGCACCTCGTCATCTGACGGCGGTTCGATAGCCGCGATAGAGTTTGCGATGTTAAGCGCGTTCTGCGCGGCGGCGGTGGCATCCTCTGCCGCGCCGTTTGCAGTCGCAGCAGCGGCGTTCGCGCTCGCGGCAGCGGTGTTCGCCGCGCTCGCGGCGGCGTTGGCGCTTGCGGTCGCAGCGTCGGCGTTCTGCTTCGCCGTGTTGGCGGCAGACGCGGCGTTGTTCGCAGCCGTGGTCGCAGCGTCGGCGTTCTGCTTCGCCGTGTTTGCGGCAGATGCGGCGGTATTGGCGGCATCTGCCGCGTTGTTCGCGTTCGTCGCGGCGCTGTTGGCTGTGCTCGCCGCAGTGTTTGCCTTGCCAGCGGCGGTATTCGCCGCGCTCGCCGCGCTGTTTGCGTTCTTTACCGCCGTCTCTCCACGGTCGATGAGGTCTTGCACGGCATCATCCCAGTTCTGCGCGGGCTGCTGCCCGTCAAGAGCGCTGCGCAGGATTTCAATTGCGAAGCGCTCCGTCGAATAGGTCTTGCCGCTCTTCGTGATCGTGAAATAGGCTTCGTCGGTGTAGCCGGACACGCTGCAAAGCTTCGATTCGTCAACCGTGATCGTGGCGGAGTTTCCGCTCACCGAGCACTGGCCGCGATAGTAGTTCCGCTTGTTAGGCAGAAGCACGACAAGCCATGCCGTAGCGCCGGAAAGCGAGAACTCAGCGCCGTTGTCGTAGATAAGAGCCTTGATGGTGGTTCCGCCATCGTCGCCCTGACCAACCTTGATGCAGGTTCCCGCGCCCTCCTTCGAGATATCGAGTTCAAGCGTCCGTGTGTTGCTCATCACTCGCCGCCTTCCTCGCCGGTTCCGTAAGCGAGCGCGCGGAGGGCTTCGAGCGCTTCGGCGAAGCTCATAGCAGATCGCGCCTTGCTAGACACGGGCTGCACGTCCGCGCTCGCGGCGACGGCTGGCACGCTCGCAGCCAAAGCGTCGAACACATCGACAACCGCCCTCATTCGGTCATCGACGTACAAGGGCTGAACGAGCGTGAAGGGCTGATCGTCGTTGATTGGCTCCTTCACGTCTTCCGGCTGCACGACGGTTCGGTTTCCGTCTTCATCAACTGCAATGAAAATCATTCCGTTGCTCGCGGCGCGGTTGATAAGCTCTTCGTCGTATTCGGTCACCATCGCTTCGCAGTTGCCTATCGGGTCGTGCAGCATGTGATAAAGGGTCTTGCTCATCGTTCCTCCTAGTCGAAGTTGCATACCGTGCAGAAGCCGTCTACAAAGTCGATGCTTCGCGTTGCGTTCCACCATGTAATCGTGCCGTCGCCGTCATCCTGAATCTTGCTGATGTAATGCAACGTGCAATCTTTCGTAATCGCATGCGTTGTCGTGGTGCTCTCGCTGCTAGATGCAGCGGCGGAAATAAGCGGCGTGGTGATTCGTATATGCTGGTTTCCCGTCAACTGAAGACCGGTCGTTAGCTTTCCGGTGCTAACGTTTCGCATGTGCGCTGAGAAGTCGATAGTCCCGATCTGCGTTCCGTCTTCGTAGCCTTTAATCTCGCCACTGGCAAGACGAATGAGGTTTGAAGCAGAACCGCATTCGAACGTACCGTTAGCGTCGATATTGTTTGCCGTCATGTAGTTTGTCGTAAGCGAACCGGTGTTGAGGTTCCACGTGCTGCGACCGTATCTGTCGCTGATGATGCCCGTTTCAATGTAGTTGGCATTGATGTAGAGCAGACCACCGCTAAGGTAGATTCCCTGTGTCTGCCCGTTGTTGGTCAGCTTGTTGAATATGTCGCGTTGCGTCTGAGCATCGACGGCTGAGCTTGCCGCATCGTCGGCGATTTTCTGAACGGTCTTGCCGCCAACCTCGGTGCTTGCGGAAAGCGAGAACTCGCCGCTTGTCAAATCCCAGCGGTTTTTGCCCTTCTCGTCGGTCAGAAGACCGGCACGCACGCGCTCGGCTCTCATGGTTCCCGTGTTGATCGCGTCGGCGCTCACCATAGCGCCTGTCAGGAAGGTTCGCCAGTCCCATTGACCGTCAGAAGTGAGGTTCGCGGCAAGTCGCATGCCCATACCGTTAATGTTGACAGCCCACATGCCCGAAGTCGCTTTGACCGGCAAACCTGTTTCAGCGTCGATGGGTACATTGCTCCACATCGTGCCAAGCTCGAATGTCTCGACCTTATAGGTTCCAACGGCGTTGAACTGAGCGTTTAGCGCGGCCTGAAGCTGCTGAAGCCACGAAACCGACGTGCCCGCCGCAGCGTCATAGATTGCGTTTTGCTGGCTGTTGCTCTTTAACGCGTTGCTCACGCTCTGCCACATGTCGGCCATGTTGTCAGTAAGAGTGCCGAACGTAACGGTCGCGTCTCCGGTGAGCAAGTCGCGCTCAATCTGAGACACGCGGCCATGAAGGCGCACGCCCTCGGCAGAAAAGCCCTTGTCGATGATCGCAACGTCATCGCCAACGCCCACGCCCTCCCACGAGCGCCCGAAGGCGTATAGGTCGATAACCGAAGCGGTGTAGGTTACTTTCGGCTCCTTCACTTGCTCCAAGCAGTCTTTCGTTTCCTGCAAGAGCTGCGCCGCATCCTCGCACTGCTCGTTGACGTATGACGCGACGGCGGGAAGAATGCCGCCCTCGCCGTCAGGGTGCCCCCAGACGGCTGTTGCTTCGGCATCCTCCACGTAGTCTTTGCCGCCGTTGATATCGCCGAAGGTGAGACGGCGACCGTAGCCACCGCTCTCAGTCTCAACGCCCTTGCCGTAGCCGTAGACGCGCGTCTTCGGGTTGTCGCTCGCAACCGAGCGCTTGACGGAAACGAGGTCTTTAGTCCACGTGAACCGCTTTGCACTGCTCTGGTTTCCGCGCTTCGCGCGCACGCCCACGCGGCGGCTAACTATGCCCGCGCCGTCGTGGACGATGAGCGTTTCAAGCTCGCCGCCCCACGTCTCGATGATTCCGGCCAATCCCTCGCGCACGCTCTCATGGTAGAAGGTGCGCGAAGCGCTGCCGCCCTGATCGCACGTGCCGACCTCCCAGCGCGTGTCTGCGATAATGGACGTGAGGGCTACCGACACGCTGCCAGAAGGCCGCTTATCGTCCAGCCAGTCATCCCACGTCTCGTTAACCGAGTTGATGCAGACGGCTTGCGTCTCTGGCGCGCCGTCATCGTCGTGTACGCGGTCGATGGTGTCAACGATGTGCTCGTGGCACACGCCCTGAAGGTCAATCCAGACTACGCGGTCGCCCTTCACGAGGTCTTCGGCGCACGTGATGTTCAGTTCGTCGGTTCCGTCCAGCGCGTCGGTGTGCGTCGCAGCGCTCACCGTGAGCCGCCCCAGATTGTCGCCCCAGCGGTTGAAGCGGGTGAAGCCGATACGTCTTATTAAAGCCATCGTTCCACCCACTCAAGAATCGCGGTGCCGTTGGTGATGTTCAGGTGGCATCGTCCGTTGATCTCGAAGTAATCCGAATCAATCGTCACCGGCGCTGTCTGGTTGTTGACCGTCGCGTGCTCGGTCGCCATGTCAAGCCGTATGGTGCTCGAAGACGTGAGCGCCGTATTGATAGCCACGAACTCGCCGGTATCGACGTTCGTAATCCGCCACGTGCTGCCAGCAGATGGCTTCGCCGTGACCTTCAGGTAAGCGGGTCGGTTGCCGCCAGCGTTTACGTAGATGTTGCCAGCCGAAACCTCCATGCGGCGCTTCTGTCCGTAATAGTCCGGGTCGCCGATGTGAAAAGTCACGGTTGTTGTCGGGCATTCGTCCGTGATCTCGTCTAAGTCGGTGCTGCCGCTCACGATTGCGAGCAAGTAGCGCGTCGGGTCATCGGGTAGGTAGAGCGGCGCGGGTTCGTCAGTCCAGAGAGCCGCCGCGAGCTTGTGCCGCATCTCCGCGACCTCGCGGCGGTCTTCAGTCCTAAGCCAAATCTCAACGGGCAGGTCGTAGCCGCCACGGTAGGCGCTCTTGAAGACCTCGCCATGCCGCCCCGGCACGCTCTCGAACGTCGCGTTGACGGTCGCCATGATGGGGCGGCGCACCTTGCAGTAAACCAGCTTCGATAGGTCGGTGCCGTTGAAGATGATTCGGTCGTGCTGGTTCCTAGTCCGTCTAAGTTGCAACTGGCACCCCCCTTTGCTTCAGCTTGCTTGCGATGCCAGCGCCGATCTGCTGGCCTGTCTCGTATGCGTCCACGCCGTCAGCGACCGTGGCGTAAACCGTCACGGCGACGTTAACGGGCTGGCTCGGCGCGTCGACGAACCGAGAGAACGCGCGGTTTACCGACGTTTCGATGAAGCCTTGCAACTGCTTCTCAGGCGCGATGAACTCGCCGCCAGCTTCGCCAACGCCGACGATTGACGGCTCATCGAAGTAGCCGCCGCGCGCATACCAACTAATGCTCACGCTCGGCAGCGAAATCGGGCCGAACTCGTTCCAGCTGACGTTGAAGTGCGGAAGCTTCGGCTTCGGAATGCTGATCTTGATTCCGCCAAAGGCGTTCATGATCTTCTGAGGAATGCTAGAAATCGCGTTCCACGCGCTTTCAATCGGGTTCTCGATGAATCCCCTGATGCTGTCGAAAACGCCCTGCACCTTAGCGCCAAGGCCGGGGAATCCCAGCTTGTCGCCGATGCGGTCTGCGATGCTAACCGCCGTGCTCTCGGCAGCGTCAAGCTTCGTGCTGATGTTGTCTTTAATCGCGTTGAAGGCGTTAGCCGCTTGGCTCTTCGCAGTCTCCCAATCTCCGTTCATCGCGGCTTGAAGAGCGCCAGCCGCCGAGCTGCCAACGGTCTTCGCGGTGTCCATGTCGGTTTGCACGGTCGAAGCGATTTGACCGAAGGCAGAATCGGTGTTGCCGGTTAGGGTGTTCCACCAGCTAGACACGGTATCGACCGCGCCTTGCGCGAGGTTTCCGACGTTGGTCTTTAGGTCGTTCCAAGCGTTCGAAGCGCCGGTTTTGATGTTCTCCCAAGTATCGGAAGCACCTTGCTTCAACTGCTCCCACTTCTCGCCAACGCCGGTGCAGAAGTCCGAAACGCCGGTGCTGACCTGCTCCCAGATGCCGCCCCAGAACTCAGGCACGCCAGCGAAGAAATCCTGCACGGCTTGCCACTTCTCGGAAATCCAGCCGGTGAAGTCAGCCCACATCTGCTTGCCAGTCTCGGTCTGCGTGAAGAACCACGTAAGGCCAGCGACGGCGGCTGACACGGCGGCAACGCCAAGGCCGATAGGGTGAGCGGCGATAAGCCCGGTAAAGCCCGTCCATCCGCTAGAAAGCGTGCCGGTGAGCATGCTTCCCAGACCGCCCGCCTTGGTGACGATGTTAGAGAAGCCGGTTCCGATCTTGCTTAGAAAGCCCGTGTCTCCCATGAGCTTCTTAGCGCCGCCCCAAAGCTCGCCAGCGGTCTTGAAGGCGCTTCCCACGCCCTCTGCGGCTTCCATCGTCTTACCTGCGGCGGTAGCCACGCCGCCGAAGGCGACGGCTCCTAGGGCGAGGTTGTTAACGAGCGTCTGCTGCTCTGGCGACAGGTTTTTGTACCAGCCGGTTACTGCTTCGAGTGCGGGCGCGAGCGTGTTAAGAAGGCTCGTGCCGATCTCGGTAACGGCGGTCTTGACGGGCAAGGCCGCTTCGCCGAGCTCCTGCATGCTCTGGTTCATCTCGTTCTGCGCGTCACGCGAAGCGAGAAGGTCTTTATTCGTCTCTTGGTACTGCTGTCCAGCTTCGCCGAGAAGCCCGTTGAGCGTTTCGGTTATGAGCGTAGACCGCTCTTGCTGGTCGCTGCACGACGCGAGGGCGGCGTTGAACGCGTCTTCTTTCGTCTGACCCTCAGCTATCGCTTGGTTGAAAGCTGCTTGCGCGGAAGAGTTGCCGGAAAGCGCCGCGCTCCACTGGTCGGCGGAAATCTTCGACCAATTGAGGGCATCGGATAGGCCAGAAACGGCCTGTCCGGTGGAAGCGGCCTCTTGGGCACCCTCGGCAAGGTTGGTGATAGGAAGAGCGTCACCGAACACCGCAAAAGCGCCAGCGGCAATGTCTGTCCACTGTTGAAGCTCTTGCTCGTTCGTGGTCAGACGCGCCAAGTTCTGTGCCGCTTCTGTCGCGGTGTCTTCCTCTCCAAGGATGCGGTAGAAGCTCGAATAGACGCTTTGCGCCGTCTCGGCGGTGCTCCCCGCCTGAGTAAACGCAACTTCAAGCTGACCGCTGCGCTGTATCGCTTCTTCTTGGCTCGATGCAAGGCCGGTCAGTGCGCCAGCAGCACCGATAATGCCGCCAGACAAAGCGGTTCCTGCGCTCGAAACCTTAGACCCTGCGTTTGAAATAGCGTCGGCGTTGTCCTCGATGGTCTTACCGAGCTTGCCAATCGCCGTCTTCGAACCTTCGGCCTGTCTCGCCGTGTCCGCAAGCTCGCTGCCGTAGCTGTCAAGCTGGCGCTCGCACTGCATGATCGCGCGCTTCAGGCTGTCGTACTGTCGTTCCTCCTGAGCCGTGAGCTGCGCGCCGCTCTGCTTCTTGCTCTCCAACTGCGCGAGCGCCTGCTTGTAAGCGTCAAGCTTCTGCTTCGTCTCGCCGTAGGCAGCGTTGAGCGCCTTTACCTTCTGCTCTAGCAGCTCGGTGTTTCCGGGGTCGAACTTCAGCGCCTTGTTGATATCGCGCAAGTCGCTTTGGGTGTCGCGCGATGCCTGCTGAACCTTCTTCAGGGCGCTTTGCAGCTCGGTAGTGTCGCCGCCGAACTTGATAACAAGCCCCTTGTAAGTGACCGCCACGTAATCACCCCTCTTCAGTTGTCAAAGTCCCATGAGTGCTTGAAGCAACGCGCCCTCGCGGGTGCGCTGCCGTCAAGAACTCACTTCATGTCACGTCATGACCAGAACGCGGCTTCGGCCTTGCGCGCCTTCTCGTCCTCGTCGTAGTGCGCCGCAGCGTCGGCGTAGAACGCGTTGATCTCCAACAGGTCTTTAACCTGCCGGTAGCTCATCATATGAAGGTCTGAGAGAGTCAGGCCGCATTGCTGGCAGTTGTAGATGTATCGCGCGTCGCACGCGTCTTGCAGGTTACTTGGAAGCGGCGGGGCTGGCCTTTTCGGCTCCCTCGGCTTCCACTGCATCTTTCGCGGCGCTTGGAAAAAAGTTGTCCTCGACAATGCGCATCACGTCGGAAGCCCAACCGTCCTTTCGCTCCAAGTTGTACGCATCCGACGGGAAGGAAGAAACCCACTCATCGAATCCGGTATCAAACTTCGGCGTTGCGGTCTTGATGCACGCGTAGAAGATTTCGAGCAGCGGGACGATAGCGGGCACGTCGCTAGTCATGAGAGAACCGGCGATCTTAGAAACCGCATCCGCAATGTCCTTCGGGCGCTTCCTGCCGCCCTCGACAACCTCATTGAAGCATCGAGAATAGGCAATCGGCGTGAACGCGTTGAACGTCGCTTCGAACTCCTTGTCGCCAACCTTGATAAGCATTGACTACCCCCTAAGACTGGTTCTACTCGTTCTTGTGCGCAAGCTCGATGTTCACCGCATCGAAGAACGTTGCATAGTCGGCAAGGCCGGTAAAGCTGTCGTAACCGCTCGTGCGAATGTCGGTGCTCGGGATGGTGACCGGTCGCCACGTGAACGGATAGTCAAGCTGCGTGATCTCGGGCGTGTCCTGAACGGTGTTAAGCTCCTGCGTCGGCTTCGAGAGCTGGCACATGAGAAGGCAGCGGCGGCGACCGAGCACGTGCCCCGGCTGCTCGCACATGAAGGCGAACTTCTTAGGCGTGCGGTCGGCGCTCAGGATGGTTCGCCCGTCCTGCGCAATCTCGTAGCCCACGAGGTCTGCGATGAGCTGCCGCAGCTCGGCGGTGCTCTCGGTGTCGTAGAAGCTCATGGTTCCAGAGCCGCCGTTGTCCTGCTGCTTGTCAAGCCACGGCTCGTTGTCGGCG
The DNA here is from genome assembly GCA_959018755.1 of uncultured Collinsella sp. Classification (GTDB taxonomy): domain Bacteria; phylum Actinomycetota; class Coriobacteriia; order Coriobacteriales; family Coriobacteriaceae; genus Collinsella. Next base: position 215,327 of record CAUEMA010000001.1, on the reverse strand, counting down.
TAGCTCGTTGCCGTCTCAACGGTCGGCTCCATGCTGATAGCGACGGTTCCCGCGACATGCACGGGGTCTTCGTAGGTAAGTGCGTCTTCGTCGGTGCAGATCGCGAAATGCGAGTTCTTCACGCCGAAGAATCCGTTTCGTGCCATTTGCTTTCTCCTAACTCTCGGCGACGTTCACGGTGAACGCCGCTTCGGTAAGCTCTTCTGAATCAATGTTCGTGATGCTCAGCGTGAACGGGCACTCTGCGGCTTCGAGCGCATCGCGTATGCGCTTCTCGGTCGCGTAGTCGCGGTGCCGCGTGTAGAGCGCGATATCGTAGGGCATCCACGAAAGATAGGTGTTGTTGTCCGCGTATGCCGCTTCGTTGTAGCCCGCCACAAGGCAGATGAAGGGCGGTGCCGGTTCCTCGCCGTCTGCGAATCGCTGGTTAGCCCACGGGATGCCGAGCGAATCGAGCACGCCGCAGAGCGCCTTTAGCTCAATCATCGTCCGTCGCCCCCCATCTCCGCGAACTCTCGCGCCACTTGGTCTGCAACCTTCCTTATAACGCCGTCGCCGGGAACGGTGCCGTAATCCTCGCCGGTCTGGTTCGTGATCTTGTGGCCGTTCTCCAACAGGTGCGTTAGCTGGTAGCGCCGGTTGTGCACGGTGCATTCGGTGCCCGTCTCATCGGTCTTAACGTCCGCCTTCCAACCCTTCTTGTAAGCGCCGGTGCGCACCTTGCTTTCTTGCTTCAACAGCTTCACGGCGCGCCTTCCGGCTTCGCCCGCGTTCTCAGCGAGCGCGGAAACGTTGTCTTCCACGCACTCTTTCATGCAGCTGCGTATGAACCGCTCGATGCTCTGCTCAGCCACGGTCGCCCACCACCTCAGCGAGCGTCAGGCGCACGAAGTCGGGGCTTGACTTGTCAACGCGCGCGACAGTGAGCCGCGCGCCGTCGAACTCGACTAGCCGCTCTCCGTTGTAGGCGCTCTTGCGAATCTGCAACACCGCTTCGGGGTGAATGCCAGCGGCAGCGGCGGCGTAGTATGCGGCATCGCCCATAGAGAAGACGTTGCAGAACACCTTGCGCTTTGTTTCCTCCGTCTGCTGCACGCCGTATTCGTCCTTCTTGACGGTCTTAGCGATGAGCTGGCACGTGCCAGCCCACATGCTCATGACGCGCCCCCGAACTCCGCGCTGCCGCCCATCATGGTTAGCAGATCATCGAAGCTCTGAGTAAGGCGGTCGGCATCGGGGTTGTCCATGCCGAAATTCGCCTTGCAGTAGACCTTCACCGCGAGCCGAACCGTGCTGTTCGAATCGTCGGCGGCTACGGCATCGGCAACGCCGCCCGCGCGCATCGCGGCGCGGGCGGCTTCGATGAGGTCTTCGATCTCAGCGTCAAAGTCGGTGCAGTCGGCGGGAATCCTCAGCGCTTCGCGGCACGCGTCAAGCAGCTTCGGCTTCTCTGCCATCTGTCACCACCTCGTTACTTTGCGGCGGTGCCGATGGTGAGCTGGCCGAAAGCCTTGGGAACGACAAGGCCGCCGTCAAAGAGCAGGTAGCCGTCAAAGCAGCGCTTCTGAGTACCCGGCTCGACGTAGGGCGTAACGTCCACTCCGTCGAAGATGTTGCCACGGAACAGGTCGGGATAACCGGCCTTGATGATGCCATCGGCCATAGAATCGTCGCGCTTAACGAGCTTGCCGAAGATATGACCCTCAACGGCGGGGTCTTCGGTCTTCTCGTCCACGAAGTAAGAGCGCCCGTTGGCATCCTCGACCATCGCAATATGGTTCCAAATGGTGTTGCCGTTGGCGTAGATAATGCAGCCCTTCGGCGCAGGGTTGCCGTAGGTGTAGAGCATGCCCAGAAGCTTGGTGATATCGGCCTTCTTCAGGGTGCCAGCGGTGGCGCAGTTAATCTTGTTGCCGGAATCCATGCCAAGCGTGGCGTCAACCGTCTTGGCGTGGGTGCGCGCGTTGGCGGCGACGGCAAGGCGCGCGCCGGTCTCGTTGACGATGTACTGCTCAAAGCCGCTGATAGACTGAACCGCCATCTTGCGGCTCATCTTGACGGTCTTCTTGATCTCCTCGCCCGTAAGGGTGATGGTTTCGAACTCGTTCTGCTCCTCATCGGTGGGCGCTGCGCCCTCATCGGTCTTCGCCGCGTCGCCAGCCTTGATGCTCTTATGGCGGATAAGCTCGAACTGATGCGGGAAGTTGTCCTTGTGGATGTCGCCGTAGAGAACAGCCGTGTTGTCAATCAGCGTGAAAATCTGCGTCTGAAGCTCGACGGGGATAACCGCGTCGGTGTTGCTGGTCAGATGCGTAAACGCCGTGCGCTGCTCGATAAGGTGGTTGTACGCGTCGCGCTCAACCTGCGTAAGCTCGGTGCCGCCGATGAGCTGCACGCCGGAACGGCTGGCAATGTCCTTCACCCACGCGCGGCGGGCGGCGGCGTTGTAGTCGGTGGTGTCGCGCACCTGCGGAAGGGCACCGCGAGCGCTCGCGGAAGTGCCCATCGGCACGGAATCGACTCGGCGGGCGGTGCCGTTCTCGATAGCGGCGCGGGCGGCAGCAACGGTCGCGGTGTGGCTGTCGCGGCGCTGCGCGGCGGCGGCGTTGCGCTTCTCGATCTCGGCGGTAAGCGCGCTCATGCGCTCTGCGTCCTGCTCGGTCGGCTCGGTGTCGGTGCCGTCATCGGCCTTGTACTTATCGACAAGACCCTGAAGCTCGTTAAGCAGGTCATCCATAGTCATTTCGTCCATTGTTCTAAACCTTTCTGCTCTTGGCGATTACCAGTGTCGCCCTTGCAACGGCAAGGGCACTCTTACGGCGCGCAAGCTCCTTGCGCGACTGCTCAATCGCTCCGTTGAGCAGGTTTCTTGCTGATATCTCGGTGTTCGGGTCAGCCGGAAGGCTGACGGCGGACACGTCGAAAACCTTTTTGACGCGCGTAATGGTCGTGGTGTGCGTCTCGCGGTCGTATTCATCTGCCGCGACCGTGAAAGCCCATGACATGCGCGTGATAAGACCGGCCTTTATCTCTTCGAAGAGATCGCGCGCGCCCTGAGAGCGCGACAGGTCGGCGGCGATGAAAAGCCCGTGCTCGTCCGGCTCCACAATGAGCGTCCCGTTGCTCATGCGGGCGTACACCCTGCCCGCATGGTCGAACTGAAGGATAACGTCGCTCATGTCCGCTTCGCGGAAGGCATCGGGGCTGATAACCTCGATGTACTTTGTTCCATCGAAATCCTCGAACAGAACGTATGGGTCGTTGAATGTCGAAGCGTAGCCCTCAACATAGTATTCCGTGTCAAAGCGCTTCTTGGTTGCGCCGTCAGCCGCCCGCACGTTGAGCGGCACGGCAAGGGAACGGTATTGCCGCTCACTCGGTTTCGCTGGCATCGTCTACCTCCTTCTTGTCGCCGTAGCCGCTGCTCGCGTCGATTGCGGCTATGTTCGCGTTCGTCTCTGCGGCTTGTGCCGCCTGTTCCGCCGTGTGCTCGCTGATGAGCGCAAGGTCGATGTACTCGCCGCGTATCACGTGGCGTTCGCCGCCCTCGTAGTGCGGGGATTGGAACACGTCGGCTACCTGATTGCCGTTCCAGATGCCACGGTCGAACAGCGCGACGGAAACGTTAAGCTTCGTCGTGTTGCTGGCGAACTCTAGGCGGTTCGCGCTGAACATGATTGAGTTTCCGTGCGCTATCTCGTTTGCCGTGTACGTCATGGACGTGATAACGAAGCCGAGCTGAACAGCGAACGGCTCGATGCGGCCTTCGTAGTAGCTGTTGAAGGTGTCTTCGTCCGCGCAGTTCGTGACGATATCCTCGTTGGAGCCGAAAAAGCGGTAAGCGCTCTTCTCGATTCGCTCCATCTGCGCCGCATCGACCGTGTAGCTTGTCGGCGTGATCTGCTCAACGTCCGAAAACAGCTTGTCATAGACCGCGATTCCTCCCGCGTTGTCGGCGGAAAGCTGAGCGTTGAACGCCTTTCGCGCACGCTCTTGGTCGCCTTCATTGCGGTTCTGGCTCAGCTTGCCGATGAAGCGGATAGCCGCGCCCTGATTGATAGCCGACTGCTCGGCTTCGTTCTGAGCGTGCATAAGCTCTAGCGTCGGCTGAAGAACGTTCGTGCCGTCGCCGAACAAATCGCTTTGGTACTGGTGGCGCGTCATCACGCCGACGCGCGACCACTCGACAAGCACGCTGTCGCCTGTTGGGAACGTGAGCTTTAGCCAAAGCTCGCCGTCAACGTCGTATGCTTCGCACTGGCTCGGCAGCACGGGATAGTACCCGGTGATCGTAATACCGTCGCCAGCGTCGATAGGTACGATAAGCGCCGTGTCGTTGACCTGAAGAATCGTCCAAATGCGCTTAATGAACTGCGGCGTGGTCATCCACGGGTTAGGCTGCTGCCTGAGAGCGCGCGCGGCGACAGGCTGAGCAGAGCCGGAAACCTCCGGTTTCAGCTTGCTTGCGTGGTCTGCGCCGCTCTCGATGATGCTTCGCGTAAGCTCCGCTTCGTAAAGCCCGCCCTGCCATGTCGTGAACGACGGGGCATAGGCCGTGAACGTGGAGAAATAGCCGTTTACCGCTTGCATCTGCGGACGGTGGAACACCGCATCGAAGAGCGAGCGCAGAAACGGTTGTGATCTGCTCAACTCTAACCTCCTATCATCGCGCGGTAATCGTCCGCAATGTTCTTCATCGCAATGAACGCGTCGCACTCAGCCGCCCACGCGTCTATGCGGTTGCGCGGGTCTTGGTTCTTCTTGTCCGGCTGAATGTTTCCGTTCACGTCGGTTCGAATGGCGACGTTCGAGCGGCACCATTCGGCAATCGGGTTGGCGTTGTCCACGATGCGCCCTTCCTTGTAGAGCGCTCGAAGCTCCTTCATCGGCATTGACAGCGTTTGCGCGCCCTGAATGACCTTTTGCAGGTTGTCAGCGCCGAAATAGTCTTCGTATGCTTCCACGGTCGGAACGTCGCGCATGTGCCACGGGTCGTAGCCGCAAGAGACGGCGTAGATGCCGAACTTGTCCTGAACCTCGGCCACCCAATCCAGAACGTCGCGCTTGTCCATGATGGGCGTTTCGCACGTGCGCATAAGGCCGCGCGCAATCCACGCGTCGTAAGGCACGCCGTCGCGCCCTCCGCGCCGCCCCTCGCGCTCTGCTTGCTCCAAAGCGCGAAGCGGAATCCAAGCCATATGAAGCGCGTAGAAGTTCGGATCGTTAGGCCGCTTCATGAGAAGGCAAGCTGCGGTAAGGTCGGTCGTGTCCGCCGCGTCAACGCCGAGCACGGCATACGTAAACGTTCCGTCGCCGGGGTCGAATGTCGCTTCGTTGTGTATCTCAGCCCACGTCAACCAAGCCTGAGACTGGTTTTCAATGAGGTTGAAGTCCTTAACTAGCAGGGTGGGAAGGTATGTCGCATCGTCCTTCGCCTTAGACACGTTCTGGCGAAGCGCCGAAAGCGATTTGATAGTGCCAAGGCCGGGGTTAGCCTTGACCCAAGCGCCTTCGTCCTGCCATTCCTCGCGCTCGTCAAGTTCGAAGATGAACGCTATGAAGCGCTCTGCCTTCTCACCGGTCGCCTTGCCGTCAAGCCATTTGGTCGCGTACTCGTATTGGGCATCGAAGATGCCGTTTCGCACGAAGCCATTAGTCGTGATCTCCAACACGAGCGGCTGGCGGCGCGCGGACGTTCCCTGCATCGTAAGGTCGTAAAGGTCGCGGTTCTTCATCGCGGCCAGCTCGTCAACGATAGCGCCGGAAATGTCCAGACCGTCTAGGTGGTTCGTGTTGGCGCTCAGCGCCTTGATGGTGCCCATGTTCAGATCGCAGTAAAGGTCTGACACGCGCTTTCTTATGTGCTTCGCCAGCGCGGGGCTTGTGAGCACCATACGCCACGCGTTGTTGAATCCCTTTGCCGCCTGATCGTGGGCGGTGGCGACGTTGTAGACCTCCGGCGCGCCCTCATCGTCGTTCACGAGCAAGTCAAGCTCTATCGCAGACGCAAGCGCAGTCTTGCCGTTCTTGCGTCCCATAATCCAGAGCACTTCGCGGTACTGCCGCACGCCCTCAGCATCAACGAAGCCGAAAACGACAGACAGAATGGCGCGTTGGAAAAGCTCTAGCTTGAAATCGTGCCCCAAGCGCCCGGACGGTAGGCGGCAGAAGCTTTCGATGAACCGAACGTGCTTCTGCGCGAACTCTTCGCGGTAGTGGTACGGATAGAGCGGGTCGGTGTTGTCCATGTCGCGCATGACATGAGCTGCAACCTGCTTCATCTTCTCGCACGCTATGATCTCGCCGCTCAGTATGCCGCCGAAGTATTCGCGTATCGCGCGCTCGCACGAGCCGCCCTTAGACTTCGCCCTAGCCGTACCGCGTTTCATTGATGAAGTCAATGAGCGCGTCGGCAGCGGCGGTGCCGTTCGGCATCATGTCGGTAAGCTGCTTCACGCCGCGCGAAAACGTAGTGAACAGCTTGTTGTATGCACTGAATCCTGGGTGCTCGCGCAGCCCGGTTTGCCCGCCGCCGTTGTCATACTCGGTGAAGATGTCTTCGTAGAGCAGATCGGCGCGGGCATCATCAAGCTTGACCTTCAGAAAAGCGAGGTTCGCCAGAAGCGGCATGACGGTTTTTCGCTTCTCGTCGGGGATTGCGCCCTTGGTGATCTCGCGCAGCTTGCGAAGCTCGCTCTCTACGCGCTTCTCCTTGGCAACTCGCCGCTTCGGCGGGCTATTCCCCGCGACTGCGGGCGAAACTTTCGAAGTATTGCCTACTTTTGCCGTCATCGCAAGACCACCCCCTTTTGAAAATCCGTCACGCGCAAGAAATTACCTCCCGGCGTTGGTGCCCTAGGCACCACCTGTGTTTTGCAGACCGGGGGGATTGTATCGCGGGTTTACCTGCGGTTTTGCGTCCGCTTTCTCGCGGTCGCTCTGTGTTGTGTTGCGTTTCTGAATCAATCGCCAAGCGATATCAAATTGCCGTCGCTATCGAAGGCCAGCCCTTGCCGTGTCGAACCCTGCCTTATCCAGCCATGCACCTTCTTATGGCATCTGTCGCATAGGCTAACAAGATTGCTTGGGTCGGTCGCAATGCTTGGGTTGCTGATGTTCGCTGGCGTTAGCTCGATGATGTGATGCACCATGACAGCGGGCGTGATCTCTCCTTGCTGCAAGCAGTGCTGGCATAGGTGAGCGTCACGCGTCAATGCCGCGTCTCTGGCGTGTTCCCAGTCGGCGGATGCGTAGAAGGAGCGCGAGAAGTCCTTAGCCATGGCGCACCCCCTGAGATATGGCGGAGCGTGTAGGATTCGAACCTACGGGCGACAGCGCGCCACACGGTTAGCAACCGTGCGCAATAAGCCACTCTGCCAACGCTCCAAACAAAAAGGCCACGAGCGCAATTGCCCGTGGCCTTACTACCTAATCCACCGTACCGAACTTTAGCATAAGTAGGGAACTGAAGGGAACACCCAATTTTCAGGCGTTCTTGATGTGCGCCCAACCTACACGGTCGATGAACTCAAACCCAACTTCGCAGAGCTTGCGGCACCACTTCTGCGAACACTGCATGATCTCTGCAATCTCGCCCCATGTCTCGGCTTGACAGTAGTACATGCAGATTGCGTCGGCGTAGTGCGCGCCCTTCAGCTTAGCCAAGCCGCCGCGCCCGTCCGCACCGTAGAGCACTTCGCACGCTTCGTCTAGCGTGCCCTCGGCATCGGCGATGCGCTGCCTAAGCTTGCCCTCAAAGTCAATGCGCTGAGATACGGATTCCATCGGGTCGGTAACGTCTCCGCCACCGCCGCCCGTCTGGTAGCTCTGAGCCTTCGCCCCCTCGCGCGCCTTCATGCGTTCGAGCATTTCCCGCGCCTTGTCGGTCTTCACCACCTCGGCGCGGATGCCCTCGAAATACTCCTTTGCCCTCACATGCCGTCACCGCCAGATCGCGCACGCTTGCGCTCTTCGCGCCAAAGCTTGAAGGCTTCCCATAGCCCGAGCTTCGCAAGGTCTGTGCTCGGCGGCTGAGCCTTTACCAGCGCCACACCGTCAATAGAGGCAGACACAACCTCAGCGCCGATAAGATACTCAACCACAAGCCCCAGCTCATCGACAAGCACACGTTCACAACGCATGAGCGAGCCTTTTAGCGGCATGCCCGATAACGACAGGACGGGTGGAATCTGAACGTTCATCCTACGCGCCATAAGCTCGATGTTCTCGGCCATTCCGCGCGTTGCGGTCAGGATTGGATAGCCAGTCTCGTTCGACATTGCGATAAGGCACGTAGTCTTGCCCGTCTGCCTTCCACCGATGATTGCCAGCATTCCAACCACCTACTCAACGCCAGTGCTGCCGAAGCCGCTCGCGCCGCGCTCGGTGTCGCTCAGCTCATCGACCGGCACAAGCTCGCACGGCACGTAAGGCATCACGACAAGCTGGCAGACGCGCGTTCCCGCTTCGAGCGTAACCGTCTCGTAGCTCTGATTGATGAGAGCCGCGCAGACCTCGCCGCGATATCCGCTGTCGATAACGCCAACGCTGTTCGAAAGCGTGATGCCCTGCTTTGCGGCAAGGCCGCTGCGCGGGAACACCAGCCCCACGCAGCCGCTAGGAATCTCGACGGCAAGACCGCAGCCGACAACGCACTTCTGCATCGGTTCGAGCGTGACAGTCTCGGTGATTCGAAGGTCAAGCCCAGCGTCGCCATCATGGGCATATGTCGGCATGTCGATACCCTCGGCGACCTTCTTAGCCCGCATCTTGCGACCGATCATGTTAGTTCTCCTTCCGCGCGTGGCGCTTAACGAGCGTGCAGTTACAAGCGGCAACCCAGAAACCGCCCTTTTTCTTTCCGGGCGTGCGCAACACAACTTTCTGCTTGTGGCTCATCGCCACGACCTGAAGCAGCGTGCCGCGATAGGAAACGAGGTCATCGAGAGCGATAAGCGAACCTGCGGAATCGACGGGCTGAGTGTCGAACAGCTCCACCCATAGCGGCTTGCTCTCATCGGTAGCCGCCGCACTCGGCTTCGCCTTCCTCTTCAAGAAATCGAACATCGGTAAACCTCCTAAAACGGTATGTCATCGTCGTAAATGTCGGGCGCTGCCGGTTGCGCTGGTGCAACGGGCGACGGGTCGCCGGTAGCCATCGCAAGACCGGGCGCGGCTGCGTTAGCCGGTGCTGGCGATTGCGCATCGCGCTTGTACTGCATCAGTTCCACGTCATCAACGCGAACTTCCCAGCGCTTGATGCTCTGGCCGTCATTCTGATAGCTGCGCGTGTGAATGCGACCGATAAGCGAAATCTTGGTGCCCTTGCGAAGCCACGGCGCGAGCGCTTCGGCGCGCTTTCCGAACATGACGCAATCAGGCCAGTTGGTGTATTCGCCCCATGTCCCGTCGCCGTTCGGCGTGCGCTCGTTGACAGCAAGAGAGAACGAAACGACAGGGTTTTCGCTCTTCGTATAGCGCAGCTCGGCATCTGCGCCGAGATTGCCCGAAAGCGTGATCTTGTTTAGGCTCATACCTCATCGCCGCCCATCTTGCGCATTTGCTGCACGATATGAAGGCTGAGCGTCATAACACCCTTGATGCAGTCTTCTTTGCTTCCCATCTGCTCACCTTGCAGAGTGTCGCAGCAGCAGCACGAGCCATACGAAACGCGAACGTACCAGTATTCGCTAGGCTGATATCCAGTTTCGGGAATGACGTAAACAAGCGTCCCCTGATAGTCTCCATCGTTGATTTCGTGGATGTTATCGAAGTCAGGCTTAGGGTCGCCATAGTCGCCCGTCGCTTCAAGCGCAATTGCCTTGACAGTCGCCTTGACGATATCCGAGTAATCGCAACCAAGGCATATCGGTTCAAGCCAGCTTTGGATGAGATCGCGGTTCTTCATCCATGCGTCAACAAACTTCTGAATCATCGAGAACCACCCCCGAACAGCTCGACAAGCGCCGCGCGCTGGTTCGCACCAAGGCCGCGAAGGCGGAGCGATTCGGAAATGTGCAGCTTACGCATGGTCTGCTGCGTGCGGGCGAATCCGTAGCCCGGTGCGGCCTTGATGAGAGTGAACACCTTCATTCGCGACACCGCATCATCGGTGAAAGCCATGTTGAGCACGTCGGGGACGGTATAGGAGCCGTCGGCAACGCCCTTCAAGATCGCGGCGCGGCGCTGCCGTGCCGCCTTGGCCTTTTCAAGGTTTTCTCTGCGTTGCTCAGTTGTCAATGTCGGAATCATCTTTCTTCCCTTCGTGTTCGTAAATCGTTTCTTCGGTTCCGTCCTCGTTGCGGACGGAAATTGAGAACTGCAAATCGCAGTCTTTGAAGATTTCTGGTGCCCTGTCAGCAACACCGTTGAAGATACGTTTCCATTGCTCATTCGTTAGACCGCTCATTGTCTTCTTCACCCCCTGTTTCGTAGGTGATGTATTCGTTGCCGTGCGTAAGCTTGACGGGCGGCGTGTAGTCCTTCATGGCATCGTCAACGCTCTGCGTCATGAGCTTGCGTTTGAGCCGTGCCCAGTCATCGTCGTTAAGCTCAATGGTCTTCATCGCACCTCATTTCTTCGTGACGCGGTAGGTGCCGGAAACCCGAATCGCCTTCAGTGACTTCAAGACGTGCTCCGCGTGCTCCTTGCCAACGATGGTCAGCGTTTGGGCGGGAATCGTGATCTCGTAGACCGTTTGCGCTTCCCGCTTCTCGCGTTCCCACATCTGCTTTAGGGCGGCTTCGGTCTTCGCCAACGTCGCTTGCATTTCCTTACTCAGCTTCGGCGTTTCGGGCTTGAAATCGAACGTTTGCGGCTCCACTGGCACCCTCCTTTCTCACGATTGCCTGATAATTACTTCTTATCTGGCACGGGCGGTTTTATCCCGTACCGAAAGCGGCGGTTTATCTCGCGTTTCGTCCTCGGTCGCCGCGATGCCCGAAAACGGCGTTTTGGTTCACCTTTGGCACACCTCCTAACCCGCCGCGCGGCGCTTCGCTTCGCTGAAGAGCTGAGCCGCCGCCGCGTCGCGTCCGGGCATCAGGTGGCCGTAGATTCGAAGCGTCGTTGCTTCGTCCGCGTGCCCCATGCGCTCAGATAGCGTCTTCAAGTCGCAACCGTTGGCGATGAGCCACGAAGCGTGCGTGTGACGCAAGCTGTGAAACGTGATCTCTCGCGGCAGTCCGCATGCGTCGCGTATGCGGCTGAAAGCCCGTGAAATCGTCGTTGGGCGCATATAAGAGCCGTCTAGCGTAACCAGTGGGCAATCTGCGCCCAAACGCCCCAGAACGGCGCTCTGAAGCTTCGTGAAGGCATCAATAACCGCGATATCGTCTTGCGTAAGCGCGATGTTGCGGCACTTGCGGCCTTTGGTGACGTTTCGGCGATAAGGCTTCTTGCCCTTGCCCTCAATGACGTTGCCGCCGACGTGGACGTAAGACAGAGCACGCTTAACGTCGATGCGCTGCACCGCGCAGACCTCGCCAACGCGCATGCCGGTAACGAGCGACAGCCACGAAGCGAAGGCGTAGACGGCGGCGCGGTAATCGGCCTTCGTCTTGATCTCCTTGCTAAGCGCGCCCTCTAGCTTCTCGTTGAAGCCCTCGAAGTCCCATTCGGTGAGCGCCGAAGCTTCGTGCCGCTCCGGCGATGGTTTGGCGACGTACACCAGCGGGTTAGCGTCGCAAATGCCAGCGTCTACGAAGTGGTTATAAGCGCCGCGCAAGAAGTTGTGGACGTTGATAACGCTATTTCGGCAAAGACCTTGCCCGCCTTCGTCCTTGGCCATGAGCAAGCGTTGCTCAAAGCGGTTGAAGTCCATAACGCCAAGATCACGCGCGTTTGCGGTCTTCAGGTATCGCGCAACGTAGCGGATAAACAGCCGGTAGCTCTTAATGCTGTTCGGGCTTGCGCCGTTGCGCTCGCGCAGTTGCACGTAGTCTTCGAGCAAATCGGTCAAGCGGGCGCTTCTAACCGTTCCGTCAGCCGTCACGTAAGCCGCCCACGTCTCAGCGAGGGCTTGCGCTTCCTCTTCGGTAGCCGCGTTGGGAAACCGCTTATAAGGGCGAATCGCCTTGCCGTCGATGCTGCGACCAAGGTACAAACGGCACTCGAAAACGCCATCTGCGCCGCGCTTGACCTTAACGCCCATCATGACCACTCGCAGTTTTCACGAATCCGCGAAGGGCAGTCATCGTCGGGGCAGTCCACGCAATCCAACGGCTCTTTCCTGATGTTGAACTCAACGATTCGGTACTTCAGAGAAAATCGGATGAGCAGCAGCAGGGCATGAGCAAGAGAGTTGGTAAATTGGCCGTCCCAGAACGGGCAAAGCCCGCTCATCGCGCCGCGAACCTCGTACTTGCCGCCCATGTTACTTGCCAACCTTCATGAACGCGCGCATAACGCAGATGAGCGAGAACACGACGAACACCGCAAGGGCGACAAGCCCGAACCCAGCGCCGAAGAACACGCCAACCGCGATGCTCACAACGAGCGCCAGAACGGCAAAAAGGACGATTGCGGCGCATCCGTAAGCGCCCTGCTCGATCTCTCTATCTTCTTTCAGCATGTGAAACCTCCTAAAACGTGAGCGCTATAAGCGCGAGAAACACTAAGAACAACGCGATTGCCAGAAGAGCTTGATAAGCCCAGTAGCAGACGCACCAGAACGCGGCTACGGTCGCTGCGGTGGCAATGGCGCAAAGTACGATCTGGTAGCGCTTCACTTCTTGCCTTCCGTCTCGGCAATCAGGTAGTCGATGCACTGCTTGCACTTCTGCAAGTCCTGAACGCCGTTCTTGCGCCGCCAGCGCCAAAGGTATTTGAAGGCGCAGCCCCACCAGTAGGCAGATTGGGCGGGCAAGGCGTACTGGTCGCCGCTCATCATCGAGCGCATAGCGTCCATGCACTCAATCTGTCCGTCGCCCGCGTAGTGGTCGGGATGCTCCACGGCATCACCGCGCGAAAGCTCGCCAAGGCTCTTCGCGTGCTTCGTCTCAATCATCGGTAGGTAACTCCAATCATCCACTCGCAAACCCACTTGTGAAACGCTCTGAGAAATGGCTGAACGTTCGTGTCATCAGCCCAGCCCGCAAAGCCAATGAATCCGTCTTCGTTGAACGAGATAGCTTCACGGCCTGAGAAGTAGAAGCCGCTAACGCGCAGAAATGCGCTTTTGATTCCTCTACCGCCATCTGCAAGGTTGATTTGCGGCTGGTGCTTCTTGCGGTAGCACGGGTGCATTTCCATGTGCTCGCCGTTGCGCTCGTGCTGCGCGTACTCGATTGCAAGGAAGCCTTCGAGTGCTCGAATGTCGTTCGTTGTGATCTGCTCATAGGAAAGCTTGCTTGCGAACAGCTCGCGTGCGCCGTCTCGTGTCGTTGTCGCAATCATGCCGTCACCCCCATTTCATGCCATTGTTGAAAACTCTGTTGAAAACCTGTGGAAAGCCGTTTTGCTGGCGCTCGAATGAGCCGCACAAAACAAGACCGCAAAGAGAAGAAGCAAGAGAAAGAACCTTGCTTGTAAGGTTGACTAACAAGCAAGTACGGTGGGTTTTGGTTTTTGTTTGAGGAACAAAAACCCACCTCATCTTGTTTTGTTTTGTTTTGTTTTATGGTTAGGCGACCATTTGCGAGTGGGTTTAGCACACCTAAAACCACTGGTTTTGCCTTGGGTTTGGCAAACATGCTTTTACACCTCCTGACCTGCTGAATTGTTGTTCTGTGAGTTCTTGCGCGGTCTTCCGCCCTTGCGCCCATTGGCACGTTGGCGACCGAAATAAAGCGCGTTTTTGAGCATGCGAAAGTTCGTCAAGAAGCCGTCTTCGTCGCGTTCGAGAAGCCCTATATCCAACAGCTCTTCGACAAAGGATTTGCAATCTTCAATCGCCATGTACTCATCGAACGCGCCAGACTGTCCGAAACCCAGAACGCCCGCGAGAATAAGCGCGTCTTCCTCCGTCTCGAAAGCGATACGGTGCCCCTTGGTAGCCGCCAGATATTCGCAGAGCCGCCACCAGCGCCCGTAGCCGTCATATCCCCGGCGATGAATGAGACGTTGGCACTTCACGTCTTGCGAAGCGTTGGAATCGTGCGAGAAGAAGGCCATAGGCTCTTGCGCAGCGGTCGTTTCCTCCCTTGTAGGCATGTAGTCACCTCCTAACCGTCTTCCTCGTCGCAGATCACGTCTGGCGCGCCCTGCTGGTGCCATCCGTCCCATACGCAGTGCCCGACTTCGCGGCAGTTCGTCCAAACGTCGCGCCCAACGAACGTGCAGCACGTCTTGCCGCGATGCCGCATGCTTTCGAACTCGCATGATTCTGGGTCTGGCATGGGCGGTTCGCCGAAATCGAGCGGCAAGGTTTCCTGCGCGCTATTCCTCTTCATCGCTTGAAATGTCGTAGGCAATCGAGCTGCCAACGTAGGTGAGCAGCTTTTGCATGTGCTTAACGGTGCTCGGCTCGGGCTTCGCGCCATCTTCAAGCAGAGTGTCAACCCATGCGAGGGTGCCGCGAACGATTGCGAGCGTGGCGCTCATATCAACGTCGAAGCCCTCGCCGGTCTTGGGATTGATGAGCGACATGCTGCCGTTGAGGGCGAAGGTGCCAGCGCCGACCTTGGCGATAGTCTCGGTGATCTCTTTACGCTTCATCTTTCTTCTCCTTGTCAAACATGGATGTTCTAAGCTCGATGCGAAGCTTCGGGTTGCGTTCGAGCAGCCAGCGAGCGAGCAAAGAGCTATCGCTGTTGTTGATTCCGTAGGTGTGTTCGTTGCCCTGATCGTCAACGAAGGGCACGCCAACGAGCTTCGTAGTGCCCTCGTAGCGCTGCTTCTCGATGAGGTACTTAGTGAAGACGCGAAGCCCGCGCGCGTCGATTGCGAGCGCTGTAAGCTCGATTTCGCGCAGCGCCTTTGGGTTCTTCTCGCACCACTCCTTGAACAGGTAACGTCTGTCCGCGACCTTTAGCGGCATCGGGTAGACGCGCTGGCGCTCTTCGCGCATGACGGCTTCGAGCGGTTGCGTGTAGTTATCGGTGTCCATGCGGGCACCTCGCTTCACGGCTCATGACGCGGCGCAAGGCCGCTTCTGCTTCCGCCTTGCTCGCCGATGGTGCGACGGGTAGCATCTGGCGGCGGTAGACCCTGCCGATGCCCCGGTTTTCCGGCGTGCTCGCGTCTTCCTCTATGCGCGCCATCCAGAAGCCCGCGTTGTCGCGGTAGACTTCGGCCTTCATGACCAAATCACGCGCCACAAGACGCGACCAACCACGATGTAAAGCGGAATGAGAAGCCACCAGCCCACAAGATCGCACAACCACCCAAGCAGGGCGGCAGCAGCCATAGGGAGGATGCCGGTTAGCGTCAGAGCGGCGATTGCATACAATCCCCAGCGCTGGTAGCGCGGCATGCGCGCTATACTGTCTTCTGTCAATTGCGCCCTGCAATTTGACACGCCCGTTCGAAGTTGCCGCTTCGGGCGGGCATCTTTCTTCGCAGCCATTCGCGCGTTTTCGCAACGGCGCATCTGCACCACTGGCGCTGCGCAGCGCTTAGGCCGCACGGTTCGGGCATTCGTAATACCACCTCCAAAACCAACGGTTTTCTTATCGGTTTTCACGTTTCGAAACCTCCGCTTTGGTTGCTCGAAAGAGCGACGATGCCCAAAAGCTCATCGGCGGTACACTCATAGAGCTTGCAAAGCTCTATGAGCATGGGCGCTGTCGGCGAAGTCTTGCCCGTCTCCCAATTGCTAAGCGTCGTGATGGAAATGCCAAGAAGGGTTGCGGCCTTCTGAGCCGTAAGACCTTTCCGCTCGCGCGCTGCCTTATAGTTCTCGCTCATTGTTCACCTCCAATCATCCGAAAGAGAGATGAAATAAACCATACGGCTTATTTCGGGTCAAGCAAAAGAGTAAGCCGTTTGGTCTAGCGTGTCAACAATAATTTGTATACAATTAGCCGAGACGGTTACGTTTGATAGGGGTTGCTATGGATAGCACCGAGACAAAGAAGCTCATTGGAGCTCGAATTGCCATCGCGCGCAAGGCTAATGGCTTCAACCAAGATCAACTTGCAGAAGCGGTCGGCGTTCATAAGCAGACGATTTCTAGGTGGGAAAGCGGGAAGCGCGCGCCCAACGGCGAAGAAGTCAGGCTAATTGTTGAGACCCTAAATTGCTCTGCTGACTTCATCCTTGGCTTGACGGATACGCTGAAGATTGGTGGCGGAAATGACTAGAAAAGAGAAGTTACAAGCGATTGACCCAAAGAAGGTAATCGTTTTTGATACCGAGACAACCGGCTTGAACATCGGCGGTTCTCGCCGCGATGAAATACTGTCGCTCGCTGTCATGAATCTTGACGGTGACGTTCTGTTTTGCGACCTATTGAAGCCATCGGAGCGCAAAAAGTGGCCTAAAGCGGAAAGCATAAACGGAATATCTCCGTCTATGGTGAAGGACAAGCAGACGATTGTAGAAAGGCGTTCGGAAATTGAACCGATTTTCAAGAACGCTAAGCTATACGTCGCATACAATGCCGATTTCGACCTAGGATTTCTTCGAGCTTCAGGCTTGGATATACCAGATCATCAGACGTTTGACGTGATGAAGGAGTTTGCGAAGATACACGGCGCATGGGACGGCACGCATGCTGAATGGTCATGGTGCAAGTTGGAAGATTGCGCAGCGTTCTACGGATATCGTGACTTTGGGGCGCATGACGCCTTGAACGACGTAAGAGCAACAGCGCATTGCTTCAATTCGATTCTCGATGATTTTCTTTTTGGTGAGCCGCGCCGCCGCCCGAAGCGCGTAAAGGATGAGTTCGGCGATTCGTATTTCGAGTATGGCGACGAAGAGTTTAGAAGCATCGTTTGCAGCGGCTATGCTGCCGCATTGGCCGACACTGACGAACATACTAACAACGCGCCATCGGCTAACGAGGTTCAGCAGCAAGCCAAGGATGAAAAAGACAGCGTGGATAATCAACCGGACAGAAACCATGCCGTGCCAGATCGGCGGAACACGAATAAAGCATTGGTGTTAATCGGTTCCGTTTGCGTATTGATTGGGCTTGCAATCACTGTTTTAGGCGCAGCAATCGTTGGTGTCCCGATTGCTATATTGGGCGCTTTGCTTGCCATAGGTTCAAAGGGAAGGAAATAGAAAACCCTGCGCGGCTTCTTGGCGGTCGGCGCGCAGGGCAAGTGCAAAGAACGAAGCGCAATTGCGCGCTCGCTCTAAGGGGTGATTTTAGCATGGTGAAGAACCGAGCTGCCATATACGCGCGGTTCAGCTCGCACAACCAACGCTCAGAAAGCATTGAGATACAAGTTGAGAACTCACGCGAATACTGCGAGCGTGAAGGCTTGCATGTCGTGCGCGAATACTGCGACTATGCGCAGACAGGGCGCAACGTAGATCGAGCAGAGTTCCAACGGATGATGAGCGATGCGAAGCTTGGTCTATTTGATTTTGTGGTGATTTACAAGGTAACTCGCATAATGCGCAACCGCGATGAAATGGCATTGGCGCGAATCATGTTGCGCAAGGCTGGTGTAGAAATACTTTATGCGGGCGAAGAGATAGCGAGCGGTTCGAGCGGTGTTCTTCAGCTTGGAATGCTCGAAGTTCTCGCAGAATGGGAAAGCGCAATCGACAGTGAACGCATTAGAGACGGAATCCAGAAGAACGCCGAACGGTGCATGGCTAATGGTCGCACTCTCTATGGATGGGATATCGTAGAAGGACGCTACGCCATCAACGAGCGAGAAGCCGCAGTGCTTAGGCGCATGAAGAACCTTTTGTTTAGCGGTAACTCAGTAGCGGAGATCGTGCGCGCCGTTGACGCTGAGCGCAGCAAGCGCGGCGCAAAGTTCAATCAGGATACCGTCACCAAGCTTCTAAAGCGAGTGCAGAACGCAGGTGTCTACAAGTACGCAGGACACGAGGTAGAAGGCGGTATGCCAGCCCTATGGTCACAAGCAGAACAGGATATGATAAACAGCATCCTTAGCGACCGTCACCGCCCACGAAGGAAGGTTGACAGCGCGCTAGAGTTCCCGCTTAGCGGAAAGCTCTATTGCGCTCGATGCGGAATGCCAATGGCCGGAACAAGCGGAACCTCTAAGAATGGTTCTGCCTATCACTATTACAAGTGCCGAAAATGCCGCAGGACAGTTCGCCGAGACTTGATAGAAGATGCAGTGGTCGATATGACCTATGAAGCAGTAAAGCAAGCTGATGTGAGAAAACGCATTGCCAAGACGCTTGCTGGCTACGAAGCTGAGCGGGCGACCGAAGAAAAGCCCGAAAGCTACTTCATCAAGAAAGAGATTCGGCGTATCGACACCGCGTTTGAACGCATCTGGCAAGCGATAGAAGACGGCATAGCGCCGCCCGGTGGCAGAGAGCGCACAACCGAGCTGAAGCGACAGAGAGCGGAGTTAGAAGCCCGCTTGCGCGTTGCAGAGCAAGCGGAATCGCTCGAACCATCGGTTGACGATGTGCTTTTGTGGCTCGATGATCTCGCGAACGACACAACGCCTTTGGAAATCCTCAACGAGTTTGTCAGATTCGTTGAGATTGACGGCAAAGATGTAACCGTCTACTTCATGTTTGACGAACTGCCGGACGATTTCACGCCAAAACAGAAAAAGGCCGAACACCCTTGCTACCAAAGGTGTTCGACCAATTCTCTTGTGGTGGAGGCGCGGAGAATCGAACTCCGGTCCACGAAAGCCCCCTGATTGGCATCTCCAAGCTCAGTCGCTGGTTTAGTCTCGGACGCTTTGCGCGCAGCGACACGCTCGCGGCATCCCAACCGGTTCGGTCTTAGCCTGCGCCATACCGATTACGTGCGCAGGAGCATTCCCCTAAAATGACGTCGCGCCGGTGTCGGGGAAATCACCGGGTTGACGCGCCGCTATAAACTAAGCAGCGAGAGCCATAGGCTCAAAAGAAGAGTTGTTGTCAATTCAATTTGACGGTACCCCTGTTTAACGAGGCGAGGAGACCTCGGCTTGCTTCCTCTCTCAGAGCTATCGTGTCGAAACCAGTCGCCCCCAAATGTTGGGAAAGTCTGGATGGTATCGGGCCTGCAAACACCCGATAACCGTCGACTTTTCAAGGAACATGCGGGGTGAACCCCGCTCGTGGATAGCTATCTTACCACGTTCTAAAGGCAGACAGCCGCTCTATGCACGAGCTGTGAAGACCCTAATGTGCACTGCACTTCGCACTTTTGATACCGATCGCGTCACGTATATTTTCGCCAAGCAAAATTGACCCGTCGAAAGGACCGTTATGGATACCAAACAGCAACTCGTCAATGCCCTCGCAGGCCTGGGCTCAACCATTACCGAAGCCATGGATGTCATCGAAGGCTTTGTCCCCTGCGGACATCCCGCCCTCACGGTTTCGAACGCCCTTGTTGCGCTGGACGCTGACGATGATGCGGCTCTCGCCCAGCAGCTTGAGACCGTCGAGGGCTTTATCGACCACGTGAGCGAGAACCGCGGCGTGGCCGCCTACCACGGCATCGAGGTCGAGCTCGCGGGTCCCAAGGCCGATCTGCTCGCAGCAATCCGCGAGATAGGCGCCCTTATGCAGATCGCAGGCGTCAAGAACACCCAGGTCAACGAGTGGGTCTACCGCAGTCTGGCAGCACTCGACAGCTCCGACGAAAAGGCAGCCGAGCAGCTCACCGAAGTCCCCGCCATCAAAGCTGCACTTATCTAAAAAGGCCTGCACCCTGGCGGCTGCGGTGCCACCCGAATGCAGGCCATATACTCAATCGAAAACGCTAATGCAGGTACGCTTTCGCGTTGCTCAGGCTGTAGGCGATCGTTGAGCCGTTGTGCAGTAGTGACGACGTCTGCGGAGTGATCATGCCGGTAATACCCAATGCCAATAGCGCCGAGTTGGTGAGCATCACCCTTGAATACGAACTCGTCAGACGGTCGATAAGCCCCTGGCTCATGCGGCGCAGGCGCACGATCGCGGAGAGATCCGTGTCGGTCAAGATGATGTCGGCGACCTCTTTGGCGATGTCGCTTCCGCCACCCATGGCCAGGCCCACGTCGGCCAAACCGAGCGCCGGCGAATCGTTGACGCCGTCGCCCACCATGGCAACGTGGCGCCCCTCGCGCTTAATCCGCTCCACATAGGCGTACTTGTCCTCGGGCAGCAGCTCGGCCTTAAACTCATCGACACCAGCCGCGCGAGCAATGCGCTCGGCCGTGCGCTCCGAGTCGCCCGTGAGCATGACCACGTGCTTAACGCCCAGCGCATGCAGGTCGGCGATGGCCTCGCGGACCCCGGGCTTGAGCGGATCCTCGATGCCGAGCACGCCCACAACGGTGCCGTCGACCGCCAGATACAGCGGCGACAGCCCCTGCATCTGGGACTCAATGCGTTCCTTGATGTCGGACTCGAGCTGCGCGCCCTCGTCCTCGAATACAAAGTGCGCTGAACCGATGATGGCGCGACGCCCTTCGATGGACGAAGCGATGCCGTGCGCCACGATGTACTCGACGGCAGCATGGCGCTCGCGGTGCTCGAGCCCGCGCTCACGTGCCGCATTGACCACGGCACGCGCCACCGGATGCGGAAAATGCTCCTCCAAGCAAGCGGAAAGGCGCAGGACCTCGTCCTCGCTCCAGCCGTCGGTCGTGAGCACGCAAGCTAGACGCGGCTGGGCCTCGGTCAGCGTACCGGTCTTGTCAAAGACAATGGTATCGGCCTTGGCAAACGACTCAAAGTACTTCGCGCCCTTGACCATGACGCCCATCTTGGCAGCATCGCTCATAGCGGTCATGACGGCAACGGAACCCGTGAGCTTAAGCGCGCACGAGTAGTCGACCATCAGCGCCGCCGAGGTCTTGATGAGGCTGCGGGTGGTAAGCGCAACCAGGCCCGCGAGCAGGAAGTTCCACGGGACGATCTTGTTGGCAAGGTCCTCCATATGCGACTGGCCCTCGGACTTGAGCGAGTCGGCCGTCTGCACGAGCGAGACGATTGAGCGCAGTTTGGTTTGCGCCGTGTTGGCGCGCACGCGCACCAAGATGCTGCCGTCTTCCACGACGGTGCCGGCGAACACGTCGTCGCCCACGCTGCGCTCGACGGCCAGCGGCTCGCCGGTCAGGGTCGCCTGGTTGACCATGGCGCTCCCCTGCTCGACCACGCCGTCGATGCAGATGGACATGCCAGTGCGTACGGCGACCAGATCGCCGGGCTCGAGCTCGGTGGCGGCAACGCTTACCTCGGTGTCACCGACCACCTTTTGCGCCTTGTCGGGCACATCGAGCAGCGAGTTGATGAGCTCGTTTTCGCTCATGGCGCGGGTGTAGTCCTCAAGCAGCTCGCCCACGTTGAGCAGGAACATCGTCTGGCCCGCGGTGTCGACATCACGCTTGACGAACGAAATGCCGATGGCCGAAGCGTCGAGCACAGGAACGGTCAGGCGCGGCTGCGCCAGCTCATGAAGGGCAGCGCGCAAAAATGCCATGTAACCGGCCACGACAAACACCGCACGCAGAGGCGTCGGCAAGAACCATCGGCGCGCATAGTGGGCGCCGACAAGCGTGGCAAGATCCATAACGAGCTTGTGCTTGCGTGGCTCAAGCTGCATCACGTAACCCGTCTTTGCGTCGGCAACGGCCTGGGCATCGAGTGCGCCCAAGGCGTCGAGCACGCTTGCGCGGCGCGGCTCGTCGTACTCCAGCGCCATCTGGCCAATGCGGCCATACACGCGCACCTTGTGCACGCCGTCGATATCGCCGCTGAGCTTAAGAAGTGCATCGAGATCGCTCTCTGGCACAGGACCCGCCAATTGAAGACGGGTCCTGCCAGGGATCTCGCTAATAATCGAGAATCTCATAGTTTGCGCCTGGGAGCGTTACTCAGCTGCCTCGTCAGCAGCGGCCTCGCTCTGGGTGATGTAAGCAGCCTCGGCAACCATATCGTCGACCTCGGCCTTAGCCTGCTCGACCATGTCCTGGTAGCCGTTCTTGATGCGCATGCCGCACGCAATGCCCTGCACGCAGGCATTCTTTACCGGAGCGCTGGTGAGCAGCTTGATGCCAGCCGTACCAAGCAGAAAACCGCCACCGACAAGCAGGGTGTTGAACGTCGACTTCTTCATGTTGCTTCTCCCTTTTGCCGCATTGGACGCGGCACGGTGCCTCAGCACTCGAGTAAACAAGTTTGCTCGAGCACACTTTTGGAAAATAGTTTAGTTTATCTAACTATTAAGGTCAACAAAGGTTAACTTTTTGGAAATCTTAAGATACGGAGCAGCCGGCTTCTGGCGATCCGCCCGCCGCGATGTACATCCGTGACGCCAAAGAGGGAGCCCTCCCCTCTCCAGCAAATTGAAGGTGAATGGTTTTCCGCGAAGTGAACGAGCAAAATTGGACCCCCGAAGCATCCACATTTTTTCGCAGCAAAACCGCAGGAAACACTCGACAAAACCGCAGGAAACCGAGCCAGAAAAGTGTTGATGTTTCAGGGGTCAAAAATAGGTCGTTCACTTCGCGGAAAAGTATTCACCTTCGTTTTCAACATCCATAAAGAATGAGGGCGCCAACGGCGCCCTCATTCACCAAATTCCATTCAGCCCACCTGACCCGAACGGCCGAATCGTCACGGAACCGAGGGGCCGGGCGCAGGGCCTTGCCTCTCAATGAGTTCCGCACGAACAGGAGGCGCCAGTGGCGCCTCCGTCGTGAGTCAGGACTGTCCGAAATTGAGAGGCAAGGCCCTGCGCCCGGCCCCTCGGTTCCCGCTTACGAGAGCGACGTTCTCAGCAACTCGTTGAAGAGCTTCGGGTTGCCCTTGCCGCGGCTTGCCTTCATGCACTGGCCCACCAAAAAGCCGATAACCTTCTGATTGCCGTCACGATACTGCTGCGCCTGATCGGCACAGTTTGCCAGCACCTCGTCCACGATCGGCTGCAGCGCGCCGGCATCACTCACCTGACGCATACCACGCTCGTCGACGATCTTATTGGGGTCGTCGCCGGTCTGGGCCATGGCCTCAAAGACCTCGTGCGCTTGGTTGGAGCTGATGGCATCGGTCGCCAGCAGCTTGGCAAGGGCTGCCACCTGAGCAGGCGCGATGCCGGACTCGGCCAGCGAGACGCCCGCGCCCTTAAGGTAGGCGATCATCTCGTTGACCAGCAGATTTGCGACCGTCTGGGCCTCCTTGCCAGCCATACCGGCAGCGGCGGCCTCAAAGAAGTCGGCAAACTCGGGGTCGCCGGCAATCTGCTCGGCGTCGGCCGCCTTAATGCCAAAGTCGGCCTCAAAACGGACGCGCTTGGCATCGGGCAGCTCGGGGATCTCGCCACGGCAGCGGTCGATAAACTCGTCGTCCAGATCGAACGGCGCCAGGTCGGGATCGGGGAACAGGCGATAGTCGTCGGCCGTCTCCTTGACGCGCATAACCACGGTGCGCTTGCGGCTGGGCTCCCAGTGACGGGTCTCCTGGTAGATAATGCCGCCCTCCTCGAGCACCTCGGCCTGGCGGCAGATCTCGTAGGCAAGGCCGTCGTGCAGGCTCTTGAACGAGTTGAGGTTCTTGAGCTCGGTCTTGGTGCCCAGCTTGGTCTCGCCGCGGCGGCGCAGCGACACGTTGCCGTCGCAGCGCATGGAACCCTTCTCCATGGAGCAGTCCGAGATGCCCAGCGTCACAAAAATGCGACGGAGTTTCTCCATAAACAGGCGAGCCTCCTCGGGCGTGCGCAGATCGGGCTCGGTGACGAGCTCAATCAGCGGCGTGCCGCAGCGGTTGTAGTCGACGAGCGACTCGGCCGCGGCGGTAATGCGGCCCTCGGCGCCGCCCACGTGGACCATCTTGGCGGCGTCCTCCTCCATGTGGATGCGCAGGATGCGAATGGGCACCGTGTAGGAACCGTCCTCGCGGCGCTCAGGCATCTGCAGGTTGGACGCATCGTAGCTGGCCAGGTGGCCGGCGCGCTGGTTGCCTTCGCGCATGGTCGACGTCATGGACGTGGACAGGCCCTCGGCGTTGGCCGAGGCGCTCGCCAGGCTCTGGGCCTCGGCCTCGCCAAACGCGCAGTCGGAGCGCTCAGCGGCACCGCGACCGGTCACGTCCAGATCCAGGTGACCGTACATGGCAAAAGCAACCGGACCCTGCGTAGTCTGGAAGTTCTTGGCCATATCGGGATAGAAATAGTGCTTGCGATAGAACATCGAGTGGCGTTGAATCTCGCAGTTGGTGGCTAGACCCGCCTTGACGATGCTCTCGATGGCGCGCTTGTTGGGCACCGGCAGGGCACCGGGCAGGCCCAGGCATACCGGGCACACGTTGGCGTTGGGCTCGTCATCGTGGCTGAGCTTGCAGTTGCAGAACATCTTGGTATCGAGTGCGGTGAGCTCGGTATGGATCTCCAGGCCGATCACGGCCTCCCAATCCTGCAGGACCTCGGAAAGCTCCTTCATTACAGCTCGCCTCCCTTCCCGGCAAAATCGGGCGCGACGGAAAGCGCGGGCGCACCCGTGGCGGCATCGGCAAAGCCGCGCTCCAGGGCGCGGGCAAACGTGAACAGCTGACGGTCCTTAAAGGCAGGTCCCACCAGCTGGGCAGAAACGGGCAGCTGAGTATCCTCGCCCAGGCCCAGCGGCACCGAGATACCACCGTTGCCGCAAATGTTGAGCGAGATGGTGTACAGGTCCGAAAGGTACATCTGTGTGGGGTCGCTGATCTCGCCAAACTTAAAGGCCGTGCGCGGCGAGGCGGGCATGAGGATGGTGTCCACCTTGGCATACGCGGCGTCGTAGTCCTGCGTGATGAGTGTGCGGGCCTTTTGCGCGGCGTAGTAGTACTTGTCGTACACGCCCGAGCTCAGCAGGTAGGCGCCGAGCATCTGGCGGCGCTTGGCCTCGGCGCCAAAGCCGTGGGCGCGCGAAAGCGAGCTCTGGTCGGACAGGTTGGCGCAGCCCTCCTCCTGATAGCCGTAGCGAATGCCGTCGAAGCGAGCCAGGTTGGAGAACGCCTCGGCCGGGCCGATAACGTAGTAGGCGGCGATGGCGGCATCCAGGTGCGGCAGGTCGACCTCGACCAGCTCGGCGCCCTGGTTCTGCAGCTCCTGGGCGGCGCGCTGAACAGCGGCCTTGACCTCGGGCGTCAGGCCCTCGGCCTCCATAAACGCAGGGATAATGCCCACGCGCTTGCCCTCGATGCTGTCGTTGAGATGCTCGGTAAAGTCGACGACGCAATCCTGGCTGGTGCAGTCGTACGGATCGTGGCCCGCGCCGGTAAGCGCGTTCATGGCCAGCGCGACATCCTCGACCGTGCGGCCAAAGGGTCCCACCTGGTCGAGC
Source organism: uncultured Collinsella sp. (assembly GCA_959018755.1). Lineage (GTDB taxonomy): Bacteria > Actinomycetota > Coriobacteriia > Coriobacteriales > Coriobacteriaceae > Collinsella. The sequence goes on along the minus strand of CAUEMA010000001.1, from coordinate 189,977 downwards.
GACGAGCCAAAGGCAACCACGCCGTAACGGCTCACGGCGCCATACGTGGGCTTAAAGCCCACCACGCCGCACAGCGATGCCGGCTGACGAATGGAGCCGCCGGTGTCCGAGCCCAGCGAGAGCGCGACCTCGCCCGCGGCGACAGCTGCAGCGGAGCCGCCCGAGGAGCCGCCGGGCACGCGCTCGATATCCCAGGGATTGTTGGTGCGGTGGAACGCCGAGCTCTCGGTAGAGCTACCAAAGGCAAACTCGTCCATGTTGGCCTTGCCCATGGGCAGGCAGCCGGCATCGAGCATGCGCTGGACGCAGGTGGCTGTGTAGACGCTCTGGTAGTTCTCGAGCATGCGGGAAGCGCAGGTGGTGCGCGTGCCCACGAGGTTCATGTTGTCCTTGATGGCCAGCGGCACGCCCGCGAGCGGGGGCAGCGGCTTGCCTGCGGCACGGTCGGCATCCACGCGCGCGGCGGCCTCGAGCGCAAGCTCGGGCGCCACCTGCAGGAATGCCTGGACCCCGCCCTCGCGCGCCTCGATGGCGGCAAGAGAGGCCTGGGCCACCTCGGTAGCGGTAAAGTTGCCAGCGGCAACGCCCGCGGCAATCTGGGCGGCGGTAAGGGAATCGAAGCTTAGCGCCATTACTCGCTCTCCCCCTCTCCCAAAATGGACGGCACGCGGAAGTAGCGGTCGCGCGCGCTGCCAGCGTTTTCGAGCGCAACGTCGAGCGGCAGGTCGCGCTCGGGCTCGCGCAGGTCATCGCCCATCACGTTGGACAGGCTTCCGATGGGATGGAACGTGGGCTCCACGTCGGGCAAGTCATATTGCAAGACGGGCTCGAGCATCTGGACGGCGTCGTTCATGTAGGACGTCATCTGGGCGAGCTCGTCATCGGTCAGTGCGATCTTTGCGTACTCGGCGATGCCGCGCACGTCTTTCTCGCTGAGTGCCATAGGCGCTCCCTTCCGCATAACAGTTAAACCGCTCTAGTATACAGGGCGGCGCCGGCTTGGAGCAGGCGCTTTACCCAAATGCAGCGAAAACGTAACGAGAGCGGCGGTTGGAACGGCTTAGAAACCCCGACTACCACAAAGGTGCCCGTCCCCATTGTGGTGGTTCTGGAGAATATCTTATGCCGAGACCTTAGCCTTGCGACGTTTGCGGACCGCGTGGATCACGATGTCCAGCAGCAACAGCACAATGGCAACGACCACGATGAGCACGGCAAACTCGCGCTTGCCCCAGTGGCGGCCGGCCAGCGACTTTTGCTTGTCGACGTCCTTCTTGTTGTACTTGGTGCGCACGCAATGCACCAGCAGGCGATGGTCGTTCACGCCGTAGGGCGTGCAGGTGACGAGTGTCACCTTGTCGGCGCCGGGCTCGATGGCCAGCGACTCCATCTCCTCGGGCAGCACCACCTCGGAGTCCACCATCTTGTAGGCGAGCGTCTTGTTCATGGTGTGCAGCAGCACCAGGTCGCCGGGCTCCAGCGAGTGGATGTCGTCGAACATGCTCAGGTTGCGCATGCCCGAATGCGCGGTGAGCACGCAGTGCGTCGAGGTGCCGCCCACCGGTAGGCTCGTGCCCTCCAGGTGGCCGACGCCCGCCATAAGGACTTCCTCGCTCGTACCGTGGTAGATGGGCATGCTCACGTCGATGGAGGGGATCTCGACCCAGCTCATCATGGGATCGCGGTCAAAGATGAGCTGCTGGGCGTAGGGCTCGATCTGGTCGGCGGGAAGCTCGGTGGCCTCGCCCGCCAGCTGCTCGTTAAAGGAGCGAGCCTGGAGCAGGATGCGCTCGCGCTCCTCGGCAGATAGCGCGTCCACGGTGCTGGACACCGTGCTGATCTGGTTGAACACGCCCGAGGCCTCGAGCCGGTCCAAGATCCACGGCCAGGTCATAAGGCCCACGCCAATAAGGATGATGACGATGGTGATGAGCCGATCGGCCCAGCGCGGCAGCCGCTTGCGACGGCGCTTGGGCTTTGGTTGAGGTTTGGGCTGAGGGCTTGAGCCGCCGTTGTCCGCGGCGTTACTGCTCTTCATATGTTTGGCGCCCTGCACCATCGCCGGTCACTCCTCTACAACTCAAGTTGTCTGAACAAATAATAGCCGATTAGCGAGCTCATGCACTGCGCAACGCAGCCTGGCAGCATTGCGCAGTGCAAGTATGGGCCCGCATTTGAGTTTTCAAAATATCCCGAATCGGCTGGGCGATTCGGGATACAATGGCAATAGAAAACGACGCATCCCGCGTAAGTGTTCGAAAGCGCGGGCGGCCTAGTTTTCTGGTTTTGTTAAATGCCCGGGCCTCTAACCCCGGGCATTCTTATTTGCGCTTGTTGCAGCGCAAATGCCTTCTACCGTCCGCACCGCGCGTGCGCCTACGGACCTTAAACCGAACCTCATACGAGTCAAGAAACGCGATGACGAACGTGCCCACCGCCGCGAGGGCGGCGAGCGCGTTAAGGAATTTCAGCATTTGGGGACCTCCGATTGAGTCGTCGGCCGCCCGCGCACGGAATGCGTCGCAAGGGTATTTTACTGCGAGTGTATGCATCCACAGCTGGTAAACGCAATAATTGCAAACATCTGTTCGATATTCATACGCTTGATCCATCGGGCAATGGAGCTTGACTACGTTATCCAAAAAAACGGGGCAGACTCCAGTGAGGAGTCTGCCCCGAAAAGAGAATGGCAAAGCAAGAACGTGGATGGACGAGAAAAGTGTCCGCAAGTCTCATGGCCATCACATCCCACCTGCCAAAGGGATGGGTGAGCGAGCGTTACTCCTGCTCGGACTCCTCGGCCTGCTTACGGCTGCGGATGAGGTGCACCACGCCGATGACGAGCACCGCGCCACCAGCGATCCAAGTGAAGGTCACGCCGTTAAGACCGGTGAGGGGAAGGCCGACATGCTTGGTATCGCCAACGGTGATGTTGAAGGTGCCGTCGTTATTTGTGGCAGTGTCAGTCTCGGCCACGAGCTTGTTGTCGCCCCTCTTATCATTCGGCGTGCCGATGATAACCTGATTACTCGGGCCGTCTAGCTCATACTTATCCGCTTTCGAGCTTTCACCCGTTGTCCCGCTTTCATTAATCGTGAAATTGAATGTGACCTTATCGTAGTTTTCGGGAGCGTCAGTCTCCTCTACCTCATAGGTTCCCGCACCGAGGCCCTTGACGGTAAAGGTGCCATCGGAGCCAGTCGTGAACTCCTGCGGATCACTTCCAAGAGCTCCAGTGGACGAACGTATTTCCCCACCAGGTTTAAATCCGCCGCCTTCGTCACCTTGATGGTAAATTTCGCATTCGGGAGTGCCTTCTCAGTGCCAAGGTCAACCTTATTCAGTTTAAGGCCATAGGTGTAGGTCTTGACCTCATCGGGCACCGTCGTGCCGGTGTCGGTGGTCATAGGGTTGTTTGAATACTCAAGTTTGACAGTGTTGGTGTTACCCACATTGTCTCCAACGGTAGCCTCGCTGTTAATCTTTGCCTTATAGGAGACGACGATGTAGGAGTCCTTAGTGACGTGATCGACGCTCTTCAGGTTTTTGCAGGTCCACGTCGTCGTCTTACTGCCATCAGCGGCAGCCGCGGCGGACGTTTCCTCCTTGAAATTCGCAGTGATATCCGTGCCCTTCGTGCGGCCGAGATCGCCCTTCGCGTCATCCTTGCTCGCATACAGATAGACCTTGGCGCCGTCCTGCAGAGTCAGTCCCTTGGAGATCTGGTCGGAGAACTTGTAGAAATACGTGTCGTACTTGTCGTAGTTCTCGGCGATGGTACCGTAGAGGCTGTACGTCACGTCCTGGCCGATCTGCGAATCGGCAGCATCGTGCTCCTGGTCGTCGGCATCGCTCACGATCTTTTTCTCGACGGTAGGGATACCAGTTTTCTCGTTGACCTCAACGGGCGTGTCTCCCACGACAGTGAAAATGGGAGACGTACCCGCCTCGCCATCACCAATAGTGTCAGCCTTGGTCACAAAGAGCCAGTAGCCGTGCGCGAGACCAGAGGCAACACCATTATTCGTTGTCTTTTTGTCAGCAAGGCCATCTACGGCAGCAGCAATCTTATATGCAGTGGAATTAAATGCCACGCTGCCGCCCTCATCGCCCACTTTTTTCGTGATCCAGTCCGCGGCGTCCTGGGCAGTCCTCCCCGCATAGAACTCGTCCTCTACCTTGATAACGCTCTCGACAGCAAGCTGCACATTAGTGTTTGCCCACGTAATGTTGCTGACGGTTCCATCGGTGGCAACATCAGCATTGAAAATCTGATAGCCCTCGAACTCGGTAGCGTTACCATCAACGTTCTTGATGGTCACCGAGCCATCCGTACCCGCCGCAAACGCCATCGTGACTGGGGCCATCACGCCACCGAAGCTCAGCGCCGCTGTGAGGCCTGCTGTCACTGCCAGGCGTGCGATGTTCTTGCTCATGCTCATCTTCTTTTCCTCTGCTTTCTGCTTGATTCCCATTCGATCGATCATCATCTGTCTGTGTCTTAGCATCTGCTTCGCTACGTCTCGCCCCGCTCTCTGTGGGGCTGCCAGCTACTCTTTATGGCTGCCACCTCCCCGCTTGATCAGGAGCGCGACCACGATCAGTGCAGCTCCAGCGACCGCTGCGGCGGCCACGGCGTACATTGCCATATCACCAGTCAAGGGCATAAAGCCTCCGGTGGTAATGCTAGGGGGTGTGCCGGTAGGCGTATTAATGATCGACGCCTCCAGGCTGCCCGTCGACCCGTCCGCGCTGTCGGCGCGCAGGGGCGACTCGGCCGTGATGGTGAGTTTAGGCTTGGCGGCGACCACCTGGTCGACGTCCAGGCCCTCGGCCTTGACCTTCACGGAGCGCGTGCCCTCAAAAGCGGTGTAGCCCTTGGGCGCCTTGAGCTCGCGGACCTCTAGCTTGCCCGAGTCCACGCCCGAGACGGTCACGCGGCCGTCCTCGCCCGTGGTGATGGTGGCCTTGCCCTCCGCATCCCACGTGCCGTCGGCCGCCAGCGTGCGGCCGCGGTCGTCGGCGATGCTCAGGACCGCCCCGGCAAGCGGCTTGTCGCCGTCGCTGCCGCGCTTGGTGAGCGCGAGATCCCAGGTGTAGGCGCACGCGTCATCGCTCGGCGTACGAGTGAAGCCGGCGTCGCCGGACTGGTCGGCAAAGGGAGAGCGCGGGTAGCACAGGTAGACCTCGTTGGGGTTGCCCTTCGCGATGCCGTGGTTGCATGCGCTGTTGAGCGGCGCATTGTACACGGCGACCACGCGGGCGCCCGCGGTAAAGGCGTCGGCCCCGCCGAGCGCGGCGATGAGGTCGCCGGTGCGCGCGGTGAAGGTCTTACCGTCGACTGAGACCCTGCACTGGGCCGTGATGTCGGTCCAGCCCTTCGCGGGCTCGGTGCCGGCGCGGCCATCCTTGTCGCCCGAAACGGCGTCGAAGCCGCCGTCCGCGCCCGCCGCCACGTACACGCGCATGCTCACGGCGACCTTGGAGGGGTCGAGCCCCGCGCTCATGGTGTCGACGAACTGCACCGTATAGGTGTCGTAGGCCGTGAGCCCCGCCGGGACCGTGGCCGAGAGGCGCCAGTACAGGTCGTCGGTGACCGTGGCGTCGGCGGCCTTCTGCCAGGCGGCGGTGCTGTCCTCCAGCACATGCTTGGACACCTTGGGCGTCGCGGCCTTGGGTTTGACGGTGACGGCGCTGCCGCCCACCAGGGCCATGATCGGCGCGGTGCCGGCCTCGTTCTGGGCGATGGCCTCGTCGTCGGCGACGATGAGCCAGTAGCCACAGGGCAGCTCGGCCGTCTTGCCCGCATTAAGGGCCACGGACACGGCACCAGAGCTCTGGAGGGAACGAGCGAGCTGTGCGCTCAACGCGCTCGTAAGGTGGGAATCGGCGTTGAGCCACTCGGCAGCTTCCTGCGCGGTAGTCTGGGATTTGGGCATGCCGGCGCTGTGCAGCACGGGCAGGACGGCGTCGCGCGCGGCGTCGCTTGCCCAGGCGAGGTCGGTGGCGATTTTAGCGTCGTTGTCGCCATCGATGACGTTGGCGTCAAAGATCTGGTAGGCGTCGTAGCTGCTCGCCACGGTGCCGCTCACCGTGATGGAACCGGTCGAGGTCGGCGCGGCCTGCGCGGATGCGGGGAACACAACCGCGCAGGTGCCGATCACGAGGGCAAGCAGCGCAAACAAGATCGGGAAGGAGCAAACTTTCTTATTCACGACGCTCACCTCCCTTCGCATTCGCCTTGCGACGAATGTGCATCCAGGCCGCAGCAGCGCAAAGCACCGCCGCACCGGCAAGGTACGTCAGCGTGACGCCCGACATACCAGAAAGGGGCAAAGAGGTGGAGTAGGTGTTGGTGAAGGTGGGGATGGACTTGGGCTTGGTAGTATCGGATCCATCGTTGTAATCCACGGTAGTCTGCTTGCCTTCGTCGATGGCATTACCGTCAGCATCCTTGATCTGGGTGTAGGTCACCTTCGTGGCAGTGATTGTGCCATCTTTCTGATCCGTCATCGTGACGTCAAGCTTATAGACCGACTGATCGAACTTATAATGCGAGAAAATTGAACCCTCATTCTTCTCGCACACGTAGTACGTGAAGGTCTTGGAAGCGCCACGGCCCGTAGGATCACCGGCAGTGAAGGGATTCTTCGTGATATCAGAGAGCGAGTACTTAATCCCCTCGCCAGACGCATTTAAGAACGAAAGCGTCTGGGACTTGTCGCCATCGACCCGAGTCTTAACCGTCTTAGCGTCCGCGAAGTCCGGGTTATCCGCAAGCTCGAGCGTAAACTCCTTCATCTCGCCACCCTTAACGACCTTAGTCGCCTCAGGAGTCCAGGAGCCAGTGGAGGTGTACGGAGTGTATTTGTTGGTGAAGGTCGTAGAGCCTTCGACACCGCCAATACAATAATAGCCTCCGTCCTGTTTTACGTCGCCCCACTGCTTTACGTTGATCCACGCACCGGACGACTTATCGAATTCACGCTTGGTGACACTGACGTTTTCAATCGTGTAGTTATGGATGACGAGCTGCTTTTCCTCATTTGGATTGTCTTTTTTCGGAACAGACATGAGCGAGGTCTGGGTATCTTTAGCCTTTACCACAATCTCATACACAGCAGAGTCGTATGTGATGTCGGAGTCCTCGCCGGCATCTTCGACCAAGTAGTATGTGATTTTGTCAGCCGTACCGCTCGCTGCGAACTGTTCACCAAGGTTAAACGCAATGTTGCCGCTTTCATCATTATTTGCAGTTCCAACCTCGGTACAAGCGTCACGATTGAATACCCCATTTGTGAAAGGATCATTCGAGTCCTTACGGTAGACCGTAAAGGAGAACTCCCCATCTTTGAGGCCACGGCCGTCCAACACCTTGGTTGCCTTCAGCTTAAGGCTCGGGTAGACATACGTATCCGCTGGCTGGCCCAAGTACAGGTCGCCGTTCGACATGATGCCGCCGCCATGGTTCCAGGAATAGTTGCCAGTGATGAAGGTTGTGGCAAGACCCTGCGCGGCCGTCGCAGCATCATCTCCGGCATTAACACCCGAAGACAAGCCGATACTATTCTTGACCTGAACACCACCATTAGCCGGAATACTAATCTTCTTTTCAAGTTCAATGCTTCCCGAAAACTTGGCGTCACCGCCACCAAGCATCTTGCCGATTACCGCTGCGATTGGATCGCTGTGGCCCGTTGCAGCAAGGAAGAAATCCGCATGACCGTTTTCGCGGAAGATCGCAGGATTTTTATTATACGCAGTGAAATCTTGATTTTTATCGTGGCCACCTTCGGAAAGATGGGGCTTACCTTCATTACCGGTATTGTCCTGTGCGTTGTAATCATCATGATAGTCGTAATCAGCGCCAGCAGACGAATTGCCAAAGATTGCCGTGCCCTCAGTGTTCGTTACCAACGTCTTGCCCGTGGGGCAGACTGCTACGCCGCCGCCATAGCCGCCAGCGATATTGGCGCTAATGTACGAGTTGTACACAAAGAGCCTGCCAGCATTAGATGCGGTATTCGAATCGCCCTGGACGAAGACGCCGCCTCCGCCCCAGTCAAAGCGAGACATGCAGTGGTTATTAGTGATGTAGACTGGGCTATCTTTTGACGATCCATTTACCATCGCGTCAACCATCTGGCCCACTCGGATGCCGGCACCCTCAGATCGGAAGCTCACATTAGAGGCAATAGTTCCCCCCGTAATTGTGAGCCATGCCGTATCCTTGCGAGACCACCCTTGTCGACCAACATCGGTAACATAAACGCCACCGCCAGCTTCCTCGGAGTAGTTGCCGGTAATCTGGCCACCGGAAATGGTGACATGGGCGCCGTTATTGACAGCAAGCCCAGCGCCGCCATGACAACCATCGCCTTCGTTACCGCAGAATTTAGCCATTCTATTATTCGTGACATAGCCACCAGAGACGGTCACGATGCCGCCCTCGGCCATAATGCCGCCACCGAGTCCCGCGCCGAATGTGCTATTACCGGAGATTACGCCACTGGTCACCTTACCGGAGATTACGCCACTGGTCACCTTGACTGCAGACCCCTTGGCATATACACCGCCGCCACTCGAAGCGCAGTTGCCAGCAATTACGCCACCGATCAGATTAAGGGTCGAAGCGCTGCCCCCTTCATTAGACACCATGACACCTGCACCGTTGGCCCAAGTGTTCGTAGAAGCACCGCATACGTAGCCACCGCTCATATTGACGGTAGAACCGTTCTCGGCATAGATGAGGTTACCGACATTGCAGTCCTTTTTCTGCGTAAGCGTACCACTCTGGAGGTTAAACGTGCCGCCCTGGTAAACGTTAATGAGCCTCATCGTGGAGTTCTTGGTGCCTCCAACAATTGCGCCCTGAATTGTCGCCGTGTGCTCATAGATCTTCTCGGTGGTACCTGCACCACTTGCAGTCGATTCGGTTACGTAATAGGTAAGGTCAGTCGGAATGCCATTATCGTCATAAGACATCTTTGCCGTCTTGCCATAATTGTCAGGTGTCAGATACTCGTCCTTATCTTGCAGCTGCTGGCCGTCGGCAACATTCTCCTGAATGTGCCCAGAGTCCACGTCGTCCACGACCGTAAGCGTCGCGCCCTTAGCAATATCAAACAGAGGCTTGCCAGCACTATCCTGCTTTATCTTGTGACCATTTAAGTTCAAGGTGATATTGATGGGATTGTCGCTGGACTGTTCGAGCCCAATCTCATCGTTATAGTCGATATCGGCCGTAAGCTTAAAAGTAGCAACGCCGTCTCCATCACGCAGTTCCTTGTTAAGGAGCTTTGAGCTCAGCTCTGCCGCGTTGCGAATTTCATAATCTGATTCATTCTCTGTAGCAGGCGCGATTGCGTCTTCATCATTAGTGTCGTCTTCGGCAGGCTGCTCGGCACTTTTGGCTCCCGCGTCATCGGACGACAGGCCCGTCGCGACAACGCCACCAGAGGTTTCGCCGTTCTCGGTCTCGTCACTATTCTGGTTTTCGGTATCCCCGTTGTTGGTGTTGCCTACAACAGTAGACTCACTTGAGGAACCCCCCATCACAGTTTCCTCGGTAGAAACCGCCTGACCATCGTTGGCAATGGCCTGCGAGATCGGAGGCATGACGAGCGACAGCACCAGGCTCAACACGGAAGCTCCGCACAAAGCGCCTGCCAGTACACGGCGCGTCGCTTTATTACTCTGCTTAGATTTGTCTGAATTTGCTTTCATCGATGTCTCCTCCCCAAGAGACCGCGATCTTGCTCTTTCACTATCAAACGTATCTGCGCAATCTGTAATTGCGCACGTTTAGTGTACATATTGTAACGATTGTTTAGACATCTGAGCAACAAAACCGACATTTTTGTAGCGGATTCTCAATTCTCTTGACATTTGCTCAGATTTACCTTCGTTTATTCGCTATCTATTATTTGTTTCTACTGGTAATTTAGCTGCACATCATTTTTTAATGGCATTAGATTTATTTGCACAAATTTTTGCTCAAGAGCAGACATCCCGCTCACGGTCGAAAATCGACCGTGAGCAGTAGGTCATTAACCGGAAGGAATATCCTTCCAAACTGATGAGAATATCTTTAACCCATCGGTGGTTAGAGCGCGATGTTCGGACAAAGTTATTTGTATTTTCGCGCAGATTTTCGGTATCAATTCACCTAAATCGCCTGAGCGTCTAATTGCAATCAAGCGGTCACCACAAAGGTACCTGCCCCCTTTGTGGTGGCTCTCCCCCGGCGCTACAGCAGATGCTCCTCGATAAAGATCGCGATGCCGTCTTCGTCGTTGCTCGCGGTTACATAATCGGCGGCGGAGCGAGTGGCGTCGCTGCCGTTTGCCATGGCCACGCCCACGCCGGCGTCAGCCACCATGCTGGTGTCGTTGTCGGCATCGCCAAATACGCAGATGTCCTGGAGCTCCATGTCGTTGAGCTCCGCCACGCGCACAAGGCCGCGCGTCTTGGACACGCGCGGATCCATGAACTCGTAGAGCCGCTGCGTGGTTTGCAGAGCCGCCGCCTTAACAGTGTTATCGGCAAACGTCGATGCTCGCTCGATGACCTGCGGCATCACCTCGGGCGCCATGGTAAACATCACCTTGGGCTGCGGCTCGCGCAAGAACTCGGCAAAATCGACCACCTGGTAGGGCACGCCGTCGACGCGCGACAGGTGCTCGACGCACTCATTGCTCTCGGGCACATAGAGCACGCCGTCCCGAGGGCAAACGGGCGTTGCCGGCAGGCCTGCCATGTGCTCGCAGATGTGCGCGATGGTCTCGCCCGGTAGCGGGTAGCTCAGCTCGTTGATGCCGTGCGCACGGTCGATGACTTCGGCGCCGCCGCAGCCCACGAGCACGTCCACCAGGCCTTCGATGCCCCAGAGCTCGTACATGGCCTCGGTCGCTTGGGCGTCGCGCCCGGTGCACAGGCCAAAGAGCACGCCGCGCTCGCGCAGGGCGTGGATCGCCGCCACGGTGCGCGGGGACACCGTGTGCTGGCTCGTGAGCAGCGTGCCGTCGATATCGCAGAACACGGCTTTGATGTGGCTGAAGGTGGTGTCCATGGGGGCCTTTCTGGGTTGTGCGGCGGTGTGGGGCGTATTCGTGAACGGCGTACATGGTATACCAAGGCACAGGCGCGGCCCGTCAAAGCAAAAACCACCACAAAGGTGCTTGGCCCCTTTGTGGTGGCAGGATCCGCGGCGCAATCCATCACAACATTCGACGTTATTCGGCGAAATCGCGATTTTCATCGAATGTTGTGATGGTTTTTACTGCCTTGCGGCACGATCAAAATGCCGGCGTCCAAACAGCAGCAACGCCGCAGGGACCGCCGTCACGACCATGCCTGCCCCCACGAGTGTCTGCTGTACGCCAAATGTCGCCGCCAGCCACGGGGCAATCGCCAGCGGCGCCACGCCGGCGAACATATTGCCAAAGCCCATGACCGAGTTGACGCGACCGAGCTGCTCGAGCGGAGCCGTCGTTTGCACGATGGTGTTATGAAGCGGGTTGACAACGCCCCAGGCTATGCCCAGGGCGACCTGGCCGACAAGGGCCACACCCACGTACGGCGTCCCCACATAGAGCAGGCTTCCCAGGCCCACGGACATAAGTGCCACGAGCAGCGTTTTTAGGTTTACCAAGTGCGGCGGCAAGCGGAGCGCGAGCACGGCACCCAGCACCGCGCCCACGCCCGAGGCCGACGAGAGCCAGCCCATCCACTCAACGCCGACGTGCAGGACATCGCGGTAGAAGAACGACTCCAGCGGATCGAAGGCTCCGTAACCAAAGTTCGAAAGAAAAATGATGCAGAAAAGTAGCGCGAGGACGCTGTTGGTGAAGACTGTCTTGATGCTGGCTGCGAAGGTGGCGCGGGCGGGCGTGCTGGGGTTGGAGCTTCGTCCCGCACGCTCCCCTTCCTCTGCCGAATCGGCATCCGCATGCCCGGCGACATGGCTGGTCTGCGGCCTAAAGCCCCAACCGACGACGAACGCCAGCACGGTAAAGAGCATCATAAGCACGAACACCGCGCGCGACGACGCAGCCGCCGCGAAAAAGCCGCCCAGCGTGGGGCCAACGACGATGCTCACGTTTGAGAACATGGCGATGGCAGAGTTGATGTCTTTGAGCTCGACAGGATCGTCGGTGAGGTAGGCCGGATAGGATGTGGCGATAGGCTGGGCGAACCCCATCACAAAGCCCAGAAGCACCGCGCCGAGCAGGACGATACCGGTCGCGCTGCCAAAGGCAATGATCGCCGCGCCAGTTGCCAACGTGCCGACGACGCTCAGCAAGAAATGACGGCGTGGGCCCCAGGCGTCGAGCGCCGCGCCACCCGCAAAGGATCCCAAGATCACGAATACGTTCATAAAAAGGACGGCCAGCGATGTCGCGACGACCGAAGCGCCGTCCGCATAGGTGAGCGTTCCGATGATGCCGATAAAGTAGCTGGTCTGGAAACCGGTGTAGATGAGAAAGCGCATCGCCACCAGGAGCTTGGCCTGCACGGAAAGCGATGATTGAGGCTTTGAGAAAAGAGGGGCGAGCATGGAGACTCCTTGTTTCATACGAATGCGGACGGCGGGCATTCGCCACCGTCTGTCAAATCAATCTATCCGCATGAAACATTAAGGACGCATCAAGCCCCTTCTCTCCGTTTTTCGCCCGTCATGAACTACTTGGTAGATTGTAAGGCATGTCCCACACATCTACCAAAGCAAAAACCACCACAAAGGCGCCTGGCCCCTTTGTGGTGGAAACAGCGTTTGCCCAGATAAAACCTACCAAAATAAACCTGTCCCTTTTTGGCAGGTTCAGCGTCAAGCCTTAAAGATGGTCTTGGATGAGATCGCAGATGGCTCGGGCATCGTTGATGTTGATGGCTCGGGTCGCAAAGCCTGCGTCGAAGGCCTGACGTGCCAGGGCCTCGTTGCAGGCAAGGGCCAGCGTGTGACCGTCGACCAGGTCGAGCGAGCTCTTGCCGCGTAGGCGATCGACGCCGGAGCGCGCGACCACGATGTTGTCGAAGCCCTCGGTCTTGTAGCCCTCGATGATCACCACGTCGACATCGTTGTAGCGCGACAGCAGCTCGCGCGCGGGCATCTCGTCCTCCTCGCGCGTGTCGGCGTACTCCGCCCAGCGCGTGGCGCAGATGAGGCCCACGTGCTTGGATCCGGCCTGGTGATGGCGCCACGTATCCTTGGCGGGCACATCGATATCAAAGCCGTGGTGCCCATGATGCTTGAGCGACCCCACGCGCAGGCCGCGGCGGGTGAGCTCGGCGATAACCTTCTCGACAAGCGTGGTCTTGCCCGAATTTTGGTAGCCGATAAACGCGATCGCGGGGACGGCCGGTGCCGGAGCTGCGGGCGCGACGGCGACGGGTGCGCTTGCGAGCGCGGCACCATCAGCGGCCACGGCCTCAACAGCAGCCGCCTGACGTTCGGCACGATCCCACACGCCCGATCGGCCGCCTTCCTTGTGCAGCAGGCGCACGTCGACGATCTCCATGCCGCGATCAACCGCCTTGCACATGTCGTAGATGGTCAGACACGCGGCACTCGCGCCGGTCAACGCCTCCATCTCGATACCCGTCTTGCCCGTCACGCCCGCCGTGACCAGTACGTGAAAGCCAACCTGCCCGTCCGCGCGCGCCGGCGACCAGCCCTCGGGCACGTCCTCGGCCGGCGTCCCCGCCGGAGCGATGGGCTCGATATCGCACTTACTCTTGGTAATGAGCAACGGATGGCACATGGGGATGATGTCACTCGTGCGCTTGATGGCCATAATGCCCGCCACGCGCGCGCAGGCAAGCACGTCGCCCTTTTTGGCGCGGTCCTGCAACACCATGGCCTGCGTCTCGGGATGCATGAGGATGGTGCCCTCGGCGATGGCAATGCGATGGGTCTCGGCCTTGTCGGACACGTCGACCATGCGTACCTCGCCCTTGGCGTCCACGTGCGTCAGCTCGTCGCGACGGGCGTCACGGGCGGGCTTGATGGCAGCACTGGCAGTCGGCTGCGCGGACGCGTCGACGTTGTCGGCATTCACCGCGGCCGCATGGGCAGACATCGCGGCCCTGCGAGCGGCCTTGGTGGCATCGGCGTACCTGCTCTTGGCCATATGATCATCCTCCGATTTGAGACATGAATCGTTGCGTGCCCTCAATTATCGCGTGTTCCTGCGGTTTGTGGGCCACGGCATCGCGCCAAATCGAAAGCACCTGCATATCATCACCACGGCGCAGCGCCTCACGCACCGAATACTCGGCATCGCTGAACAGGCACGGACGGACGTTGCCATCGGCCGTCAGGCGCAGACGGTTGCAGTTCGCGCAAAAATGATTGGACATGGCACTAATAAAGCCGACCGTTCCCGCCACGCCCGGAAAGTGCCAATAGCGCGCAGGGCCCGCGCCGGCAGGAGCGTCGTTGATGTCGAGCGGCTCGAGCTCGCCCAGACCCGCCGCGGCGGCCCCGGCATTGATGCGCGCCCGCAGCTCGTCGCTCGGCACGGTATCGCTCGCATCCCACAGCTCGGGATTGAGCGCGGGCGCATGCGGGTCCACAGCGCAATGCGAGCTCGTGTGCTCGTCGCCAATGGGCATGTATTCGATAAAGCGCAGGTGGATGGGGCGGTCGAGCGTAAGCCGCGCGAGGGCCGCCACATCCTGGTTGAGCCGGCGCACTACAACGCAGTTGACCTTAACAGGCTCAAAGCCCCAAGCCAGCGCCGCGTCGATGCCAGCCATGGTCTGCTCGAGTCGACCCAGACGCGTGATCTTTCCAAACAGCGTAGGGTCGAGCGTGTCGAGCGAGATGTTGACGCGGTTAAGCCCGGCATCTTTGAGCTGCGGCGCCAGCTTGGGCAGCAGGGCGCCATTGGTGGTGAGCGAGATGTCCTCGATCTGCGGGATCGCGCGGATGTCACGAATAAGCGGAATAATACGGCGGCTGACCAGCGGCTCGCCACCCGTCAGGCGCACGCGGCGAATGCCCTCTCCCGCCACCAAGCGCACAAAGCGGGCTATTTCCTCGGCACTGAGCAGCTCGTCGTGCGCGCGGGGTGCCACGCCAACGGCCGGCATGCAGTAAATACAGCGGAAATTGCACTTGTCGGTAACGGCAATGCGCAGGTAGTTGATATCGCGGCCAAAGCCGTCATGTTGCACGCGCCCGTCCACGCAGTCCTCCCCTCGTGCAGCGATTTATTCTTCGGGAAACATAATACCCCACGGGAAGAATGGGTCGACATGCGTACGACAGGACAGGTCGCTTCGAGCAAAACGGACTTCCCAAGCCCATCCTCAACATCCAAACCGTCCCAAAAATCGATGATTTTCTTCAATATCGAGAAAAGCGTCGATTATTGAGACGGTTTGCCTGCTCACAATGCCCCGCAGAAGGGTCAGAACGCCCCTAGAGGCCACCATTCCAGTTGCGAATCACGAATTCCCGCAGGTCATTCTGCCGTTTCTGGAACACCTCGCTTCGGTCGCACTTGAGACCCATAGCGAGCGCGATGGCATTCATCGCCCGGTGCAATTGCAGCTGATGGGCAAACTGAGTCCCGGTGAGAACGATCATCCTAAAGCCCAGCGCGCTCAGCACGGTCATACGCTCCGCATCCGACGCGCTGCGCTGTTTATCAAGATGGTCCGAACCGTTGTATTCAATCCCCGTACCGCTTGCAGGCGCATATACGTCGATCTCGAAATACCCGGCCTTAGCGAGATATTTGAACTCGTTGGGAACATCGACCCGATGGTTGAACTCGACCCTGGTGTACCCTAGCCCGCCCTGAGAACGCTTCGCGACGACCATGATTGCGGTGGCCGTCTCCATAGGCGAACGAGCAGCGTCCTTTACACGCTTGAGCAACGAGGCCGCGCGTTTCACGCCTCGACGCGAAGGATTCTGCTCGCAAAAAGCACGCAGGTCGGCGACGGCATATCGCTGCGAGGCCTCGACATAATCATCGCTCGACAGATGGTTAAGGTGATACCGAGCACACACTTCAAATCCGTACTCAAGCTGCTCGAGCTCGCTCATCCACGAGCCCGCCTGGACAAGGCATATGGCCTCATCAACCACCAGAAGACCCTCTGCCACCTCGATAAGATGATCCGAAGGTATGGGCGCCCCAAACACATGGCGTCGGAGACCCGCCGGCCGAGAGCGTTCAAAATCGAAGCTAACCAGCGTATCAATACGGCCGAGTTCCTCTTGAGGAATACCAAGTGAGACCAGATAGTCGGCGACAATCTCGACCGCTGCAGATATCCTCAATCCCTTGGCATCGAGCCCCAATTTGGGGAGGCTCGCAGTCGGCTCCACCTCGCCAGCAAATGAGCCTTCGTCGTATAGGCTGCTTGCCCGTGAGAGCGGCTCTAACGGGCGCGCCGCGTTGTGGTACAGCCAGGCAGTCTTATGGGACAGGACGATCGGCAAGTCCATGAGCTCTCCAATGGGTCGGATAACCAACCTTATTCCCCTGCTCACGGATTCGCACACTTCCACGTACAAGAAAGCATTCCACCCGTACGAGCGACAGAAAAACCGTCCCAAAAATCGATGCTTTTCTTCAATATCGAGAAAAACATCGATAATTGGGACGGTTTAGGGCGAGGTGAGAGGTCGGAGGGCCAGAGCAAGCCGCACTCCGACGGGTTAATCCAGCTCTTTTAAGCCATGCGCTAGCTGCCAGTACTCGCCGCGCTGGGCGAGCAATTCCTCGTGGGTGCCGCGCTCGATGATGCGGCCATGTTCGAGGACCATGATGGCGTCGGCGTCGCGGACGGTGGACAGGCGGTGCGCAATCATAAATGTGGTGCGGCCGCGCATGATGCGGTCCATGCCGCGCTCGATGAGCTTTTCGGTGCGCGTGTCGATGGAGCTTGTTGCCTCGTCCAGGATAAGCACCGGCGGGTCGGCCACGGCCACGCGCGCGATGGCGAGCAGCTGGCGCTGGCCCTGAGACAAGTTGGCGCCATCGGCCGTGACCGGTGTGTCGTAGCCTTGCGGCAGGCGACGGATAAACGAGTCGGCGCAGGCGGCCTCGGCGGCGGCACGCACCTCCTCGTCGGTCGCGTCGAGCTTGCCAAAGCGGATGTTCTGCGCAATGGTGCCGCTAAACAGGTGCGTATCCTGCAGCACAATGCCGAGCGACCCGCGCAAGCTGGCCTTGGCGATATGCTTGACGTCGATGCCGTCGTACGTAATCTCGCCGTCATCGACCTCATAGAAGCGGTTGATGAGGTTAGTGATGGTCGTCTTTCCGGCGCCCGTCGAGCCAACAAAGGCGATCTTTTGCCCCGGCTTGGCGAACAGGTTGAGATCCGTGAGCACGCGGGTGCCCGGCACGTAAGAAAAGTCCACGGCATGGAAGCGCACGTCGCCGGCGAGCGGGACCAGACCGGTAACAAGCTCGGTACCGTCGGCTGCCACCGCACGACCCGATTCACCAACGGCGGCCACATCGTGCAGATGTCCATACGTGCCCACACCCTGGCCCTCGGGAATCTTCCACGCCCACGCGGCGTCGCCCGTCTGCACCAGCTCCACGCAGCCCTCGTCCACCTCGGGCTTAAGGTCCATGGCGGCAAACAGGCGCTCGGCACCGGCCAGCGCGTTGAGTAAGAAGTTGCCCAGCTGCGTAAACTGGTTGATGGGCATGGCCGCCTGGCGCACAAAGACCAGGTAGCTCGCGAGTGCACCCACGTCGGCAAGTCCCTTGATGCAGAGCATGCCGCCCGCCACGGCGACGATGGCGTAGTTGACGTAGCCGATCACCACGGTCATGGGCACCATCGAGTTGGCGTAGGCCTGCGCGGCGCCACCGGTGCGGCGCAGCTCCTGGTTGCGCGCGTCAAAACCTGCCACGTTGGCCTGCTCGTGGTTGAAGACCTTGATGACCTTTTGGCCCGAGACCATCTCCTCGACATATCCATCCAAGTCGCCGAGCGATGCCTGCTGGGCGGCAAAAAAGCGCTTGGAGCGGATACCCGAGTAGCGCGCGTACAGCACGATGGCCGCGTCGCACACGAGCGTGATAATCGTGAGCTGCCAGTTGAGGATGATGAGCATGGCCGTGGTGCCGATCACCTGAATGGTCGCCTGAATCACGTTGGCAAAGCTGTTGTTGAGCGCCTCGGAGACGGTGTCGACGTCGTTGGTGAAAAAGCTCATGATGTCGCCCAAGCGCGTACTGTCGAAATAGCTGAGCGGCAGCGTCTGAATGTGCGCGAACAGGTCGCGACGGATGTCGGACACCACGCGTTGGGCCGCGCGCACCATGATCTGCGAGTAGCCTAGGGCCGAGAGCACGCCCGCGGCGTAGATGATCGCCGTTACGATGACCTGCTTGGCGAGCAGCTCCTCACCGCCCGTGGCCAGGCCGTTGACGATGGGGCGCACCATGTAGGTGCCGGCGAGGCTCGCGATGGCCGCGACGGAGGCAAGCATACCCACCGCCAGCAGCGAGAACTTGGCATGGCCCATGTAAGAGAGCAAACGGCGCACAGTGCGCTTGAGGTCGGCCGGGCGCGCTTGGGCTGCGGTCTTAGGCATGGCGCTCGCCCCCTTCCAAGGGTAATCTGCTGGGGACGGAGGAAAACGGATTATTCGCGCAGCCATCGTCGCTGCCGTCGCCGGCGTCTACGTTCCCCGCAAACTCCATCTGCGAGGCGTAAATCTCCTGGTAGATGTTGTCGCCCGCTAGCAGTTCCTCGTGCGTGCCCACGCCGTGGACACGACCGTCGTCCAGCACCACAATGCGATCGGCATCCATAACGCTCGCGATGCGCTGGGCGATGATGAGCACGGTCGTATCGGGGATCCGAGCGATGTGCTCGCGAATCTTAGCGTCGGTCGCCATATCGACCGCGCTGGTGGAGTCATCAAAAATGAGCACGCGCGGATGCTTGAGCAGCGTGCGCGCGATGCACAGACGTTGCTTCTGACCACCCGAGACACCGGCGCCGCCTTGGCCCAACTCGCCGTCCAGCCCGCCGATGCGATCAAGGAACTCGTCCACGCACGCTGCGCGGCAAGCCGCGAGGAGCTCATCGTCCGACGCCTGCGGATTGCCCCACTGCAGGTTCTCGCGCACGGTGCCCGTGAACAACACGTTCTTTTGCAGCACAATGCCCACGGCGTCGCGCAAGGCGACCGGGTCGTAGTCGCGCACGTCGTGTCCGCCCACAAGTACGACGCCCTCGGTGGCGTCGTACAGACGCGCAATCAGCTGCACAATCGAGCTCTTACCCGAGCCCGTGCCGCCGAGGATGCCCACCGTCGAGCCGCTCTCGACGCGAAGGTCGATATGCTCAAGCACATCCTCGGCTGCATCCGCGCGGTATTTAAAGGAAACGTCGCGAAACTCGACACTGCCGTCCGCTGGCGCCGCAGTCGCGAGGTCTCCCGCAGGGTTGGCGATAAAGGGCTCCTCATCGAGCACCCCTGCGATACGGCCCACACTCGTGAGAGCGCGCGTGAGCAGCAAAAACACGTTGGAAATCATCATGAGCGAGTTCATGATCAGCAGCACGTAGCTCATAAAGCCCGTGAGAGAGCCCACGCCCAGCTTGCCGGCGAGAATCATGCGGCCGCCAATCCACAAGATGGAGAGCGCAGCCACGTACATCGACAGCTGAAACACCGGCAGGTTGAGCACGGCGGTGCCGAAGGTCTTGGTCGCCGTGCCGGCGAGCTCGGTATTGACGGTGTCAAACTTGTCGCACTCGTGCTCGGCGCGCACGTAAGCCTTCACGGCGCGCACGGCGGTAAGGTCCTCTTGCACCACGCCGTTAAGGTGGTCCATCGAGGTCTGGAGTTGGCGGTAGAGCGGACTGACGCGATAGGTGATGACACCCAGCACGATTGCCAGCACGGGCAAGATGATCGCAAAGACGGTGGCGAGCGGGCGCGACAGCATCAGCGCGTAGATAAGGCCGACGATAAGCGTCACCGGGCCGCGCACCATAGGGCGAAAGCCGTTGCTCACAGCATTTTGGATAACGGTGATGTCCGTGGTCATGCGAGTGACGAGCGAGCTGGCGTCGTAGTTGTCCAGGTTACCAAAAGCGAGCGTCTGAATCTTTTTGTACTCGGCCTCGCGCAGGTTAGCGCCTAGGCCCGAGGCAACGCGGGCGGACGTGTGTGCATAACCCAAGCCCAGTACCAGCGAAAGCGCAGCGCACACCAACATGTACGCGCCCTGCAGCAGCATGTAGTTGATATCACCCGCAGGCACGCCCACATCGATGATGTTGGCCATGATGACCGGGATAAACAGCTCGAGCACCGTCTCGACCGACACAAAGAACACGCCGAGAATGGCATCGCGACGGTATGCCCCTAGATAAGAAAACAGTATTTTGAGATTGCGCACGCAGGTTCAACCCCCATCAAACGTTGTTCGCAAACGCACGTATTATTGCGCGCCGAATAATGGTGTCAAGTATTCCGAAATCGTTTTCTGCAAGGTTAACGCCGGCGGCGAGTTCTCGTGACGTGTGTCCATATTCACTCGGAATAATGGTGCGCGTGACTTTTTTCGCCCGGCACCCAACACAAACCTTGACTCTACAATCGTTGTAGGGTTTTCACTACACTGGTACATAAACAAACCCAGTCAGAAAGTGCCCCCGCTCATGGAACACGACCTCACACGCGGCAATGTCCTTAAGACCATCGCGGTCTTTGCCCTGCCCTATATGCTCTCGTACTTTTTGCAGATGCTCTACGGCATGGCCGACCTGTATATGATGGGGCAGTTTAGCGGCGCCGCCGGCATCACCGCTGTGGGCAATGGCGCGCAGACGCTCTATATCATTACCGTGACGCTCGTGGGCCTGGCCATGGGAACGACGGTCATCGTCGGCCACGCCGTGGGCTCGCGCCGCTTCGACCGCGCCGAGACCGCCATCGGCAATACCATCACGCTGTTTATGGGCGTCTCGGTAGTACTGGCCGTCATCTTGTTTGCACTTTGCCCGCAGGTTGTGGCGCTCATTGGCACGCCGCCCGAGGCGGTCGAAGGCACCGCCGCCTACCTGCGTATCTGCTTTGTCGGCATTCCGTTTATCGCCGCATACAACATTCTCTCGGCCATCTTTCGCGGGCTGGGCGATTCGCGCTCGCCTATGTACGTGATTGGCGTGGCATGCATCATCAACATCGCGCTCGACTTTCTATTTATCGGCCACATGGGGCTCGGCCCCGTGGGCGCGGCGCTCGGCACAGTGACCGCCCAGACGGCCAGCGTTGCCCTCGCGCTCGTGTGGCTCAAGAGCCGCCGCACGAACATCCACGTTAAGCGCAGCGACCTGCGCCCCCAGCCCGAGGTGCTCGGCAGCATTCTTAAGATCGGCGTGCCTGTGGCTGTACAGGACGGCTGCATCCAGGTGGCGTTTATGTTTATCACCGTCATCGCCAACCACCGAGGGCTCGTCGACGCCGCCGCCGTAGGCCTGGTCGAGAAGATGATCAGCTTTTTGTTCATTGTTCCGAGTTCCATGGGCGCCACCGTCAGCGCGCTCACGGCGCAAAACGCCGGTGCAGGAAAGGGCGGTCGTGCGCGTCAGGTACTCAAGGATGCCATGACGATCTCGGTGGTGTACGGCTGTCTGATCACGATGCTGATGTGGCTGGTGGCGCCGGCGTTTATCGGCTTTTTTGCCAAGGACCCCGCGGTGGTCGCGGCCGGTACCGGCTATATGCACAGTTATATTTTCGACGCAATCTTTGCCGGCATCCACATTTGCTTTAGCGGCTTTTTCGCTGCATACGGCAAGAGCTACATCGGCTTTGCGCACAACGTGCTGGCCGTGGCGCTCATTCGCGTACCCGGCGCGTGGCTGCTGTCGAACGCCTATTCCGACACGCTGTTTCCCATGGGCATCGCTTCGCCGTGCGGATCGATTTTGTCGGCAGTCATCTGTGTTGTCGCGTTTACCGTGCTTAACCGGCGCGGAGCTTTTGACAAGTTGGTAGCGTAGCGGATCGTTTGTGTCATACGACGGCCGCGCCGCACGACCTCGGCGCCCCTTCCCCGCCCATTGAAAGGAGCGGTCCTGTGACCGACATGCCAACCGAACATACCGAGGGCCTGCTCCGCATTGGTGAGGTGGCACGCCTGTTTAACCTGAGCGTAGGCACGCTACGTCATTACGAGCAGATGGGCTTGCTGGACCCGGCGCACATCGATCCGGCGAGTGGGTACCGCTACTACGGATCGCGGCAGCTCTCCACTCTCAACACCATCAGCCACCTGCGTGTTCTCGACTTACCGCTCGCGCAAATCCGCGAGTTTGTGACCACGCGCGACGTGAACCTTATGCAGCGGCAGCTGGCTCAGCAGCAAAAGCTCATCGAGCGCAAGCGACGTGAGCTAGAGCGTGTGTCGCGCAAAATCGATAACCGGCTTGCCCTGCTGCACAATGCCTTGAACATCGAGCTCGATACCATTTGCACAATCGATGCGCCCGAGCTTCGCTGCGCCGTGTTGCGCGAACGCGTCAACCCTACCGACGCCTATGCGCTGGAGTGGCAGATCCGTCAACTGCAGAAGGGCCAGCACGAGACCTTTGTCTTTCTGGGCAACTTGGGCGTTGGGATTAGCGCCGAGCGCCTCGCCGCCGGCGACTTTGATGGCTACGACGAGGTCTTTTTGCTGCTCGATGACACCGATGAGTACATGGGCGACGTCGAGACGCGACCCGCCGCGCGCTGCCTGACCATAAGCTTCCGCGGCACGCATGGGCAAGCGGGCCCGCGCTACGAGCAGCTGCTCGGCTATATGCGCGAGCACGGCCTGACACCCGCCGGTCCCTCACGCGAGATTGCCCTTATCGATGACATCATCAGCGACGACCCGGCGACCTACGTGACGCAGATCACGGTGCCGGTTGCCCCGTCCAAATAAGATCCGCCCGGAAGGCATCGTGCTTCCGGGCGGTTCTTCAATTTGGTTATCGATGCGCTAAGCCTGGGGCACCTCACCGGTCGCAAGAATCTGCTCGAGCGCGTCCTCGTCCAGCACGGGTACACCCAGCTGCTCGGCTTTGGTGAGCTTGGAGCCCGCTTTGGGGCCGGCGACCAGATAGCTCGTCTTCTTTGACACGCTGCCCGAAACCTTGGCGCCGAGCACCTTGAGCGCCGCGCCCGTCTCGTCGCGTGTGCGGTTGACGAGCGTGCCGGTGAGCACGAAGGTTAGACCCGCAAGCGGCTGTGCGTCGGCGAGCTCGCCCGCCACGCCAGCGTCGGCTGCGGCTTGTGCGTGCGCAGCACCCAAGTCGACCTCGAGCGACAGGCCCGCCTGACGCAGGCGCTCCAGCACGGCAAGGTTTTCGGGCACGGCCAGGAACTGCTTGACGCTCGCCGCAATCTTGGGACCGATGCCCTCGCACTCGGCGATGTCTTCTTCACTCGCCAAGATGAGCTTGTCGATCGACAGGAATCGCTCGGCGATGACCTCGCCCACGCTCTTGCCCACGTGGCGGATGCCCAGGGCAAACAGCACGCGACCGAGCGGCTGGCTCTTGGACTTGTTGAGCTCGGCGATGATTTTCTCGGCCGTCTTGAGGCCCACCGGAATGGGATCGCCCTTCTTAACGCCCTTCCTGCTGTTGGAGCTGGCGTACACGCGCCCCGTGTCCAGGCCTGCGATGTCGTCGACCGTGAGCTGATAGAAGTCCGCGACGTCGTGAATCAGCCCGGCGGCGATCATCTTGTCGACGATCTCGTCGCCCAGGCCGTCGACGTCCATGCAGCCGCGGCTCACCCAGTGGAGCAGGCGCCCCTTGAGCTGCGCGGGGCAGTCGATGGAGACACAGCGGTAAGCGACCTCGCCATCCTCGTGAACCACGGGGCTGCCGCACACGGGGCAGACCTCGGGCATGTGCCAGTCGACCGAATCAGCCGGGCGCTTGTCGAGCACCGGACCCACGACCTCGGGGATTACGTCGCCCGCCTTGTGCACGATAATAGTGTCGCCCTCGCGCACGTTTTTGCGACGGATCTCGTCAATGTTGTGCAGCGTGGCGCGCGCGATGGTGGAGCCGGCAACCGTCACCGGATCGAACTCGGCGACCGGCGTGAGCACACCGGTGCGACCCACCTGGATGCGAATCTCGCGCAGGACGGTCTGCTTTTCCTCGGGCGGAAACTTAAAGGCAATGGCCCAGCGCGGTGCGCGGGCGGTAAAGCCCAGGTCGAGCTGCTGCTGAAAGCTGTCGACCTTTACGACCACGCCGTCGATGTCGTAGTCCAGGTCGCCGCGATGCTCGAGCGCCTGGGCGCAGAACTCGTGGACCTCGGCCGGCGTGGCACAGCGAGCCACGTTGGGGTTGACGCTAAAGCCGGCGCTACGCAGCCAATCGAGGAACTCGCGCTGGCTGTGGACGTGCAGTGGATCGGTATCGGCGATGGCATAGATAAAGGTGGCCAGGTCGCGCCGCGCCGTAACCTTGGGATCCTTCTGACGCAGGCTGCCAGCAGCGGCGTTGCGCGGGTTGGCGAAGGGGTCGCGGCCCTCGGCATCGGCCTCTTCATTCAGACGTACAAAGCTGCCTTTGGGCATATAGACCTCGCCGCGCACCTCGATGGTGCGCTCGCGGTCGGCACCCATGTGAGCGAGCGCCGGCTCGGACAGGTGCATAGGCACGTCCTTGATGGTACGGACGTTGAGCGACACGTCCTCGCCCGTGGTACCATCGCCGCGCGTGGCGGCGCGCACAAAGGTGCCGTTTTGGTAGGTAAGTGCCACGCCCAGACCGTCGATCTTAAGCTCGCAGGTATAGGTGACGCTGCCGGCACCGAGCGCATCCTCGGTGCGCTGGAGCCATGCGTCGAGCTCGTCCAGGTCCATGGCATCGTCCATGGAATACATGCGCGCCATGTGCGTGACTGGCGTAAACTGCTCGCTCACGTAGCCGCCAACGCGCTGGGTATAGCTGTCGGGCGTCACCAGGTCGGGGTAGGTCGCCTCGATTTCTTGCAGCTCAACGAGCATTTTGTCAAAGGCGGCGTCCGTGATCTCGGGCGCGTCGAGCATGTAGTAGCGATAGGCGTGGTAATCGAGCTCGTGGCGCAGCTCGGCCGCACGCGCTGCCGCCTGGGCACGGGCATCGGTCGGCGCAACGGTATCCGTGCTCGTGGGCGTTTCGGTATCGATGTCCACGCCGTCACCAAACAGGCTCGATTGCTCCATAGCGGCACTCCTTCGCTCGATTTCAAACGGATACTAGAGTACCACCGGTCACCATGGCGCCGAATAACCCTTTCGAACCGCATCGAATCGGCAGTCGACGCACCGGGATGGATTGCGCGATTAAACCATGCTCTTATCAACTCTAAATGATCCATTTTCCTCCGTCCCCAACGGATCAATAAGAAAAGAGGGGACTGCCCCACGTTGATGGGACAGCCCCCTCTGGCCTCGATATACGCGATACGGCTCGCTAGTAGCCCTGACCGTAGCCTTGACCCTGGCCCTGCTGGCCCAACAGCTCCTCCAGATACTGGCGCAGCTGCTCGTCGGTAATACCGCCGTTGCCGGTGTCGGTCGCGCTGTCGTCCTGCTGCTGGTTCTGCAGCTCCTCATCGGAGCCCAGCTCGACGGTGACCTTCTTCTCTTCCTTGCCGCGCATGAGCGTGATCTCGACCTTCTCGCCCACCTCGTGGCTGCGCAGGGCGATGATCAGGCCATCGGCACTCGTAATCTCGTCGTCGCCCAGCTTGGTAATGACATCGCCCTCCTGGATGCCGGCCTTGGCAGCAGGGCCATCCTCAACGACGCTCGCCACATACGCGCCGCTATCGGTGCTCAGCTTGTTGGTGCGGGCGTTGAGCGCGTTGACGCTCGAAAGCGTGGCGCCCAGGTACGGGTGCACCGGCGTCTTACCGTCGATGATCTGGTCGGCAATGTTCTTGGCGTAGTTAACCGGAATGGCAAAGCCCACGCCCGAGCTGGAGCCCGAATAGCTCTCGATAAGCGAATTAATGCCCACCAGCTCACCATTGTCGTTGACGAGCGCGCCGCCGGAGTTGCCCGGGTTGATGGCGGCATCGGTCTGGATCATGTTGGCATAGATGGTGTTACCGTTGGTAGAGCTCATGGCCGTGGAGCGATACAGCGCCGACACAATGCCCGTGGAGACAGACTGCTCATTGCCGAACGGCGAGCCGATCGCCATGACCCACTCGCCCACGTTGAGCTTGGAGGAATCACCAATCTCAATCGGCGTGAGCTTGGAGGCGTCAGCATCCTTGAGCTTGATGACAGCCAGGTCGCTCGAAGCATCGTTGCCCACGAACTCGGCCTCGTACGTGGTTCCGTCGTCCATGGTCACCACGTACTGGTCGTAACCATCGACCACGTGGTTGTTGGTGAGGATGTGGCCCTCGGTATCGAGCACAACGCCCGAACCGACGCTGCCCGAACTATCCGACTCGTCGGCAGACTGCGAAAGCGAGCCATTCTGGCTGCCACTCGAAGTAGCGGTGACGGAAACGACGGAGGGCAGGGCCTTGGCAGAGACGGCCTCGGCCAGCGTGGTGTCCTCGGAGTCGATGGTGATCTTTTGCGTCGATGAACCCGAAGCACCCGCCGTCACGGCGTTCCTGCCGCCGCCGATATCGAGCGTGCCGCTCATAATGAGCGCAATGACCAGCAGGGCGCCGCAGGCACAGCCGGCGAGTGCCGTAATAAAGATCGGCAGCTTTTTGGTTTTGGTCTTGACCACCGTGTGCTTGTTTACAACCTGCTGGCCGCCCAGCGGCTTGCCGGTCTGCGTGTCGTAGGCCTGCACGTAGGGAATGTTGCCGTCGGCAGGCGTCGACTCCACCTGTACGCGCGGTTGCTGCTGAGTCTCGCCGGCGTGGCCCGCATCCTGGGGACGCTGGGAATCGTTCTCGCTCATAGCTGCAATCCTTTCGTCAAATAACCAAAGGCCCGCCAAACACGTGGCGGGCCATCATTGTTCACGATGAGTTGTACCCCAATATGCGGGTGCACGTGTATGAGAACGCAATCTTTTAGGAAGGCTTAAGTTCTACTGCAAACTCGAAAGGAACCCGCACCTGCGGCAAAACCACCGCAAAGGCGCCTGTCCCCCTTGCGGTGGAAATCTAGTCCTTAAACAGATAGCCCACGCCGCGGACGGTGGTGATGTGTGCCGCGATCTGCGGGCCCACCTTGGAACGGATGCGTCGAATGTGCACGTCGACGGTGCGCGTGCCGCCGCAGTACTCAAAGCCCCACACGCGGTGCAGCAGCACTTCGCGGCTGTAGGCGCGGTTGGGGTGCGTCGCCAAAAAGCTCAGCAGCGAGTACTCCATCAGCGTCAGGTCGATGGGCTCATCGTCGAGCGTCACCTGGTAGGTGGCAAGGTTAATCTCGAGGTTATCGATGTTGAGCACATCGTCGGCGGCGACGGTCTCCTCCTCGCCCATCAGGCGCTGTGCGCGAGCCTTGAGTTCGTTGGGCGTCGCCGTGGGGCATACAAAGTCGGCATGCGCGTGATTCGGCAGGCGCAGGGTGCCGAGCGCCTCGTCGTCGACGATCACCAACATGGGGACGCCGCCGCGATCGTCAAGCCACTTGGCAATCTGATCGATGCGGTCGCTGCGGATGCCGTCGGAATCGAGGATCAGCAGGTCAAAGTCGTGCGCCGCAGTCGGCGAATCGGGGGTAGCCAGGCTCACCTCGACACCCAGGGTGGTCGTCAAGCTGCGGGCAAACTCGTGGAAGCGCGTCGTGCGCGCCATGAACAGGGCACTCTTTTCGGACATATCGGCCTCCAAGGAAATGAGCTCAATCGTACTGGAACAAGCCAGCGCGATTAGGAGTTCGCCAGGTAGTGCTTGATCTCCCACTCGGTGATCGTGGACTCAAACTTATGCCATTCGTCGCGCTTCTTTTTGAGGAAGAAGCTGTGGATGTGCTCGCCGAGGGCATCCTTCATAAACTGCGAGCCCTCAAAGACGTCGAGCGCCTCTTTGAGCGAGCGCGGCAGCGGCGTGTAGCCGGCCTCGACCATCTGACGGTCGGTGAGCTTGAGCGTCTCGGCCGTGGCCTCGGGCGGGAGCTCCAGCTTGCGCTCGATGCCGTCCAGACCAGCCGCCAGCGTGACGGCGTTGACCAGGTACGGATTGGCCATGGGATCGGGACTGCGCAGCTCGATGCGCGTGGACAGCTGCTTGCCGGGCTTGTAGACCGGGATGCGGACCATGCTCGCGCGGTTGCGCAGGCCCCACGTGGCATACTGCGGCACGGAGTCGCCACCCGTGGTGATGCGCTTGTACGAGTTGACCGTGGGGTTGGTGATGGCGCTGATCTCGCGGGCATGCGCCAGGATGCCGGCCATATAGTGCTTGGCAACGTCGGAGAGATGGTACTTCTCGTCGCCCTCGCCCCAAAAGACGTTGTTGCCGTCGTGGTCGAACAGCGACTGATGCAAAAACATGGCGCTGCCATCCTCGCCCGCCAACGGCTTGGGCATAAAGGAGGCGTGGCAACCGCTCTCGTAGGCCTGCTGCTTAATGATGAGTTTGGCCGTGGTGATGGCGTCGGACATGCTCAGGGCCTCGGCGTGACGCAGGCTCATGCCGTGCTGCGAGCGGCCGGCGGCGTGGAAGGTGTACTCCACGGGCACGGACATCTTCTCGAGCGTGAGGACCGTATTGCGACGCAGGTCGCGGGCGGCATCGCTCACCGAAAGATCGAAGTAGCCCACGTTGTCGAGCGGCTCGGGGGTGTGTTCGTCGGGGAAGTAGTAATACTCCAGCTCAGCGCCCACGTTGAGCAGATAGCCAGCTTTCTCGGCCTTGCGAAACATTCGGCGCAGGGCATCGCGCGGGTCGCCGGCAAACGGCTTGCGATCGGGAGTGCACACGTCGCAGAACACGCGGGCGACGCCATTATGGCTCGGGCGCCACGGCAGAATCTGAAAGGTCGAAGCATCGGGAAACGCCAGCATGTCGGCTTCCTCGGGCGTGGCAAAGCCCTCGATGGCGGAGCCGTCAAAGCCAATACCCTCCTCAAAAGCGACCTCGAGGTCCTCGGGGCTAATGGCAAAGTTCTTGAGGCGGCCGAGAATGTCGACAAACCACAGACGCACAAAGCGGATGTCACGCTGCTCTACGGAGCGGAGTACGTAATCGATGTTCTGCTGGTTCATGTCGCTCCCCTTTCTTTCGGGCGGGTTTCGACTGGTCTATATCGCAGATACTATCGCAGAAAAATGTTTCCGCAGGGTTAAAGCGTATCAAGCGCTCAAAAAACGTGTGTGAACAGGCGGTCACGAACGAATGATTAGCGCGAGGTCGAGGCGCGGTGTTCAATGTGACCAGGAACCTCGATGCGCTTGGGGGCGAGCTTTGCGGCGTCGCCCACCGTAGTGGTAACGACGTCGATACGCTCGGACAGGCGCTCGACTACGCGCTCGGCAATGGTAATGGTGTCTTGCGCGGCCGTGGTCACGCCGCCAAAGAGCACGTGGTTCCAGGGGTAATCGTCAAACGTCGCGATCTTGAGACCCGCCGGCAACGAGGGTCCCAGCTGTGCCAACGCCTCGGTCAGACGCAGAAAGACCAGGCCGTTGACGGCAATGAGGCCGAGCTTTTTGCCTGCATAGCCGCGGATGGTCTCGTCCAAGCGGCCGACGCCCGTGGCGCCACCATCGGCCAGGGTGACGACCTCGCCCGCAAGACCGCGGCGCGAAAGCTCGTCGGCAAAAGCCTCGGCGCGCTCGCGACGCACGGGGCTGTCATCGCTTGCCTCGGTGAGCAGGCACAGGCGCTCGCTGCCAGCGGCAGCCAAGGCGTCTACCAAGCCAGCGACCAGCTCACGGTTGTTAGATGTCACCAAATCGACACCGCCGGCGGCAACATCGCGGTCGAGCAGCACAACGGGTAAACGTCCCGCGGCAGCGGCGATTGCCTCGTCGTTACCGCCGCAGGTATTGACGACCAGGCCGTCCACGCCGGCGTCGATAAGCCTGGTGAGCGATTCGGCCTCTTTAGCGGGATCGTTGCCGCTAATGGCCGTCATAAGCGAGCAGCCGCGCGCGGCGGCACTGGCGGAAAGCCCTTCGAGCATGGCACTGGAGAACGGGTTGGCGATGTCGGCCAGGATCACGCCGATGAGGTTGGTGCGTGAGCTGCGCAGATTGCGTGCGGCGGCACGTGGGCGATAGCCGGTGCGCTCGATAACCGCCGCGATGCGAGCGCGGGTTTCCTCGGTCATCTGCCCGGGGCGGTTGTTGAGATAGCGCGAGACCGTGGCCGGGCTCACGCCCGCCTCGGCGGCAATGTCCTTGATTCTCATCTGCGCCATGGCGCACCCCGTTTCCCAATTGTCGGCAGCCTGAGCCATTTTAGGCATTTTTTTAAAAATCTCGCTTGCAAAACGTTGTAGATGAGTATACTACAACTCGAAACGAAACCGATTTCGTAAACCGATTTCGGCAAGCGTTGGCACGGTGGTGCAAAGATGCACCCTACCGTCTTGGCACCTCCGTGCCAACGCCATATCAAAGGTGTACGCACGAGCAAGAAGGAGCTGCGCGACCATGGGTAAAACGGTTCTTACCTTCGGCGAGATCATGATGAGGCTCTCGCCCAAAGACCATCTGCGCATTGAGCAGGCGACCGAGTTTGATGTCCGCTACGGCGGCGCCGAGGCAAACACCGCGCTATCCCTGGCCTACCAGGGCGACAAGGCCGCTTACGTCTCCGTTGTCCCGGCCAACCGTCTGGGCGAGTGCGCTCTGCGTTCGTTGAAGGTCTATGACGTCAACACCACGCGCGTCGTGCGTCAGGGCGATCGCCTGGGCTCCTATGTCTTTGAGGTCGGTGCCTCGCAGCGCGGCAACGGCTGCGTCTACGACCGCAAGTACTCTGCCATCAACATGGCCAAGCGCGACGTCTTTGACTGGGACGAGATCCTCAAGGGCATCGATGTCTTTTATTTCTCCGGCGTGACGCCTGCTGTCTCCGACGAGATGGCCGCTGCGTGCAAGGATGCCCTCACCGCTTGCCGCGCCAAGGGCATCACCACCGTGTGCGACGTTAACTATCGCGGCAAGATGTGGTCGCCCGAGAAGTCGCAGGCAACCATGAAGGAGCTCCTGCCGCTCGTCGACATCTGCATCGCCAACGACGAGGACGCACCCGCCGGTCTCGGCATGACCTGCGTCTCCGGCTCCCTTGCCCACGGCATCGAGGAACGCGACACCTACGTCGAGATGGCCCGTCAGATCTGTGCCGAGTACGGCTGTAAGAAGGTCGCCTCGGTCATCCGCAACATCTCCTGCGTCGAGCGCTCCATCTGGATGGGCATGCTCTTTGACGCCGAGAGCGGCGAGCACTGGTTCTCCCCTGCTCACGACGTGCACGTGCTCGAGGGCGTTGCCGCCGGCGACGCTTTCAACGCCGGCTTGGTCCACGCCCTCATCAACGACTTTGATCCACAGGACGCCGTCAACTACGCGATTGCGGCCTCGATCCTCAAGCTCACCATCAAGGGCGATTCCAACCTGGTGACCGCCGACGAGATCGCCGCTGTGGCCAACGCCGCCGACGGTGGCACCCGCGTCGCCCGTTAATTCGTTCCCCATTCCGCGTGCCGCAGCTTTCCAATCCCATACCCCTGCGGCCCGCTCCCCGATTCCTCCGGTCGGGCAAAACCACCAGTCCCATTCCGGTTTTGCCTGGCATTCCCTACATGACTGGTCGAGCAGCCGGTTTTGGAATTGCTTGAACCCCAAGCAGTGCCTCCGATAACCAATCCAAAATCGGCTCCTGACCAGCATATTTGGCAATCACGCGCCCATGCGCGCCATACATCGAAAGGAACATCATGTTCGATCAGTTCTACACCACGCTTGAGTCCCTGGGCATCGTGCCGGTCGTCGTGCTCGACAAGGTCGAGGACGCCGCCCCGCTCGCCCACGCCCTTATGGCAGCTGGCATGAAGTCCGCCGAGGTCACCTTCCGCACCGCCTGCGCCGCCGAGTGCATCGCCGCTATGGCCGAGGCCGAGCCCGAGATGTGCGTTGGTGCCGGCACCGTCCTGACCGTCGAGCAGGTTGAGCAGGCCCGCGCAGCCGGTGCCAAGTTCATCGTCTCCCCGGGTTACAACGAGGACGTCGTGAAGCACTGCATCGACATCGACCTGCCCGTCCTTCCCGGCACCGTGACCCCCTCCGAGGTCACCGCCGCCGAGAACCTGGGTCTTAAGGTCACCAAGTTCTTCCCCGCGTCCCAGTATGGCGGCCTGAACACCATCAAGGCCCTCGCCGCTCCGTTTGTCGGTCACCGCTTTATGCCTACCGGCGGCGTGAGCACCGCCAACGTCGAGGAGTACCTGAGCTCCTCTGCCATCATCGCCTGCGGTGGCACCTGGATGGTCAAGCCGGCCCTGTTTGCCGACGGCGACTTCTCCAAGGTCGAGCAGATCGCCCGCGAGGCCATGGACGTCGTCAAGAAGGTCCGCGGCTAGGTTTAGCTCTCTATCGTGAAAGGGGGCGTGCCCTAGACCTCGCCCCCTTTCTTTTAAAACGGCTCGGAAGCGCGCCGTTTCCGTCACGAACAAGAACCAAAACCGTCTTGTATGCTGATAGAACGTGACGGAAGCGACACGCCCCCGAGCCGCTTTACTTACTCGTTTGGCAACCGCGCCCAGTTGAGCCACATCGACAAAAACCGAGCCATCAAAACAGCTGCGGCGCCGTCTAGAGGAATGGACCCTTGCTTCCGGTCTTTTCCTCCAAACGGCGCCGCAGCTTTTTCGTGCCCCGATGTGCCCCGGCAGTTGCGGTGAAATATGGACTGCTTACACCATCAGAGCCGCAAAACAATCCCTATTTCACCGCAACTAATGTAGGGGACGAGTTAGATGGCCGAGTCCTTGGACAGCTCAAAATAGTCAGGATGCAAGGCGATAACCGGGCCCTGCTCCTCGGGCATCAGGTGCAGGTGCGTCTCGGCCAGATAGCTCGCTGCATCGGTATCGCCCCTCTTAATGGCCTCGAGAATCCGGCGATGCTGCCGACGAATCGGCTCCCAATCCAGGTCCTGCGACACCATACGCAACCAGTTGTATCGCTCAAAATGCGTGTTGACGCTCTTCATCCAATTCCACAACATGTGACGGCCAGCAATCTCAAAGCACGTCTCATGGAACAGGTTGTCCAGATCGAAAAAGCGACGCGTTTCGCTATGGTCGAGTGACTCGGACTCGGCAAGAATCTGCTCAAGCCGCTGCTTTTGCTCGGGCGTAGCAGCCGAACAACATTTAATGAGTACGCTTCTCTCGAGCTTCTCGCGCAAAAAGCAGGCGTTTTCGGCGCGTTCCATGCTGATCTTAGAGACATAGGTGCCGCTTTTGGGACGAGTTTCCACCAGTTCCTGCTCACGCAGGCGCACAAAAGACTCGCGAATGGGCGTGCGCCCGATTCCCGTCTCTTTTTCCAGACCAATCGCCGAAAGGCGCGTGCCGGGCTTGAGCTCAGCATAGATGATCTTGGAGCGCAACGCGTTGTATGCCTGATCTTGCAGGCTCTGATAATGCTGGTGTTGTTCCATAAAGCCCTCGGATGAAGCCCACGGTTTGTCGAATATCACCACGTTATACTATCGCATCCCCCGCCCCCTCATAAGTTGCGGTGGAATAGTTCCTGCTCAAAGCCTTCAGCAGCAAAAACAGGAACTATTCCACCGCAACTTATGGGGGGGGACGGGTGCGACATGCCGTTGGTATAAAAAGCAAAGGCCCGCGGACGGTTTGATAGGCAACTGTCCGCGGGCTTGCGGTGAGACACGCTTGTCTTATGCGTTTCTCGCCTAGATAAACAGGCTCAGGATTAGAACCATGATGAGGCCGACAACGGAGTTGACGAGCTCCAACAGGCCCCATGTCTTATAGGTATCCTTCATCGACAGGCCAAACGACTGCTGGAACAGCAGGTAGCCGCCGTCATACATAGGCGTGATGGTATTGGATGCGCAGGCGCAGACCAGTACTGCAAGCACCGGGTTGATGCCAAACTGCGTAACCATAGGTGCCACGACGCCGGCGGCGGTGATGGCCGAGACGGTACCCTGGCCGGTGAGCAGGCGCAGGACCACCGTGATCACCCAAGCCAAAATCAGCGGCGACACCGGCATGAGGCTCACCATGTCGGCAAGCGTCGCGCCAACGCCAGAAGTAATGATGACCTGCTTCATGATGCCGCCGGCACCGATAACGAGCAGCACGTTCGCGACGCCCTTGATAGCATCGGACATAGAGCTAGAGATCTCTCCGCCATCCATGCCGCGCGTATAACCATACGCAACCATGGCAAGAATCATCGTGATGAGCATAGTGATATCTGCGCTACCGATGCAGCTGGCAAGATCGTATGCAAAGCAACCCTCGCCCACCGTGTTCTTGATAATCGAAGCCCCAATCATGATGATTGCCGGGAACAGCGGCACCAGAATGGAAAGCCAGAACGGCGGAAGCTCGTCCGCGGGCCTGCGCTCCGCCGGCTTCATAACATTGCCAAGCGGCATGTCATCGAGACCGGGGATGAAATGGCACAGCAAAAGACCAGAGCAGATAAGTGTCGGAATCGTGACGATCAGACCAAAGATGTAGACCGGCGGAACCTCGGCACCAAAGGCACTCACCAGCGCCATAGGACCAGGCTGCGGCGGAAAAAGAGAATGGCCCATCGTGGTACCAGAAACAGCCGGGATAATCAGGCGCATATAGGGGATGTCGGCCTCTTTGGCGATGCTGATAACGAGCGGCGTAACGATAAGGAACGCCACCTCGTAGAACATGCTCATACCAAAGATAACGCCGATGATCAGAAGCGCAACAGGCAGCAGCTTAATACCGAGCTTGTCAACGATAGTGTCGGCAATCTGCTGCGAGGCACCCGAATCGGTCATCAGTTTTCCGATGGCTGCGCCAAAGATAATGATCAGCGCAAGCGACTTAAGCGTTCCGCCCAGTCCATCTTCCATGGTGGTGACAAGGTCGCCCACAGAGATGCCGTCGGCAAGGGCGATAAAAATGGCGGAAAGAATAAGCGCAATGATGCTGTTGATTTTAAACTTAACGATCATGGCGACCAGCAGGACTACGCCCACCAGCACCCAAAGGAGTGAAACAACTCCTGCATTCATAGATAAGCTCCTTTTAACTGGCAATGAAGCCAAGTGCTTCCATTCGAAATAGCAGCTTTTACTCGCTTACAGGTTGGCGACAATTGCCTGGGCGATCTCGTCGTACTGAGCCGACTCGAGCGTGACGCGACCGGGGTTCATGGCAAACACGTCGCCAAACTCAAACGGATCGTCCTTGTACTTGGGGACGATATGCACGTGCAGGTGATGCATGGTGTCGCCGTAGGCACCAAAGTTAATCTTGTCGGGATTGAACGCCTTGTGCAGCGCTGCCGCGACGTGGCGGACATCGGCCATAAAGGCGGCGGCGTCTTCCTCGGACATGCAGGAGATGTCATCGACGTGCTGCTTGGAGGCCACGATTACGCGGCCCTTATGACTCTGCTCCTTAAACAAGATGAGCTTGCTGGCAGGCAGGTCAAGCATGGGGATGCCAAAGGCATCGACGAGCGTGTTGTCGGTCCCGCACATGCAGTACGAGCAATCGGTATGCTGTTCCATGGTGATCCTTTCAATCTGGACAATGATGGATGCCGCTTTTGCGGCAGGTGTAACCCCTCGTTTACACCACCAGATAATGGACAGATACAACGCATGCGTAGTCGATACGAAATCGGTTTCGTATCGACTACCGCCATGATACAGCCAACGAGTTGTTACGATTAGGTGAACGTTCACTTTTTATTGTTTTTCTCTTTGCAAATAGAATCCCGTGCGTATACTAAGGCTCAAACGAAACCGATTTCGTCGAGCGTGAGCAATAGGATGCTAAGACGCACCCTACCATCTTGGCATCCTATTGCCCACGCAATGTCATTTGCTTTCCTCCCGTCTCTCTGGCCCTTCAGTCCCATTCCGGCACAGCGAGACACTTCCTAGACAACTGACTGTGGGGCCGGCTTTTCTGCTTTAACAGCAGTGCCTCCGATAACCCTCTTTTGCCGGTCCGGGTCAGTTTTTTCACACAACCGAAAGGACGGGTAGCGACATGCGACCGCTCATCATCATGAATGGCGAGAAGATCGATTGGTTCCATACCGTCATCAGGATGCTGATGTGTCTGGCGGGCGTTGCAGTACTGGCACTCGGCATGAGTCTCCAGACGGCATCTGGCCTGGGCGTCGCCGCGCTCACGTGCTTTGCCACAACCCTATCCATGCTCACGGGCAAGACGCTCGGCTTTTGGATCACTGCTACCTATGTCGCCTACATCGTGGCACAATTCACTATCTTGCAACGCGAGTTCCAGCCGCGCATCCTGCTCGAGCTGTGCTTCTCAACGCTCATCGGCGGCTTCACCGACTTCTTCATGGCGGTCAACCCGCTGCATCCCGCAGCACTCCCCATACAGGTTGAGACCATGCTGCTCTCCCTCGCTGTCACTGCATTTGGCGTAAGTCTCGTCGTCAACATGGGCGTTGTCCCCAACGCGCCCGACGGCCTGGTGCAGGTCATTGCCGAAAAGATTAAACGCCGCTTTGGCGACGTAAAAGTCGTGTTCGACTGCTCGCATGTCGCCGTGTCTCTCGTTCTGTCGCTCGCGCTCATGCACAACCTGGGCGGCTTTGGCGTGACCACCGCCATCTCGGCGCTGTTCTTGGGCCATATCATCAACATCGCTAATAAGCTGTTCGCCCAGCGCTTTGTGCGCGCGGCATTCGGGAAATAGCACCACCGTAAGAACCCGCAAACAGCGCTATACGTTGCTATATCTCACTATACTTTGCTATATCTTGCTATACTTTGCTATATCTTGCTATATCTTGAGCAAAGGTGGATCACATGCAAACAAACCCTTTTAAGCCCACAGCAGGTAAAACACCTCCCACGATTATCGGCCGCGAAGATGTACTTGAAGAATTCAGTGAAGGCCTCACCAACGGGCCTGGTGCCCCTGGGCGCCTAATGCGCATAGCCGGCGTCCGTGGAACGGGCAAGACGGTCCTCCTTGACGAGTGCTCACGTTTGGCGCAAAGCCGTGGCTGGACGGTCATAAAAGAGGTCGCAACCGAGGGACTTTGCCAGCGCATTCTCGAACAGCTGCAGCCCAAATTCCAGGCCAAACACGCCAGATTTGAGCCCACCGTAGCTGGCATATCCATCGGCAGCATAGATATTGAGCGAATCGGCCCATCGCTACGCGACGCCATGAGACAGACAATAACCAAGAATGGAAATGGCCTGCTCATCACTCTCGACGAGGTTCAAGACGCAGAGCTCGATGAGGTCCGAACGCTCTCCATTGCGATTCAGCAGGTTATCGGCGAAGACCTTGATATCGCCTTTGTTTTTGCTGGGCTGCCTTCGATGATTGAAAGCATCATCAACGGAAAGACACTTACGTTTTTGCGCCGTGCCCTCCCCTTTGATCTGAAGGCTGTGGCAGTAACCGAAGTGTCGTACTCCCTCGAGGAAACCATTGAAGCGTCTGGCATGGAGTTGCAGCCAGGTATTGCCGGCCAACTTGCCGAGGCAACGCAAGGCTATCCTTTCATGATCCAACTCGTTGGATACTACGCATGGCAGTTGGCAAGACGTGCACACACAGCGATTATTGGAGAAGAAGAAGCCGAGCGTGGCATTGCAACGGCACGCGAACGCTTCTGCGCCATGGTGATTGAGCCCGCGCTGCAGCGCATTCCGCCCACGTGCATCGCTTATCTGCTGAGCATGGCGTCTTTGGGGCAGACGAGCTCGACCAGCATGGTTGCCGATGCCCTGAACAAAACGCCTCAACAGGTGAGCTCCGTCCGCAGCCGCCTGTTAAGAGAATCGATTATCGAGGCTCCTTCGTACGGCAAGGTCTCATTTGCCATCCCCTACATGCGCGACTACCTCTACGAGCACAAAGCCGAACTGGAAGTTGAACTGTAGAAACGACAACTGCCCTGCAAGATGAAAACCGTTTTCGTACGGATTTAAAGCAGACGTAAACGGTTTTCGTCTGCTTTACGTTCGGAAATAAGACGCAAATTGCACTTTCGTATGGTTTTACGCCAAACGCAACACGCTTTCGTCCGGCTACGCGTCCCCAATCTAGACGAAAAGAGCCCCGAGCTCGTATGAACTCGGGGCTCTTTGCGCCACGCATCTATGAGAGGAGAAATTCGATGCGTACGTGCGCTACTCCATGAAGCCGCCCTGGGATGGCGGCAACCTCGTCGTTGCCCGTCTGATGGGTGTGCTCAAGGCATCCGTTCCCCTCTTTATCGACGTAACGGGCAAAAAAGGCTCGTCGAGGAGACCATCCGCACCCACCGTGGCGTGGCCGATGCCATCGCCGCGCGCAACCCCACCGCAGCGCACGACGCGATGTATTTGCACCTGGTGTATAACCGCAACATGATTGCGGAGGGAGCAGAAGCAAAAGGCATTTAGGGCCCGACAATAATCTTTCTTTGGCAAAACGCAGGCGGCGGCTGCCCAACACACAGGGCAGCCGCCGCTTTTTGCAATCGATTGGTGCAAAGGGGTTGACTAGAGCTCGCAGGCAACCTTGTAGCCATCGCCGATGGCATCGCGGATGTTGCCGCACTTCTGGGCATCGCCCAGCACGTGGGTGGCAACACCGGCTGCAGCCAGGTCGTCGGCCAGCTTGGTATTGGGACGATAGCCCATGGCAAGCACCAGCGTATCGGCACCGGTGATGGTGTGGACCTCGCCGTCCTTTTCGTAGCTGATAGTGTCCTCGGTAATCTCGGTCACCTTGGCCTCGGTCAGCACGTGAACGCCCTTGGAGAGCATGCGCGTGATGAGCACCGCGCGACCGGCACCGCCCTCGTTGGCGGCGAGCGTCTTGGTCATCTCGATGACGGTGACATCGCGATTGGCCGGCGACAGGTCGTTGACCAGCGGGGCCAGGTAATCGGCCGTCTCGCAGCCAACGGTGCCGCCGCCCACGATGACGATCTTCTTGCCCGGGAAAGCCTTGCCACCCAGCAGGTCGTCAGCCGTCATAACCTGCTTAAAGCCCTGCATGAAAGCCGGAGCGATGGGCTCGGCGCCATAAGCCAGGACAACCTCGTAGCCCGCGTAGTCACGCTGAATGTCCTCGGCAGTAAGCTCGGTGCCAAATATGCACTTCACGCCCGCCTCGGCCAGACGACGGTACTGATACTTGATCACGCGGGTGAGCTCCTGCTTTGCCGGCGGAACGGCCGCGATGCGCATCTCGCCGCCCGGCTCATCCTGCTTGTCAATGAGCACCACGTTGTGGCCGCGCTTGGCGGCAATGTAGGCTGCCTCCATGCCCGCAGGACCAGCGCCCACAACGAGCACGTTCTTGGCCTCGGCGGCAGGCTCGTAGCCGGCCTCGTCGCGCTCCACGTCCGGGTTGACGGTACAGGAGATGCGCTTGCCGAACATAATGCCGTTCAGGCAGCGCAGGCAGCCGATGCAGGGGCGGATGTCGTCGGCGTTGCCGGAAGCGGCCTTATTGCAGAACTCGGCATCGCACAGATTGGCGCGGCCCATCATGCAGATGTCGGCAGCGCCGTCCTCGATCAGCTCCTCGGCGATCCAGGCCTCGTTGATACGTCCGACGGTGGCGACGGGAATGTTGACGTGCTTTTTGATCTCGCGCGAGCAGGCGGCGTGCGACGCCTGCTGGGTACCGGCGGCGGGAATCGCGGAGCCACGCTTGATGGTGGTGCCGCCCGACACATGAATCATGTCGACGCCGGCCTTCTCCAGACGACGCGAGACATAAATCATATCGTTGAGGGTCAGACCGCCATCGGTGTACTCGTCACCCGAAATACGGACGTCGATGATAAAGTCCTTGCCGCAGCGCTCGCGAATCTCGGCGATGACCTCGAGCAAGAAGCGCATACGGGCGTCGAGCGAGCCGCCGTACTCATCAGTACGCTTGTTATAGAGCGGGGTCAAAAAGCCGCCGAGCATGCCGTGGGCGTGCGCTGCGTGGACCTCGACGCCATCGACACCGGCCTTCTGCATACGCACGGCAGCGTCGCCAAACTGATGCGTGAGCTCGTGAATCTCGTCGACCGTGATGGGGCGCGGTGCCTCGCGGGCGTAAGACGGGCCCACAAAGGACGGAGCGATCAGGCGAGGCGTGCCCGGAATGTTAAAGGCCATGTAGGCGGGGTGGAAGAGCTGCGGCATGATCTTGCAGCCATACTCGTGGACGGCCGCGGCGAGCTTTTCCCAGCCGGGGATAAACGTATCGTCGTAGCAGCACATGTCACCCGGCAGATAGGTATAGGTGGGCTCGACCGTCACGACCTCGGTGATGATGAGGCCCACGCCGCCCTTGGCGCGAGCACGGTAATGATCGACCAAGTCGTCGGTCACATAGCCGTGATCGGCCAGGTTGGTAGATACCGGCGGCATAAAGACGCGGTTCTTGACCTCGGTCGTACCGACCTTGATCGGGCTAAAGAGCATCGGGTAGGCGGATGACTCCATACAGGGTTCCTTTCGTTTGAGCCGCTCGGCGGCAGTTGCTAACGTACCTATCGTATCAGTATCCGCCGCATTCGCACTCGCTCGCACTCCCCACCTTCAATCCCGACCCTCACAAAAAAGTTGCGGTGGAATACGGAGTAGATAAGGCCTTTGACAGCCAAAACAGTCCGTATTTCACCGCAACTGATGGGCGGGATGGAGTTAAAGGCCCAGGTAGGTGGTCATGCCTTCGACGGCGAGCTTGGCACCAGCTACGGCATGGACCACGGTGAGCGGGCCGTTGACCACGTCGCCGGCGGCAAAGACGCCAGGCACGGTGGTCATGCCATGCTCGTCGACCGAAAGCAGGCCGCGATGGTCGGTCTCCAGACCGCCCGTTGTAAGCACGAGCTTGTCCTTGGGCACCTGAGACGCCGCAATCACAACCGTGTCGGCGGACGCATGGTCGAGCTCTTCCTCGTAGCCCACCACGTTGTTGTCCTCGTCAAAGATAGCCGTCTCGAACACCGGACCGTTATCGTCGATGGCGCAGATCGCCTTGCCGCACATAATCTCGGCACCGTCAAGCTCGGTCAGCTCCACCTCGTCATCGATGGCAGAGATATGGCGCGATCGGGCGTACACGGTAACCTTGCGAGCACCCGAGCGCAGGGCCGTGCGGGCAACATCCATGGCCACATTGCCGGCGCCGATAACCGCCACGTTCTGCCCGATTGCCACGCTCGTGGGATCGACCAGATAGTCGATACCAAACAGCACATTGCCGCGCGACTCGCCGGGAATACCCAGCTTTCGAGCTCGCCAGGTGCCGGTACCAACAAAGACCGCATCGTAGCCGTCGCGCAGCAAGTCGTCGATGTGGAGCGCACCGCCGATGGTGGTCGAGGGGCGAACGCGCACGCCGAGCGAGCACATCACGTGGCGGTACTTTTGCACGAGCGAGCGCGGCAGGCGGAACTCGGGGATACCGTACTCCAGCACGCCGCCGATCTCGGGCCGCTGCTCAAAAACGGTGACGGCGCAACCCAGCTGCGCCATCTTAATGGCCACGGTCATACCGGCAGGGCCGGAGCCGACCACAGCGACCTGCTTGCCGCACGACGGCGCGGGTTTCCACTCTTTGCGGTCCAAATACGCCGTGGAGATATAGTTCTCGATGCTCGAAAAATGCACGGGCGCGCCCTTGCGGCCCTGAATGCAAGCGCCCTCGCACTGGCCCGAATGATTGCACACCATGGAGCAGACCGCGCTCATGGGATTGTTCTGGAACAGTAGCTCGCCCGCCTCTTGCAGACGGCGCTGCTTAAAGAGGTCGATAACCTGCGGAATGGGCGTCTGCACCGGACAGCCCTTTATTTGACAGAACGCCTTTTTGCAGCCCAGACAGCGATTTGCTTCCTCAACGATGTGGATAGCCACGCAATTCCCCTCTATCGACCTGGACGAAATCGGCTTCTTAAACCAATTTGCCCGAATTTATAACCATAGATACGTCAACAGTGCGGAAAAGGGCACCGAAAAGCATCTCACAAACGCGCAGTAGCAACCCTTCCCTCGCACGGAGCCACTGTGCAGCCCCGTCATCGAGATCAAAAGATTCGCCACCCCTACGAATGGCGAATCTCTCTACAGGCAGACGCCGTCTTTCCAGATACTGATCTCGTGGCAGCCGCGGCGCTCGGCACTCGTTAGCTTACCGCTCGCTGTATCCAGTACCAGCTGATACAGGTCGCGGGCAGCCTCGTCGAGTGTGCGTTCGCCTGTGGCAATCACGCCGGCGTTAAAGTCCATCCAGTTGGCCTTGTGGTCGCACAGACGCTGATTGGTGAACACCTTGAGGGTGGGCGCCGGTGCACCAAACGGCGTGCCGCGTCCAGTCGAGAACAGAATCACGTGACAGCCAGCAGCCGTCAACGCCGTGGTGGATACCATGTCGTTGCCCGGGCCGCACAGCATGTTCAGGCCATGCTTGGTGACCTGACCGGCATACGGCAGCACGTCGACGATGGGTGCGGAGCCGCCCTTTTGCACGCAGCCGCAACTCTTGTCCTCGAGCGTGGTGATGCCACCATCCTTGTTACCGGGACTCGGGTTCTCGTAGACCACCTCACCATGGCTAATAAAGTAATCCTTAAAACCGTTAAGCATGTCAGAGGCAGCGTTAAAGACCTGCTCGTTCTCGCAGCGATCGAGCAGGATACTCTCGGCGCCAAACATCTCGGGCACCTCGGTAAGCACCGACGTGCCGCCGCGGGCGACGACCATATCGCTCACGCGACCGATCGTGGGGTTGGCTGTAATGCCCGAAAGACCGTCAGAGCCGCCGCACTTAAGACCAATAACCAGCTCGGAGGCCGGAATGGGCTCACGCTTGGCCTGCTTGGCCAAGTCAGCCAGCTCGGACAGAATCTTGTGGCCCTCGATCTGCTCGTCGGCTACATCCTGGCAGGTGAGAAAACGAACGCGCTCGTGATCGAAGTCACCGAGCTCGTCGAGCACCTGCTGATGCGTGCAGTTCTCGCAACCGAGCGACAAGAACAGCACGCCCACAGCGTTTGCGTGACGCGACAGTGCCACCAGCAGACGACGGGTCTGGGCATGGTCGGCGCCGGTCTGTGAGCAACCGAACGGATGTGGGAAGTAATAAACGCCCTCCAACGAGCCCTCGACCAGGTCCTGAGCCTGCTCGCACATGGCACGAGCGACTTCGTTGACGCAACCGACGGTGGGAATGATCCAAAGCTCATTGCGCGTGGCGGCACGACCGTCGGCACGGCGGAAGCCCATAAAAGTCTCGGCCTCGACCGGTTCAACGACCGGATGTGTCGGATTGTAGGTGTACTCGACCTCACCCGAGAGGTTGGTCTTCACGTTGTGCGTGTGCAGCCACTGGCCGGGCTGAATGTCCTTCGTCACGTGACCGATGGGAAGACCGTACTTGACGACATCCTCACCGGCTGCAATGGCGCGCACGGCCATCTTGTGACCCTGCGGGATATCCTCCGCGGCAACGACCTCGCCCACGCCGGGAACCTCGACGGCAGCACCCTTGGCGAGCGGCGACAGCGCAACGATGACGTTGTCGGCCGGATTGATCTGGATAGTGTTCATTACAAAGAGTCCTAACCCTACAGGTTGAGCAGAAGTCGAGTGACGCCCGCCAGTTACCCGGCGGGCGTACAGAAGGATTTAGGCCTGAGCGTTCGCGAACGCCTGCTTGGCGCCCTCGGAGCGCACGACGGCGAGAGCGTTGACGACAAACTCCTCCAGGCCGGCGATCTGCGTAAGATCCTCGCCCCACATTTGCTCGTTGGAGAGCACATCGTGCACCAGCTCGGCGTCGTCGGCGCCGGCGCGGGCAGCGTAGAAGTCGAGCACGAAGGCGTCGTCCTGAGCGGTGTACTCGGTGCCGTCAGAGCGACGCAGGTGCAGGCCGTCACCCTCGCGGGACACGAGCTCCTGCGTGTAGAAGGAGATGAGCGTGGCCAGGCTCGTCGCCAGGCACTTGGGCAGGTTGCCGGTCTCGGCAACGTAGTCCTTGAGCGTAGGCAGGTCGCGGGCACGCCACTTAGCCGTGGAGTTGAGGCAGATGGAGAGCAGCGCGTGGTCGATAAACGGGTTGTCGAAGCGGTTCTCGACGGCGGCGGCAAAGGCCTTGCAGTCCTCGACATCCAGGTCGGCGGCAAGCGTCGGAATGACCT
The DNA here is from genome assembly GCA_959018755.1 of uncultured Collinsella sp. Lineage (GTDB taxonomy): Bacteria > Actinomycetota > Coriobacteriia > Coriobacteriales > Coriobacteriaceae > Collinsella. Next base: position 145,658 of record CAUEMA010000001.1, on the reverse strand, counting down.
CGTCGTAGAGCATAGTGTTCATGAAGCCGCGGACGGTCTCGTCGTGCATGCAATCGCGCACGATATCAAAGCCGGCAACCCAGGAACCCGGGACAAAGGCGGTGTGGGCGCCGTTGAGGATGCGGACCTTGCGCTTCTTGTACGGGGTGACGTCGAGGGTCACAAAGACACCCGGCAGACCGGCCTTCACGAAGGGCAGACGCTCCTTGAGCGACTCGTCACCCTGGATGCCCCACATCTGGAAGGGCTCGCGCACGGCCAAGAACGGATCCTCATAGCCCAAGCGCTCGGCCACGGCAGCGGCCTCCTTGGGATCGCGGATGCGACCCGGAACGATGGTGTCGACGAGCGTGGTGCAGACGGTGCAGTCGTTGGCCATCCACTGCGAAAACTCGTCCTCCCAGCCCCAGTCACTCACGTACTGGTTCATAATGCGCAGCAGCTCCTCGCCGTTATGGTCGATGAGCTCGCAGGCGAGCACGATGACGCCCGGCTTGCCGGCAGCCCAGCGGGCATGGAGCACCTGGGCAAGCTTGGCAGGGAAGCTCGCGGGGGGCATGTCGTCGGCCTTGCAGGACGGATCGTAGGCGATACCGGCCTCGGTGGTGTTGGAGACGATAATCTCCAGGCCGTCGGAAACGGCGACTTCCATCATGGCACGGTAGTCAGCCTCGCGATACGGATTGAGGCAACGGCTGCAGGCGCTGATCACGCGGGAATCGTCAACCGTGTCGCCGTTCTCCTTGCCGCGCACCAGTACGGTGTACAGGCCATCCTGGGCATTGATACCATCGGCGAAATCGAAGGCGCCGCTGATGGGCTGCACCATGACGACCTTGCCGTTCCAACCGGTGGCCTCGTTGCCCATATCGAAGAAACGATCGACGAAGGCGCGCAGGAAATTGCCCTCGCCAAACTGCAGGACCTTCTCGGGGGCGTCCTTGGGCAGCACGTAGCCCTCGTAGCCGATCTTCTCGAGCGTCTCGTAGCTGATGTTATTCATAGAGGTTTTCCTCTCAACTCAAGTCCCGGTACGGCATCGCCGCACCGGGTTGCATTCATGATTTTTCAGGCAGCGGGGCTATTTATCGATCGTCTCGATAGTGCTCTCGCCGATCTTGCCGCGCTCCCAGCGACCATTCGACAGGTCGTTGGAAATGGAATTGAACTTCTTCTCGGTAATGTCGTAGAGAGCGAAGATGATCAAGGCTGCCACCAGAAGGGCGCAAGCGGGATAAATCGTCAGAGCGCCCTTGATGCCAAGCAGCGTGGCGGCCGTCTGGGGCTTATTTGCCACATATCCGGTAAGGGCAAGGATGCCGCCGGAAATGATCGCGGCAAGGGATTGCGCAAGCTTACGAGAAAAGTTGAACGCGGCGTAGGTCGTACCCTCCTTGCGGATTCCCGTGTGCCATTCACCGTAATCGATAACATCGGAAACCAGGTTCCAGGTGATACCGTTGGGGATGGCAAGTGCGACGTAGCCGATGGTGACGAAGATGATGAACGTCACGGTATTGGTCGGCAGGATGAAGTTGAGGCCGTTTGCCACGGCACCGACGATAAAGCAGGCAACGCACGTGCGCTTCTTGCCAAAATGCTTGACGAGCGTCGGGATGGCGAGAATGGCGACAACCGACGTTCCGATCATGATGCCGTTGACAATGGGCTGCAACGCGATGTTACCCAGGTTGTACTGGCAGAAATACACCATCATGGTGTTGTTGGTGTTCATGGCCGAGATGGTAAACAGCGTAAGCAGGATAACTGCTCCCAGGTTCTTGTTGGTGAAAACGACCTTGAAATACGTGTTGAATGCGCTCGACTTCTTGCCGGCCTTTCCCGCAGCCTTCTCCTCGGCCTGTCGATCGATACGGATATGCTCGCGCGTTCCCAAAAAGCAGATGGCGAATCCGGCGATGCCGCACAGTCCCATGACGACAGCTGCAGTCGTATAGCCGTGCGGATTGCCGTCGAGCGTGTCGCCACCCGCAAAGAACAGGACCAATGGGATGAACGCTACGCCCGTGATGAGCTGTGCGCAAAGCGAACCGGCCTGGCGCGTTGACGCCATGTGCGCGCGGTCATCGACGTCACGCGTCATTACCGTGGCCAGAGATCCGTATGGCACGTTGGTGAAGCTGTATACGACGCCCCAGATCATGTAAGTTATCAGCGCATAGGCAATTTTACCTGCCATGGGAATATCGGGCGCAGTGAAGGTCACCACGGTTAGAACGGCAAGGATCACGGCCGAAACCATCATGACCGGACGAAACCGACCGTGCTTGCCAATCTTCTTTCTACCGTCGACGAATGCACCGGCAATCGGGTCCATGAACGCATCGAAAATCTTGGTGACGGCGAAAATCAGGCTCACTACGCCTGGCGAAATCAGACAGATGTCAGTGTAGAACTTGGTCAGATATGCTTGATCAAGATCGAACATGAATCCGTTGCCCAAATCGCCAAAGCCATAGCAGATTTTCTCACGCCAGCTCAGCTTGATATCCTGCGAGCTCTGCATAGATCTCGAATCCGCCTGAGCAGACACGATCTGCTCGTTTTTCTGTTGCCCTGTTCCCATGTGGTCCCTCCCCTTTGCAACCGATTTCACCAATCGGAACACATACAGATCTATGCCTCGACAGTGTCCAGATCGAAGCCAAAGTAGCGAACGGAGTTGTTGTAGCTGATGTCACGCACGATGGTGCCCAGCAGCTCCATGTCGGCCGGATACTTGCCCTGCTCAACCCACTCGCCGATCACGCTGCACAGCACGCGACGGAAATACTCGTGACGCGGATAGGACAGGAAGGAGCGGGAGTCGGTGAGCATGCCGACAAAGTTGCCCAGGACGCCCTCGTTAGCCAGAGCCGTGAGCTGCTCGCGCATGCCGACCTCGTTGTCGTTGAACCACCAGGCGGAGCCGTTCTGGATCTTACCGGCAGTCGGAGCCTCCTGGAAACAGCCCATCACGGTATCGATCATGGTGTTGTCGATGGGGTTCAGGCTGTACAGAATGGTCTTGGGCAAGCCGCAGGTCTCCTGGATGGAGTTGAGGAATTCGGCGAGCTGGTCGGACGGCGTGTAGTTGGAGATGCAATCGTAGCCGGTGTCGGGACCGAGCTTGGCGAACATAGCGCGGTTGTTGTCACGCTTGCAGCCAAAGTGCAGCTGCATGGCCCAGCCAAGGCGGACATACTCGCCGGCGACAAACTGCATAAAGGCGGTCTTGTACTTGAGGACCTCTTCCTCGGTAAGCGGCTCGGCAGCCAGACCCTTGGCAAAGATGGCCTCGATCTCATCGTCGGTAGCCGGGACGTACATAACGTAATCGAGTGCGTGGTCGGAGGCGCGGCAGCCCAGCTCGTGAGCAACGTCGTAGCGCTTGGAGATGGCAGACTTCATGCCCTCAAAGTCGCTGACCTCAACGCCGGCAACCTCGGAAAGGTGCTTGCAGTAGTCGGCGAACTCCTGGCCGCGCTCGATGCGCAGAGCGGCGTCGGGACGCATGGCGGGAACGACCTGAACGTCAAAACTGTCATCGGCGGCAATCTTCTTGTGCCACTCAAAGCTGTCGGCGGGGTCGTCGGTAGTGCAGATCATGCGGACGTTGGACTGCTTGATCAGGTTGCGGCAGGTAAAGCTGGCCTCAGCGAGCTTGGCGTTGGCAAGGTCCCAGACCTCCTGGGCGGTCTTGCCGTTGAGGACGCCCTCGTAGCCAAAGTAGCGCTTAAGCTCCAGGTGGCTCCACTCAAAGACGGGGTTGCCAACGCAGCGACCCAGGGTCTCGGCCCACTTTTGGAACTTCTCGCGAGCAGGGGCATCGCCAGTGATAAAACGCTCGTCGACGCCGTTGGCGCGCATCAGGCGCCACTTGTAGTGGTCGCCGCCCAGCCAAACCTCGGTGATGTTCTCGAAACGCTTGTCCTCCCAGATCTCCTTGGGAGAAATGTGGCAGTGGTAATCGACGATGGGCATGCACTTGGCAAAGTTGTGGAACAGCTCCTCGCCGGTCTTGGTGCTCAGCAGGAAATCCTGATCGTCCATGAAGTTTTTCATCAAACAACCCCTTTGTTTGCGGAGCGGGCGCACAATACGCTCGTCATCCTCTAGGTGAACGTTCACCATACTAATCCATTACGACTCAAAAGGTGAACGTTCACCTAACTACCACGGGGTAAACGGTAGGTTTTGACCGCTTAACGGTTGCCGAGCCATGGATCCTGCGTTGAAGCGGCACAAAGAAAGGTCGTTGACGGCAGATTCGCCATCAGCGACCTTCGAAACAATTTTTCAATCCCCTGCCAAAAAATACGCGGCAAGTAGGGAACTCCCTAAACACATTAGATTCCGGCGAGCTCGCAGTAACGATCGACGTTGCTGGCAAACACCATCTCAACAGCCCCCTTTTGCACAGGCTCCGCCGGTGTCTTTCCCCACAGCAGGTAATCGCCTAAGGTCTTGGCGCCACGGTATGCCAAACTCACCGGGTCCTTGTAGACGATGTTGGTAAAGATGCCCCGACGCAAAGCCAGCGCACTTTCTGGGAACAGGTCGTTGCCAATCACCATTACTTCGCCGGCCTTGTTAGCCGAGACAAGCGCATCGGCAATCAGCTCAGAGCCCACGGCGAACACGCTGCAGATCAACTCGGGGGCTTCCGATGACCTTAGACGCTGGTTGAGCTCGTGCTCGAGCTGCTTGACCTGGGCATGAGCACCGGTCAGATCCTCGACCTGCCAGGGAACATTGTGCTCGCGAAGGTAATTGTGGAAGGCGCGAGCGGTCAAATAGTGCGAGTCGGTATAGGGGTCGCCCGCCAATAAAAGCACGCGGGTATCGATCCCAGAAGCGTGAACCAGGTTGGCCGCCTGCTCGGCCATCAGGCTTCCCGCTGTGGAGTAGTCGGCCAAACTAGCGCCCAGGCGATCGAGGTGAGGGCGGTCGCCGTCAACGAGCTCAATCGTCACGCCCGCCTCGGCGATCTGCCCCAAAAGCTCAGTCGCACGATCGTCGCCCGGCGCATAGGCGAGCAAACCATCAATCTTCTCGCCCACCTGCAGACGCTCGTCGATTTGCTCGAGTGCATCAGCGTAGCCGCCCACGCCAAATTCAACGCGCTCAACCGTAATGCCCCGGTCGATGACCTCTTGCTCAAAGCGATTGCAGCCTTCCCATAGGTAACGATAGAAATAAGCGCCCTCACGCGATGCGCATGGCAGACAAAACAGCAGATTGATGTCCTTACGACGCAGGCTCGAAGCGCTCGTGTTGCGGTGATAGCCCATCTCCTCAGCCTTAGCATTAACCTTGGCACGTACAGACTCGCTCACGCCGGCCTTGCCCGTAAGGGCCTTATGCACGGTGTTAATGGAAACGCCAAGCTCGGCGGCTATGTCCTTCATGGTGACGCGTGCGCTCATAGGGTTACTCCGGTACAGACGGGCAGCTAATAAACAATTGAGTTAACGATACCCCAAAATAACCCAGCAACTCGCCAAGCCCGCCCTCAAAAGCGAAAAACGCTCCGCGAACGGATGCTCGCGGAGCGTCTGGGCCTTATTTGATGCCGCGGCCCAGGTCTTCGGCAATCTTATCCACGCCCTTAAGCGCGGCACAGGTCTTTTTGTTGGAGCAATGCCCCGTGCAAACGCCACCCTGAGCGCAGTCGGCGCAGGTGCCCTTGCGGTAGATGCGCACGCACACGGCGACAAACGCAATACCGATAACGGCCAGTACAACAATATCGATAGGTGCCATAGTAAGCCTCCTCTAGTTAGCCATCACTTACTTTACCCTATTCTCCACCTACCAAAAAGGGACAGGTTTATTTTGGTCGGTTTTATCTGCGGAAACGCCACATCTCCCCCACCAAAAAGCCCGAGTGTCGCTGGGGCACTCGGGCTCGTGGAAAGGGGTTAATCCTTATTCGGATTTAAGCGGAAACTGCGGCGGAAACAGTGTTGGTCTCGTCCTCGTCCGTCCAAGCATACTTGGGCATGGGGCGGAAGATCTGGAAGAGCATCGCAACCAGCAGCACGATGGCCACAACCGTCCAGATACCAAACTGCCCAAGGACAAGCAGGTTATAGAACTGGTTGATGAACAGGCCGATGACCCAAGCAAAAGCGCACTCGTAGCCGATGGCAATCGCGGTCCACTTGCCGGAGTCCATCTGGTTGCGGATGGTGCCGATGGCGGCAAAGCACGGAGCGCACAGCAGGTTGAACGCGCCAAAGGCAACGCAAGCGCCCATGGTGGGGAACATGCCGGCAAACGCGGTCCACAGGCTTGGGTCGGTCTCGCCCGCGTCGGCGACGGACAGCAGCGATCCGGCGGTGGCGACGACGTTCTCCTTAGCGACAAGGCCAGAGACAGTCAGCGCGGTTGCCTGCCAGGTGCTAAAGCCGAGCGGGGCGAAGATCCAGGCGACCAGGTTGCCCAGCATGGCGAGCACGGAGTAGTCCATGAACTCCTCGGGGATGCCCTCCATGGCAGGCAGGAAGCCAAAGGCGCCGTTGTAGCTACCAAAGTTGGAGAGGAACCACACCACGACGGTAGAGGCGAAGATGACCGTGCCGGCCTTCTTGATAAAGGCCCAGCAGCGCTCCCACACGTGCAGCGCCCAGGAACGGATCGCCGGGAAGTGGTAGGCGGGAAGCTCCATGACAAACGGGGTCGGACGGCCGGCGAAGAGCTTGGTCTTCTTGAGCATGAGGCCCGAAGCGATGACGGCAAAGACGCCCAGGAAGTAGAAGAGCGGGCTGATCCATGCGGCCGTGGTGGAAGAGTCACCGATGATGGAACCCATGAGCAGGGCGATGATCGGCAGCTTAGCGCCGCAGGGAATAAACGTGGTGGTCATGACCGTCATACGGCGGTCCTTCTCGTTCTCGATGGTCTTGGTAGCCATGACGCCGGGGACACCGCAGCCCGAAGACACGAGCATAGGAATAAAGGACTTACCGGACAGGCCAAAGCGACGGAACACGCGGTCCATGATGAAGGCGACGCGGGCCATGTAGCCGCAGTCCTCCAGGAAGGACAACATCACGAACAGCAGGAACATCTGCGGCACAAAGCCGAAGATAGCGCCCAGGCCGCCGACGATACCGTCACAGACGAGCGAATCGACCAGGCCACCGTCCTCGGTACCACCCGCCACAAGCGCGTCGTGGACCATGGTGGTAATACCCGGAACATACGGGCCATACTCCGCCGGGTCAACCGAATCGACGTCGTCGCCAGCGGCCTCGACAGCTGCGTCGTAGGCATCGCGGCCCTGGCCGAGCACATACCAGCCGTCGGTACCGAAGAGCTGGTCGTTGGTGAAGTCAGTCACCGTGCCGCCCAATGTGGAAACGGCGATGTAGTACACGCAGAACATGATGACCACAAAGATCGGCAGACCCAGGATACGGTTGGTAACCACGCGGTCGATCTTCTCGGAAGTGCTCATCTTGGCCGGAGCCTTGGTGAGGCACTCGTCGATGATGTGGGCAATGACGCCGTAGCGCTCGCCGGTGATGATGGACTCGGCGTCGTCATCGCAATCCTGCTCGCACTGGGCGACCAGCTGCTCCACGCGAGCGGCCTTCTCCTTGGTGAGGTTGATGAGTTTGCAGGCGTCTGCATCACGCTCGAACAGCTTGACGGCGTAATAGCGGCGCTTGTTGGCGGGAACGCTCGCCGGAAGGTTGTTCTCGATGTGGTCCAGAACGTCCTCGATGGAGGAATCGAACTTGTGCTCCGGCACCTGGCCCTTGGAAGCAGCGGACTTCTTAACCTGCTCGAACAGCTCCTTGATGCCCTTGTTCTTAAGAGCGGAGATCATCATGACCGGGCAACCGAGCTTCTTGGAGAGCTTGGCTGTGTCGATCTTGTCGCCATTCTTCTCGACCAGATCGGCCATGTTGAGGGCAACGACCACAGGCAGGCCGGTCTCGATGACCTGAAGCGCCAGGTACAGGTTGCGCTCCAGGTTGGTGGCATCGACCACCTGAACGACGACATCGGGCTCGCCGCTCATGAGGTAGTCGCGCGAGCACTGCTCCTCGGGGCTGTAGGGGGAAAGCGAGTAGATGCCGGGGAGGTCCGTAATGGTAACGTTCTTGTCGCTTAGGAGCTTGGCCTCCTTTTTCTCAACCGTGACGCCGGGCCAGTTGCCAACGTAGCCGTTGGCGCCGGTGATCAGGTTGAAAAGCGTGGTCTTGCCGCAGTTGGGGTTACCCGCCAGCGCGACATGGATCTGAGAATCCGCCATTCAATCCTTCTTCCTTGTGTGCCTGCGCTGCTTTCTCCGCGCAGGCTGGATAATGTGCTTCAAAGTTGCTGCATTAAGTTAGAAAAACCTAACTTTATCTGCAGAAATATACGCCGCAAGCCCTTACTGGACCTCGACGACGGCCGCCTCCTCCTTGCGGATGGAAAGCTCGTAGCCGCGCACGTTGATCTCGACCGGATCACCGAGCGGTGCGACCTTCACGACCTTGAACGAAGTGCCCTTGATGAGGCCCAGGTCCATAAGGTGGCGGCGAAGCGCACCCTCACCGTGAAGCTTGACGATGGTAGAGCTCTCGCCCACCTTAACGTCACCCAACGTCTTCATCCTCTTGTCCCCCTTTCGGTTTTTATCAAATGCTGCGAACTAACCGACGGTCATGATGTGCATGGCAACCTTGGAATCGATGCCAAAGCGTGCGCCCAGCACCGTGACGATGATATTGGCGCCACTCGAGCTCACCACGTGGATTTCGTTGCCCTCGACAAAGCCAAGGTCCTTGAGGTGGTGCTTCATGTCCTCATTGCCCTTTACACGAGACACGCGCACGGTTTCGCCCGCTTTTACCATCGAAAGCGGCATGGCCGGCATCTGCGGTCCGCAAGACATGAGTGGCTCCTAACGTCAGTTCGTCCTCAACATCGACGCGATAAAAGTTAACCACGTCTATGTTCGCTTTAGTAAACTAACACGTGGCTAACTTTTTGGAAAGGGTCCCCATTCAGATTTCGAAAAAGTTTCCTATACGAAACAAAAAGGCGCGGCAAAGAGCTGTCCTTTGCCGCGCCCTGTCATGCTTAGAGCGAGAGGTTTCTGATCGACGTAACGCAGGAAGCCTCGTCTACGCCCGAAACGCGAAAGATGATGTCCTCGCCGCACTCGCCGTAGAGAGCCATGAGGCCCATGACATCGCGACCGTCGGTATGGCGGTCGCCGATGCTGACCGACACGTCGCTACGGTGCTTGGCAATGATGTCATAGAGCAGCGCAACCGGGCGGGCGTGTAGTCCCAACGGATCTTTAATCGTCTTTGTAAACTCGACCATGTCCCCTCCCACGACATCACACATTCGGCCGGCAAACCCAGCCACGTGGTAGTTATTGTAGCGTTAGATGCCTATCGAGGGCCCCTCCGGATACCCCGTGGTCAAAAAGTGGCAAATATGAGTACTGTCACAAATTTAGTAGCAGCAAAATCGAGAGCAAATTGCCTAGCTTGAGCGATTCGAAGAGGTTGAAAGCCGTCAAACGCCCTTTAAAGGGAGTTAGATAAATCGATTTTGAGCCCATTTTCGCTCAGAGCAGGCCGAAAAATATGGCACTTCTTTTGCAACAGTACTCATATTTGGCATTTTTTGACCACGGGGGCCAAAACCATGCCCCAAAACACAAAAGGAGGGGCCTCGTAAGGCCCCTCCTTAGGAAAGGGAATCGATTTATTCCACAGCCGTAGATTAATCCTAGCCGCTACTCCATCATATCGAGGACGGAAGGGCGAAGCTCGTTCTCGGCGGCCTCGGGATCGGTCTCGCGCAGGCGGTTGATGTAGCGGTTGTACCACATCACGGCAAGGCCCAAGAAGACAACCACGCCGCCAACGTTGTAGACCAGCGTCAGCCACAGCGGCTGATCGAGCGGAATGGTGCCGCAGATAAGCACGAAGCAGAAGACCACAAGCAGGAATGCGGCAACGACCAGGCCAAAGCGGCGCGAACCCATGCGGAAGCCACGGGGAGCGGCGTCAAAGTTCTTGCGCAGCATAAAGTAGGCAAGCAAAATCAGCAGCGGTGGGAGCAGAGCGGTGGCAGCAGTCATGTTGGTAACGATCATGAGCAGGTCGTCGAGGTTACCGGAGCCCAGGGCCGGAATGATCAGGATGGGGACGACGATGGCGAACTGCAGCCAAGCAGCGCGGGCAGGAATGCCATGCTCGTTGAGCTCGACGATCTTGCTACCAAAGACGCCCTTGGGGATCTCGGTGAAGAAAACCTTGATGGGAGCAGAGGTCCACATCATGAGGGAGCCCAGCGTGGCGGCGAGAAGGATCAAGCCGATGGCGCGCGTAGACACTTCCATGGGAATGCCAAAGTGGGCAAAGACAGCGCCGAATACGTCGAAGATACCGGTGGAGATGGCAACGCCGCCCTCGGGGATGAACAGGTTAACCAGCAGCGAAGCGCCTGCATACAGAAGGCCGATGGTCAGGCCGGCGATAACGACGGTGCGCACGAAGGCCTTGACGCCACCCTTAAGGTCGTTAAGGAACACGCCGACAGACTCAGCGCCGCCAACGCCCTGGATGATCCAGGCAAGCGTACCGAAGAAGCCCCACGCAGTTGCGAAGTTGCTCATGTCGGGAGCCATGTTAGCGGGAGTAGGAGCCGTAGCGAACTCAACGCCGCCAAAGGCAGCAGCCAGGGACAGCAGGATGAACACGGCGGTCAGGCCGAGAGCCGCGGTCGAACCGAAGGAGGAAATGGAGCCGATCCACTTAGCGCCCTTGGTCGAAACCCACGTGGCGATAGCAAAGACGACGATCTCGATAATGGTGATCCACAGCTGCGAAAGCTCGGCGTTGGCACCAAAGAACACGTAGCTCGCGTAGATGATGACGTTGGGCAGGACGGACGCAAAGAAGAACAGGTTAACGAACCAGTAGCTAAATGCCGTCAGGAACGCCCAGCGACCACCCATCGAGGTCTTAACCCATGCGTACACGCCAGACTCGGAGTCCTTGTTGAGGCCGACGAACTCGGCGGTAACCAGGGTATAGGGGACAAAGTACAAAAGCGTGGCGAAGAAGAACGACGGCGCAGCTGCCAAGCCGATGGCCGCGTTGTTGTTGATGATGTTCTTGATACCGAACACGGCGGCGACCGTCATGCCCAGCAGAGCGAACGAACCAATCGTTCCTCGTTTTTCAGAGCTCATAAGCCCTCCCAATCATCTGTTAAATGTCATCTAAAACCGTCCGAGCTGCAAGTGCAAACACGGACGGCGCACCTGCTAAGGGGAATGGGGAAAAGGGAGTCAACAAAGCCATCCCCCTTAACGGCGCGAAGCAAACGTCCAGGCGGACGAATACTACTTGTTGGGGAAGGAATAACCTTCGACTGTCACGTGCAGTACCACGACGCGGGGATCCGCGGCATCGGCCACGACACGGTAGGCCTCGTCAATTTCGACGACGGCAACGCCGCCGGTGGGAATCGTCACGGTCTCCCCCGTACCCTCAAAGCGCTCGCGATCATCGATATCGCTGTAGGCGCGCGTACAGGTAAGATCGGCCTTGGAAGCCACCTCAACGGTCAGATTGCCGTCGAGCGGGGCGAGCACGGCATGGTAGCGACGGTGACCGACCAGATCGGCAGTAGCCGCCTCGTGGGCGTTCACCCACCAATACACCAGCGAGTCGCCGATAGAGTACGCCACATCGTGCTGCAGTTCAGAAACGCCGTCGAGTGCCTGACCGGTACGCATCCACTTCTTGACGGACTTCATCTGGGCGTCGAAATCGGCACGCGAGTTAAAGATATGCATGACTTATGCCTCCTTAATGGGTGCCAGCGCCTGAGCCAGATCGGCAGACGTCAGCGGTCGCAGGGACACCTCAAAGCTGAAGCTCTCAAAACGGGTGCGATAGGAATCGAGCACCTCGGAACCCCAAGAGTTCGAGCCAAGGCCGAGCAGCTGGTCGTTGATGTTGACCGTAACCGTGTCGCCCGGGACAAGATCGTAGACATGCTTGGCATTATCGATAGCCTCGCAGCTATAGGGCCATGCGGAGAACGAGAACGGATTGGAAGCGGCGTCGCTCGGACGCGTCACGACCAGACCGTCACCGTGGCTGGAGCGCAGGGCGACCCAGCGGGTACCCTCGCGGTTGGCGCAGTCCTGGGGCATAACGTAGGGCGTGAACATGTCGTCGACCGTAGTGCGGTAATGACCGACCGGGTTGGCGCGCAGCGAGTCCGGATAGTTCTCGCCCGGGCCGTGGCCATACCACTCGACGGCACGATCACAACCGGGGACCTCGAAGGAGATGCCGATGCGCGGGATAATGTCCGAATAGTCGCCGTAGGGCTCGCCGGAAACCTTGAGGTCGACGCGGCCACTCGGAAGCACGGTATAGACGAGCTCGACGCGCATGCCGAACGCGCGGACGGGAGGAGCGATACGCTGGCTCACGGTAACGACAACCGCATTGTCGTCCTGCTTCCAAGAAACATTGCGGGTAGACGTCTGCATCACATCGATGAAGTTATCCTTCCACAGGGAGTCGTACTCCTGGGCGTGGTTATCGACGAGCGGATGCCAAAAACCAACCTGGGGACCGGAGGTCATGACGTCGCGACCGGATGCCTTCCACTCGCTCACGGTACCGTTGACCTTGCTGAAGGTCAGCTCGCCGTTGAGGGAGCGAATACGAATCTCCTGCTCGGTCTCCTCGACCGTAAGCTCAGGACGAGTGGGGGCGGCAATTGCCGGCGCCGGATGGTTTGCGATGGCAAACTGGCTTGCACCCAGTTGGAACATCGGCTCGCACCAGGCGTGAGCCGCCATGGTGTAGGCGTGCACGGTCAGCAGGGTCTCGCCCACTGCGGCCTCGCGAATCACCAGCGGAAGCTGGACGGACTCGCCGGGGGCAACCGCACCGGGCATGAGCGTCTTGCGGCAGACCACGTCGCCGTCCACCAGGGTCTCCGCCGACAGGCAGACATCCTCGAGGGTGGTAAACCAACGCTTGTTGGTGACGGTCAGCTCGCCCGCCTCGGCATCGTAGGCCATGCGAACCGGGCAGATGACCTGGCCGTACTCGGTAAGGCCCGGGCTCGGCTGCTGCCAGGGGAACACCATGCCGTCGATGCAGAAGTTGCTGTTGTTGGGGTAATCGCCGTTGTCGCCGCCATACATGTCGTAGGCAACGCCGTCCTCGGTCACAGCAGCCAAACCGTGGTCGCACCATTCCCAAATAAACTGGCCTTGGATGCAATCCCAGCGATCGAAGACCTCCTGGTACTCGGACAGGCCTCCGGGACCATTACCCATGGAGTGGCCGTACTCGCAGTTGATGCGCGGCTTGGGGAACGGATGCTCGCCAAAGTCGTTCATCTGCGACACGCGGGAGTACATGGTGGAAATGACGTCGACGGTATCGGCGTTGCGATCCTCCTCGTAGTGGACCGGACGACCGTCGAGCTCGTGAGCTTTGGCGTACATCGCGCGGATGTTGCAGCCATAGCCGCTCTCGTTGCCCATCGACCACATGATGATGCACGCGTGGTTGCGTTCCTGCATCACCAGGCGCTCAACACGGTCAACGTAAGCCGGCTCCCAGGCAGGGTCGTCGGTGACCAGGGCGATATTGCCGATATTCTCGAAGCCGTGGCTCTCCATATCGGTCTCGGCGACCAGCATGATGCCGTACTCGTCGCACAGCTCGTAGAAGCGCGGATCGTTGGCGTAGTGGGACGTGCGCACCGCGTTGATGTTGTGCTGCTTCATGAGCTCCAGGTCGCGGCGCATGCGCTCGAGACCCACGGCGCGGCCCTTGTGATCGTCGTGGTCGTGGCGGTTGACGCCATGCATCTTAAAGTAGGTGCCGTTGAGGTAGATATGATTGCCCTCGACCGTCACCTCGGCAAGGCCTTGGCGATGCGGAACGTACTCGCTGACCTCGTCGCCGTCGTAGACCTCAAGCGTAAGGTCATAGAGGAAGGGGTCCTCGGGGTTCCAGAAGTGGGCATCGGCAACGCTGCACTCGGCATGGCCGTCGACGCACTCGCCCGTAGCGACCACATTCTGGCCATCGCTGAGCGTATACACGACGCGACTTGCGCCCTCGGCAACCGTATCGAGCGTGATCAGAGCGGCATCGCCCTCGCGGTGCGTGCGGAACCTAAAGTCGACCAGATGCGCGGCGGGACGCTGCATGAGGTACACATCGCGGAAGATGCCCGATGCCCACCACATGTCCTGGTCCTCGATGTAGCTACCATCGCTGTACTGCAGAACCTTGACCGCAAACAGGTTGTCGCCCTCGACGAGCGCGTCGGTCACGTCAAACTCGGCGGACAGGCGCGAACCCTTGGTCATGCCGATAAACTTGCCGTTGACATACAGCTCGCCGTAGCTCTCGATACCGTCGAAGCGAATAATCTCGCGAGCGCCGGCAGGCACGGCGGGAAGTTTGACGATGCGCTGGTAGACGCCCGTAGGGTCGTCGGAGGGAACGAACGGCTGATCCACCGGGAACGGAAAACCCTCGTCGGTGTAGGCAAGGTTGCCATAGCCGTCTACCTGCCACAGGTGCGGAACCTCCACGTGATCCCACTCGGGCTTGTACGTGCAAAGTGCTTCGTTGGAGACGGCCGCGGGGCCCTCAAAAAGGCGGAACTGCCACGAGCCGGACAGCTGGACAAATCCGTGCGACAGCTCGCGGCTGTACGTAGCGGCGAGATCGGCGGCCTCATAACCCATAAAGTACGCATGGGGTGCCAGGCGGTTCCTGTGGGTGAGCGCTTGGTTTTCCCAATCGTTAATGGCGTCCATGGTGATGCTCCTTCGTCATCGTAGTGCTTCTTTGTGCAACCGGTTGTCCTTATCTTACGGGCGATGCAAAAAACTGTGCAACCGGTTGTCCGCTGAACGGTCGATTTGGTCGGGTTAATAGTGCAACCGGTTGTACAACCGCGACACTTATGTCACCCTGAGTATCGAAACTCAGCTCAAGACATCGTTCTTAAGCTCGTAGGCAACCGCCACGCCCGCTGATATCTCACCCATACGAGACGTATTCGATTGCGGCTTGGTTGCAAAACGACACCGGTCACCGGATATCATGAACGCTGTTCAGACGCGCTATAGTAAGCTGTATCCGCACCAGCCCGTATCAGCGACAACATCGACCGCATTCTCCAGGAGACGCCATGACCCAACCAGTTCGCACCGCACCTACGCTTGCCGAGGTTGCCGCAGCTGCCGGCGTGTCGCGCTCCACGGCATCGCGCGCTCTCAACGATTCGCCCCGCATTAGCGAGGAAACCAAAAGGCGCGTCCGCGCGGCGGCCAAGGAAGTCAATTTTGTCCCCAACGCTCGTGGCCGAGCGCTCGCTGTCGGGCGCACGGAAATCATCGCCATGCTCGTGACCGAGCCCCTGAGTGAACTCTTCAGCGACCCCACCTATAGCGAGTTTTTGAGCGGCATTACCGAGGAACTGTCGGAGTCGTCCTATCTGCCCGTTATCTTACAGGCGTCTTCTACGCATGAGCGCAACCGCGCACGCGAGCACTTTGAGCGCCGCTCGTTCGACGCCGTGATCGACGTCTCCCCCTACAAGGGCAGTGAGCTGCTCGAGGTGCTGCGCGAGCTGGGCGTACCCACCGTGTTGTGCGGCCAGCTCGAGGGCCACCCCTATCGCGATGTGTTCTCGACGGTCTACTCTGACGACGAAGAGGGCGGACACTTTGCGGCACTCGCCATGAAGGAACGCGGGCGCAAAGATATCGTCGCCGTGTTGGGACCGCAAGACAACCCCGCTGTTGTCGACCGCCTGCGCGGCTACCGTGCCGTCTTGGGCGAAGACCTCCCAGACGCAAACGTTATCTATACCGGCTGGAACAACGGAGACGGCTATCAGGCCATGCACCAGATCCTCGCGCGCGAGATTGCTTTCGATGGCGTGCTCTGCGGATCGGACCGTATCGCGGCTGGCGTCATCACCGCACTCAACGAGGCAGGCCTATCCGTTCCTGCGGACGTTTCTGTCGTCGGCTTCGACGATCACGAGATTGCGACGCGCTGCGTCCCCGCGCTCACGACCGTCCGCCAGCCCCTGCGAGAAGAAGGCCACATGGCCGCCAACATTGCGCTCGACATGATCAAGGGTGCCGAGCCCACCACCTCCGTGATGCACATGCAGCTGATCCAGAGAGACTCACTGTAGGAAACTGGGCCGGGCTTTCCGCCAGACAGTTGTTGCGGAAAGCCTATCCCGTTTTGAGCGCTCATTCTGGGGCACAGTTTCCGTTAGACAGCTCAACCGGAAACTGTGCCCCATTATTTTGCCGAATTCTGGGTCGCGCTTTCCCAGAGGACCCCCTTTGGGAAAGCGCGACCCGTTCTGGATGCAGATTTCGGGATGCACTTTCCGCGACGCCCGGTCATCCCATGCCCTCACAATCTCGGTGTATAAAAAACGAGGGAAGGCGCACGTCCTTCCCTCGTTGCGGGCAATATGTAGCCGCTTGCCTACATCAGGCGCAGGCTGACGTCCTTGAGCTGGGCGCCGGAAACGGCACTCGGGGCGCCCGACATAAGGTCGGAGCCGCTGGCCGTCTTGGGGAACGCCATGACGTCGCGGATGGAGTCGGAACCGGTAAGCAGCATGCACACGCGGTCCAGGCCCAGAGCGAAACCGCCCATCGGGGGCGCACCAAACTTGAGGGCCTCCATGAGGAAGCCAAACTGAGACTCGGCGCGCTCCTCGGTAAAGCCCAGGAGCTTGAGCATGGACATCTGCATCTCGGCGTTGTGGATACGCATACCGCCACCGCCGGCCTCAAAGCCGTCCATGACAAAGTCGTAGGTGCACGAACCGGCTGCCAGGGGATCGGCCTCGATCTTGGCGATGTCGGTCTCGGTCGGCAGGGTAAAGGGCTGGTGCTCGGCAGCATAGGCCTTGCGATCCTCGTCCCAATGGAACAGCGGGAAGTTGACGACCCACAGGAAGTCGTGGCCCTCGCGCTTGATCTCGAGCGCGTTGGCCATGTGCGAACGCATGCCGCCCAGGATCTCGTCAGAGAGCAGGCGCGGGCCGGCGGCGAACATCACAAGGTCGCCGGGCTCGACGTCCATGCGCTCGCGCAGAGCCGCCATCTCCTCGTCCGAGAAGAACTTGACGATGGGGCTGTTGATGGAGCCATCCTCGCGGAAGGCGATCCATGCCAGGCCCTTGGCGCCAAACGTGGAAGCCACGCCGGCGAGCTTATCGATCTTGGCACGTGCCCAGGCACCGGCGCCCTTGGCGTTGATGGCCTTGACGACAGAGCCCTCCTCGTTTGCGGCAGTCGCAAAGACCTTGAACTTGGAGTTGGCAAAGATGTCGGTCAGGTCGACCAGATGCATGCCATAGCGGGTATCGGGCTTGTCGGAGCCATAGGTGTCCATGGCCTCCCAGTAGTTCATGCGACGCAGCGGCGTGGGCATCTCGACACCCATGCGGCCGAAGGCATCGGCCAGGACCTCTTCGAGCGCGCTCATAACGTCGTTCTGGTCCACGAAGGACATCTCGATATCGACCTGAGTGAACTCGGGCTGACGGTCGGCACGCAGGTCCTCGTCGCGGAAGCACTTGGCAACCTGATAGTAGCGCTCGACGCCACCGACCATAAGCAGCTGCTTCAGGAGCTGCGGGGACTGCGGCAGGGCGTAGAAGTTGCCCGGCTGAATACGGCTGGGAACGATGAAGTCGCGGGCGCCCTCGGGCGTGGACTTAAACAGGGAGGGCGTCTCGACCTCCATGAACTCACGGTTGTGCAGCGCCTCGCGAATGGCAAAGGTAAAGTCGGAGCGCAGCTTGAGGTTGGCCATCATCTCGGGACGGCGGAGGTCCAGATAGCGATAGCGCAGGCGGGTGTCCTCGCTGGTCTCGATGCCGTCCTCGATCTGGAACGGCGGGGTGACGGACGTGTTGAGAACCTCGGCGTGGTCGGTCAGGACCTCGATCTCGCCGGTCGCGAGCTTGGTGTTGGTGGTCTCCTCGCCACGGGAGCGCACGACGCCATGGATCTTGATGGGCCACTCGGGACGCATGGTCTCGGCGATCTTAAAGGCGTCGCCGTCGGAGTGCTCGGGGTCGAAGGTGAGCTGCGTGATGCCCTCGCGGTCGCGAAGATCGCAGAAGATAAGGCCGCCGTGGTCGCGGCGACGGCTCACCCAACCGGTGAGGGTGACCTCTTCGCCCACGTTCTCGCGGCGAAGCTCGCCGCAGGTACGGGTGTGCATGGAATGCTCGTCGATGGGACGGGTCTGGCTCATACCAGTGATCCTCCTTTATGGATCTGTGCCGCCCCGTGTCGTTCCGGGCGGCGTCGTACAGATTTGCCCAGCCTGCGTAAACCGCGCAGCCAGACATGGCGTTTTATCTTATCGCACCTGTGTCGATGTGCCGCGGAAAAGTAGCTCCTGCCCAAAGACTTGACGGAGACGAAACAATTGACGCACCGCGGCACCCGCCCGCGCTCGTCACGTGCGACAATATGCCCCAATAAAACAGCACTTGGAAAGGCCCGTCATGACTGCACGCCTCATTGTTATGGATATCGACTCCACGCTCATCAACCAGGAGGTCATCGACCTGTTGGGCGAGGAGGCCGGCGTAGGCGAGCAAGTGGCGAAGATCACTGAGCGCGCCATGCGCGGCGAACTGGACTTTAAGCAGGCACTCGAGGAGCGCGTGGGGCTGCTTGCCGGCTTGGATGAGAGCGTGTTCGAGCGCACCTTTGAGCGCGTGACGTTT
The DNA here is from genome assembly GCA_959018755.1 of uncultured Collinsella sp. Taxonomy (GTDB): domain Bacteria; phylum Actinomycetota; class Coriobacteriia; order Coriobacteriales; family Coriobacteriaceae; genus Collinsella. Next base: position 126,851 of record CAUEMA010000001.1, on the reverse strand, counting down.
ACCCCCGGCGCGCTGGAGCTTGTGCGCTCGGCGCACAGCAAGGGCTGGAAGGTCGGCGTGGTAAGCGGCGGCTTCCACGAGGTCGCCGATAAGATCGTGGCCGCCGCGGGTATCGACTTTTGCCTGGCTAACCGCCTGGAGGTCGTGGACGGCAAGCTCACCGGTAAGCTGGCGGCAGACATTGTGACCAAGGAGTCCAAGCTCATCCAGCTGCTGGACTGGGCGGTTGAGTGCGGTGTCGATATGGCCCACACGGTCGCTATTGGCGACGGGGCAAACGACATCCCCATGATTCAGGCCGCGGGCACGGGCATCGCGTTTTGCGCCAAGCCCAAGACGCGCGAAGCCGCCCCATTTGCCATCGACGAGCGCAACCTGATGCTCGCCATGGACATCATCCTGCGTGACTAGTCGATCCTTCTAACAATAGAATCAGTCTGTCCTATAGTTTCCGAACAATTTTGTCTTAGTGTTCGGAAACATACCCTTTGAGTGCTAGACTTTGCGCCGTCGAAGGGAACATATATGGATAAGCGAGATCTTGAGCAATTGCTGAGCGATGTTGCCGACGGAACAGTCACCCCGGCAGTCGCCCTCACGCGCATCCAGACGGCGCCAACCGCCGATCTGGGTCTTGCGCAGCTCGATCTTTCACGCGGGGTGCGCCAGGGAGCCGGCGAGGTTGTCTACGGCGCCGGTAAAACCGCCGAGCAGATTGCCGCCATTATCAAAGCATTACTCAATGCCGGCCAGGTGCGCATCCTGGTCACGCGCCTGGACGCCGAAAAGGCAGCCCGCGCCTCGAAGCTCCTCGGCAACGGCATCGACCTGGGATATGTCCCGGACGCCCAGCTCGCCCTCGCGGGCGGCAAGCCCTCCCCCACCGGCAACGGACGCATCGTTGTCGCCTGCGCCGGTACGAGCGACCTGCCCGTCGCCGAGGAAGCCGCGTTGACGGCCGAATTCTATGGCAACGAGGTCGACCGCCTCTACGACGTAGGTGTCGCCGGCCTGCACCGCCTGCTCGCGCATGCCGAGGAACTTGCCCAGGCGCAGGTGGTCATCGCCATCGCCGGCATGGAGGGCGCACTGGCGAGCGTTATCGGCGGTCTGGTGAGCTGTCCGGTCATCGCCGTTCCCACCAGCGTTGGCTACGGCGCAAGTTTTGGTGGCGTAGCTGCACTGCTCGCCATGCTCAACTCCTGTGCCAGCGGCGTTTCGGTCGTCAATATCGACAACGGCTTTGGCGCCGCCTACCAGGCAAGTCTTATCAATCATCTGAGCGCCGGCACACCCCGCGCCCGCTAAGGAGCATTCCATGTCCAATCATCAGCACACGCTTATCATCGACGGCACCTCAGGCATCAGCGGCGATATGACCGTCGCGGCCCTGCTCGATCTGGGCGCCAGCGAGGAGCACCTGCGCGAACAGCTCGCCACACTGCCGGTCGACGGCTTTACGATCGCCGTCACGCGTGCAAACAAGCATGGCATCGACGCCTGCGATTTCGACGTCCAGCTTGCAGAGGGACTCGAGAACCACGACCACGATATGGCCTGGCTCTACGGCAACGAAACAGCTGTCGAGCACACGCACGAGCACGAGCACGGGCATGAGCATGAGCATCACCATCATGATCATGGCGGGCACGAACACGAGCACTGCCATGAGCACGACCATGAGGACCACGCCCATGAGCACGAAGATCATCACCACACCCACCACCATCACCACCGTTCTTTGGCGGATGTCACCGCCATCATCGATGGCTCGCAGTTAAGCGATGGCGCCAAGCGCCGCGCGCTCGCCATCTTTACCGCGCTCGCCGCCGCCGAGGCCAAGGCCCACGGCAAAACGCCCGAGACCGTCATGTTCCACGAGGTAGGCGCCATCGACTCCATCGTCGACATCTGCTCGGTCGCCATCTGTCTCGATGACCTGGGTATCGAGGACATTGTCGTCGAGTCGCTCTCCGAGGGTCACGGCACCATCCACTGTGCCCACGGCCTTATGCCCATCCCGGTGCCCGCCGTCGTCAACCTATGCCAAGCAGGCAATATCGCCCTCACGCCCGCACCGGTCGCCGGCGAGCTCGTGACGCCCACGGGCGCCGCCATCGTCGCCGCACTGCGCACGTCCGAGCACCTACCGGCCCGCTACCGCATCGAGGCCGTCGGCTACGGCGCCGGTAAGCGCCCCTACGAGGGTTGCTCCGGCACGCTCCGTTGTCTGCTCGTTCACGTGGATGCATAGCCATGGATGCCCGCAAAGAAAAAAGCCGCGCTGCCATCGTTGCGGCGTTCTCCGAGCTGCTACGCGAAGTGGACTACGGCAAGATTACCGTCGGCGACATCATCGCGCGCGCTCACGTAGGCCGCGCGACATTCTACGGCCTCTTTAAGAGCAAAGACGACCTACTGTCCGAGCTCGTGAGCGACATCTGCACCCACGCCCTCGACGACGATGGTACGCCGCTCGACGACCCACTCGTGCAAGTCGAGCATATCCTCAACAACCTCTGGGAACGCCGTCAGGGCGTTCGAGCCCTCGTAGCCGGCGCCGGCTCCCGCGTCTTCGCCGACTGCTTACGCAAGACCATCATGTCGCGCGCAGCCGAAACCGTCCCCGCCGACCCCGCAGGCCCCGCCAGCACCATGGACCGCAGCTTCTTACTACACCACATAGCCTCAAGCTTCGTAGGAATGGTCCAATGGTGGGCCTGGCACAACTTCCAAGCAGACAAAGCCGACGTAGCCAAAGACTACCTATCAGCCATAAAACCCCTCTTCAACTAAGTAAGTAAGCACCTCATCCCAAAGTATCGCCCCAACCCAGGGCACCACGCATCCCAAAGTGTCACTCGCACCTCAAAGCGCCTAACAACAAAGTGCCCACCACATCCAAATTCAGATATATATGTTGGTTGCTTGTTCGAACACAACTGGATTCCCGCAGGGTCCGGCATAGGTTAACTTTCCGCCGCACTCCGCAGGACGCAAGAAGCTCCCGCCGCACGAAGTGCGCAGCGGGAGCTTCTTGCATGTCCGAGGACGCGGCGAAAAGTTAACCTATGCCGGACCCGGGCGTTATATCAATTGTCTTGGACTAGAACATGCCCAAGAAACCATGCACAAACAGCGCGGCCAGAGCGGCACCGATAAACGGTGCGATGCCAGGAACAAGCAGGCCGTACTTCCAGTTGTTGTCAGCCTTGTTCTTAATCGGCAGCACCTGATAGGCCATGCGAGGACCAAGGTCACGAGCCTGGTTCATGGCGAAGCCGGTGATGCCGCCCATGCCCATGCCAACAGCCCAAACGATCAGACCGACGCAGATAGCGAGCATCAAAACGTTCTCGCCGGCACGGCTAGCGGTAGCCAGGATGGCGCTGATGAACACAAAGGTGCAGATAGCCTCGCAGAAGAAGTTGCGGGCATAGTTGGTGCCCTCGGTGGTGGGGTTGGTCGAGAAGATGTTGCGCTGGGCAATAGGGTCGACGACGCCGTCGGAAGCCTTGAACTCATCGGCATACATCAACCACGCGATCACGGCGCCCACAAAGCCGCCGAGCATATCGGCAATCATGAAGGGGATGCAGCTGCTCCACGGCACCAGGCCCACGATGCACTGGGCAAGCACCATGGCGGGGTTCATGCACACGGCGCCGCCAAAGATAAACAAGGCGACCGAGATGCCAAAAGACCAGGTGGTGATGGCAAACATGTGGCCGGAGCCCTGATACTTGGTGCCCTTAAGCACGGTATCGCAGTGCACGCCCACGCCAAAGATGATCATGAGGGCCGTTGCGCCGAATTCGCAGAGGAGTTTGGTAAGCATAAAACCTTATCTTTCTTGTCGGTTATAAACGATTCGTTTAGGCCGCGTACTAGTGCTGTGCGACGACAACGCCCAGGCCATCGGGAATGACGGCCACCTTGGCATCGGCACCCTTCATCTCAAAGGCGAGCTTGAGCGCCTCATCGAGGGTGTTAACCGGCGTCATGTGCATATCCTTGATCATCTGGTGATCGCACAGGTCGGTAACCATGATCACAGGGTGATGCGCCAGGATGCGGGCAAAGATCTGGCTCGTCCACTGGTCGGGCAGGGTCTCGTCCTTAGGACGGTCGATGCAGGCGCGCTCAAACTCTGCCGGATCATTGTCGGCGATGTTGTGATAAAAGCCCTCGCCACCGTGACCGTCGGCACAACCGGCGACATCGATGATCACGCCGCCCTCGGGAAGCGTAGCCTCGGCAGAGCACATGCCCTTCACGGCCTGATAGATGTTCTGGTCGAGCGGGTAGCCGCCGTTGGTGGTAATGGCAATCTCGCACTCGACGGGCTCAACGCCGGCAAGGCTCTTCACGAACTCGCAGCCAGCCTCGTGCGCCTTGTGGATGTCGCCGGCAAAGGAGCCGATGACCTCGTGCTTGCCGTTGAGCACCACGTTGAGCACAAAGGCATGGTGAGCCATCTCGGCAGCGGCAAACATGTCCTCGCTCACGTGGTTGTGGCACAGGTTGCCGGCACGCGAATGGGAATCGTTCACAAACTGACCGTTGTGGTTGTACATGATGGTCTTGTAGCTGGCGATACCAGGCAGGACGGACTTGCGGCTACCAGAGAAACCGGCAAAGAAGTGCGGCTCAATAAAGCCCTCGGCAAGCAGCAGATCGCAATCGGCAGCAATCTTGTTGATGATGCACTCGCCGCCAGAAGGCAGGGTGCCGATCTTTTTCATCATGCTGTCATCGGTCGCGACGTGCATAACGATTTCCTCGTTGGCAACGATCTCCTCGCCGTACTTGTTGACGAGCTCCTCGTGCGTCGACGGACGATGCATACCCGTAGCAACCAGAATACGCACGCGAGCCTCGGGCGCAGCAGAATGGATGTGATGCAGCAGAATAGGCATCGTCACACGCGAGGGAACGGGACGCGTATGATCGGAGCTAATGATGACGATATCCTTCTTGCCAGCACAAAGCTCCTCGAGCGAAGGCGAGCCATAAGGATTGGCAAGCGACTCCTCTACCAGCTCTTCCTGCGATTTCGTGGTCTTAAACTCGTTTTGATGACCTTCCATCACACCCGAGAAGTTCTTATCCTCGAGCTCCAGATGCAACGTCTTGTGGTCAAACGGCAGTTCACATTCAAACAATGACGAGCGCTCTCTTCCTTTTCAACTGACACACTAGATAAACCGTTGGAAGGATACGCCGCTCACCGAAAAACACCACCGTCCACCGACTCATTAACACAACGTTCATATTTGCCCCATAACAAAACGGCCGCGATCCCAAACGGGACCGCGGCCGCTACAGTCGTAAGGCGAGAAGCGCCACATGCATCTCAATCCCAATCGATAAGACGCGAGGCGCGAAGCGCCAAACGCGCCACCGGGACAGACCCCATCCAAAACGCGCGAAGCGCGCCATTCTTCTCCTCAGCTTTAATCCCAGAAGACCGAGGACGAAGGGACCCGATGGGTCTCCCTCTGAATGCATTCCGCAGCACGAAGCCCCCTTATCCGCAGCTCCGAAGGAGCAGGATAAGGGGGCTTCAAGTGCGAGGACGCATTCAGAGGGAGACCCATCGGGTCCCGGTGAGAGCCACAGGGCTATCGATTACCCCGTGTTCTGCAGTCCTGCCGAGACGCCGGTCACAGTCGAAAGAATCAGGCTCATGTACTCGGCCTTCTTCTCCTCGGCCATCTCGTCCTGGTTCATACGCACCTCGCGAAGGGCGCGGACCTGGGCGATGGACAGGGCGTCGACGTAGGGGTTACGTACACGGACGGCGCAGCCGAGCACGCGACGGCGCTGCAGCGGCCACTCGTCACCGACGATGGCAAGGACCCACTTACGCGTGAGCTGCATCTCGGTAAAGACCTTCTCGGACAGATCCTGGCGGTCGCCCAGGTGCAGATACATCTTGGCGATGCGCTGGTCGGTCTTGGCGATCGACATCTCGATGTTGTCGATAAAGGTGCGGAAGAACGGCCACTCCTGGTAGGCAGCCTTGAGCTGGTCAAGATCGCCAAGCTGCTCGCAGGCGGTGCCCAGACCGTACCAAGCGGCCAGGTTAATGCGCGCCTGGCTCCAGCTGAAGATCCACGGGATGGTACGCAGGTCATCGAGCGACTTGGCGCCCAGACCGCGCTTGGCGGGACGCGAGCCGATCGGCAGCAGACCGACCTCGGTCAGCGGCGTCACGGTCGAGAACCACGGTGTAAAGTCCTCGGTGTTCAGCAGGTCCAGATAGCGTTCGTGGCTTGCAGTGTTGAGCTTCTCGGCCATATCCCAGAACTTCTGCGTGGTCTCGGTGTTGGTCTTCTCGACACTCGGGGCCGACTGCAAAAGCGTTGCGGCGGCAACGGACTCAACATGGCGCTGAGCCAGCGTGCGGTTGCCGTAACGGGCAAAGATGACTTCGCCCTGCTCGGTGAGCTTAAAGAAGCAGTTGACCGAACCCTTGGGCTGCGCCAGCACGGCCTTGTTGGCCGGGCCGCCGCCACGGCCCACGGCACCGCCGCGACCGTGCATGAGCACCAGGTCGATATCGTTCTTCTCTGCCCACTTGGCGATGCGCTCCTGCGCGGAGTGCAGCGCGAGCATGGCCGTGGTAGGACCGGCATCCTTGGAAGAGTCGGAATAGCCCAGCATGACCTCCATGCGGCGGTTGGTCTGGGCAAGGCGCTTTTGCACCACGGGCAGCGTAAGCATCTGGTCGAGCACGTCAACGCAGCCCTCGAGGTCCTCGAGCTGCTCGAACAGCGGGATCACGTCGAGCTCGGGAACGTCTTCCTCGTGTGCGAAGGACAGGTGGGCCAGCTCAAAGACGTCGGCCACATGCTGGGCACTCTTGGTAAACGAGATGATGTAGCGGTGTGCCATCTTCTTGCCGTAGCGCTTTTGGATGGAACCGATGGCACGGAAGGTGTCGATGACCTCGCGCGTCATGGGCTGCAGGTCACCATGGATACCGTTCTCGTGGATATCCTTGAGGGCGCGGGCGTGCACCACGGAGTGCTGACGGAACTCCATCTCGACCATATGGAAGCCGAAGGACTCGACCTGCCAGATGATGGTTTGGACCGGACCGTAGGCGGCACGGACGGCACCGCAGGCAGCAAGCGAACGCTGGACGACGCGCAGGTCATCCAGGAACTCGTCGGCGCTGTGGTACATGGTGTCGGTGATGCGGCGCACGGTGGCGTTCAGGCGGTCGGCCATGATGAGCATGACGGCGCGATGCGGCTCGTGCTCGGAGATCAGCTCGGCGCGGGCCGTGTAACGAGGGCTCATCTCGACCTGATGGTTCCACAGGTTAATGAGCTCGGCAGAAGGCTTGCTGTAGGTGGCCTCGAGCGTGAGGTTGTGGCCGATGCGGCGGCACTTGTCCTCGAGCTTGAGCACCATGTGAGTGAAGTACTTGGCGGCGACTTCGCGGCTCACCTTGGCGGTGACGTTGGGGTTGCCGTCGCGGTCGGAGCCGATCCAGCTGCCGGGATGGAAGAACGCCGGGCACAGCGGCGGCACGGTACCGGCCTTGTCGCCCAGCACCCAGTCGTCAAAACGACGGTAGATGACGGGGATAACGTCGAACAGCGTGTTATCGAAGATGTCGATGATGGTATCGGCTTCCTCGACCGGCGTGGGCTTCTTGAGCGCGATGGGGCTCGTACGCACCAGGGCGTCGATCTCCTGCAGCATATGGCGCTCGTTCTCCACCAGGTCGGAGCCGCCCAAACGCGGACGCTCCTCCAGCAGGTTGGAGATACGGCGAATCTTGCCCTCGACGGCCTTACGACGGGCCTCGGTGGGATGTGCGGTAAAGACAGGGTGGAACTCGAGCTTGCCGAGCAGCTCATTGGCACCCTCGACGCCCATCTCGTTTACCAACTGGTGATAGGCGACGGTGAGTTCGTTGGCGGGATCGACCTCGGTATCGGTCGACGCACCGGCCTCGCGCTCGCGCAGCTGCGCCACACGGTAGTTCTCCTCCGACAGGTTTGCCAAGTGGAAGAAGCTCGTAAAGGCGCGAACGATGACCTGCTGCTTATCAAGCGGCAGGCTGTCAATCAAATCGACGACTTCGCGAAACGCCACGGCGGTGGGCTCGTCGGCAGTGGGCACGCCCTGTTCGTCAACGGACTCGTCGGCAGCGCGGCTACCGGGGTTGCCAGCATTGACCACAATCTCGGCTGTCAAAATCTTGTCGAACAGGTCCGCGATCTCGGGATCATACTCGCTAAGCACACGACGTTCCAGGCGCAGGAACAGCGCCAGATTATCGCGCAGCTCCTCGGGGATCTCGATCTCGGCGAGACGCTCCCTGGACTCGGCATTCGAGCCGATTCGGTTAACGAGGCGGTTGACCACGGCAGCGACGCGCGCCGCGGCTTCGGGTACAGACTGGTTGCTTAGGTTCTCAGCCACGTTTCCTCCCATTCCTCCTTCTATGCACGTAACATGCGGTATTCATTATAGGCGCTTGAGAAATACTTTCGACACTGATTGCGCTTTACCACACAAAAGTATTTTCTGCATTGCAAGGGTTTTTGCCCCAAATGGTCGTATTTCTCGGTGGGCGGCATATGCAAGCGAGGGCATTCCGCATAAATGCGAAACACCCCCGTAACAATAGCTCGTCGCGAGCGGGACATGTTAGCGGGTCCGCAGCTCAAAAATCATGCGCTACAGACGCTCGCGAACCGCCTCGACGACGTTGGCCAGATCGACGAGAACCTCGTCATGGCTCTGCATGTCGCGCACCTTGACCTTGCCGGCGGCAAGCTCGTCGCCGCCCAGGACCAGGATGAGCTTGGCGCCTACCTTATCGGCCTGCTTAAACTGGGCCTTGAGCGAACGGCCCTGATAGTCGGCCTCGGTCACAATCCCTGCGGCGCGAAGCTGCTGCGTAATGGTAAAGACGTTCTGACGCAGCTCCTTGCCGGCATTGGCGACGTAGACGCACGGGACCTCCTCGGCACCCAGGTCGCTGCCAAAGGCCTGCAGGGCCAGCAGGGCGCGCTCAAAACCGACGGCGAAGCCGACGCCTGCCGTGGGCTTGCCGCCCTCGAGCTCGACGAGGCCATCGTAGCGGCCGCCGCCGCCGATGGAGCCGACGCCGGCGCCAGGGGCCTCGACCTCAAAGACAGTACGGGTGTAGTAGTCCAGGCCGCGCACCAAGGTGGGATCCTCGACATACTCGATACCGGCGGCATCCAGATAGCGCTTGACTTGCTCGTAGTGCTCGCGGCACTCATCGCACAGGTTGTCACCCATCAGCGGAGCCTCGGCCATGATCTCGCGGCAGTGGTCGTTCTTGCAGTCAAAGGCACGCAGCGGGTTGAGCTCGGCGCGCTCGCGGCACTCATCGCACATCTCGTCTGCGTGATCGAGGATAAACTGCTTGACTTGCTCGCGGTAAGCCGGACGGCACTGAGCGTCGCCCATCGAGTTAATGAGCAGACGAAGCTTGGAAAGATCGAAGCCCAGGCGCTTGTAAAACTCCATGAGCATAATGATGCACTCGGCGTCTGCCGCCGGATCGGGAGCGCCGAGCCACTCGATGCCCACCTGGTGGAACTGGCGCAGGCGGCCCTTCTGGGGACGCTCGCCGCGGAACATGGCCTCGGCGTAGTACGCCTTAAACGGCGTGGAGCCCTGGGGCACCAGGTTGTTCTCGACGACGGCGCGCACCACGCCGGCCGTGCCCTCGGGGCGAAGTGCCAGGCGCTGCTTGGGCTTGAGTTTGGTGTCGGTGCCCTCGGTAAAGACGCGCTCCAGGTTGGCACCGCTGAACACACGGAACATTTCCTTGCGCACGACGTCGGTCGACTGGCCGATACCGTGGACAAACACGTCCACCTGCTCGATCGCGGGCGTCTCGATGGGCTTAAAACCAAACGGCTCGAACACGCCGGCCGCAATCTGCTGCATCTTTTGCCAGGCGCGCATCTCGGCGCCGATAAGGTCGCGGGTTCCCTCCGCCTTCTGTGCCTGCATGGGCAAACACCTTTCTTTTGTATCGCGTCATAGGTAACGGTCATTATACGGCACAAAGCAGCAACGCGGCGGCGCGTCTGGCCGAACGAGGGTATGGGGACTCGTTCGGCCAGACGCGCCGCCGCGACAGCCGGTCCGCTTTCCTCCGACCCCTTCGGGTCACATGATCTGTTGGGGACGGAGGAAAACGGATCATTCGTAGGCCCGTGGCCGCCTTGGAAACCGAATGATGGTACGAGCATCCATTCGGCTTCCAGGGCGGCCACGGACAGAACGGGGCGAACAGAAAAGAGCGACGGACGTCTACTCCCCCGCCACGCTCGCGCGCAGCTTGGCGGCGATGGGCTCGGATGCCAGCAGGAACACGAGCATAACCACGGAGCACGCCAGGCACACGATCCAGGTGCTCGCAAAGGAGCCCGTGGCATCGAACAGCACGCCCGAGACAATGGCACCTACGGTGCCGCCGACCATCTCGAGCGAGGTGATGGTTCCCGTGACCTTACCAAGGTCGGCCATGCCAAACTGCTTGAAGCCGCGATCGTGGGCGTGATGGTGCCCATGCACGTTCCGATACCAAAGCTCACAGCGGCGACTATAGGACCGAGGTCCGTCGTCGGGAAGCACAGCGCCACGCAGGCGATAATGCACGCAACGGAGCCAAGGATATTGCCAAAGCGCAGGCCAAAGCGGTCATAGATCGCACCGAGCGAAATCTTGGCAATAACGACGGTAACCATGTAGGCCGAAAGCACGGTGCCCGCCCACAGGGGATCGTGGCCGCCCGTGACGATCTTGGCACCGTTGACGGTAACACTCGTCATGTTGGTAACCTGGTTGGGCAGGATGGCGCCATTGACCAAGCCCATAAAGAGGAAGGCGACGACAAGCAGCCAAAACGCCGGGCTCTTCTTGATACGAGACCAGCCGACGCTAACCTCGGGCGCCGTGTGCTCGTCCTTGTCGCCAGCCGTCGAGACGGACGGATCGCCCGGGTTCTCGCCGAGCGGCTTAAGGCCGATCTCGGAAGGCTTGGTGCGGAAGGAATAGGCCGTGATGGGCAGTGCCGCCACAATGCAGACGGCAGCGAGTACCAGGAACGCAGAGCGCCAGCCCACACTCACGATAAGCGAGCTCACGATCGGCGAGAGAATGGCTCCGCCAAAGCCCGAGCCCGAAAGTGCGATGGAAATGGCAAGGCCGCGCTTGGCCGTAAACCAGTTGGCAGTCACAAGGCTGATGAGCAGGCGGGTCGAGGCCACAGCGAAGCAGCCCGAGACGGCAAAGAGCACGTAGACCTGCCACAGCTCACCCACAAAGCTCATGCCCGCGAGCACCGCCGAGGTAGCGATAACGGTGAGCGAGCCCAATACGCGGCCACTCACCTTATCGGCAACATGGCCGATAACGAGCGAACCCACGACGCTCACCACGGTGGAGATAGCGTTGGAGATGTTGTACTGCGCAAGGGAAATGCCCAGGTCGCTGACGATCAGCGGCTGGAACAGGCTCATGCAGTTGACGAAAATCGTGTAGCACGTGGCCATAATCACGAAGCCGGAGGTCACCACGAGCCAGCCGGGGAAGAACTTACGCTGCTGGGGCATACTGCTCCTTATTTAACAAACGAATGGCCGGCGCCGGGCGCCGGTAGTGCCCAAGATTGCCTTGAAAGACAAGGGCATAGGCCTTATGGCCATGCCCGCAGGCTTGAAAGGCAAGGTTGGGTACTACCGGTGGTCGGCGATATAGCCCAAAGCGACCGCCGTGTAAGCCGCGGCACCAAGTGGCAGCTCGGCATCGTTAAAGCGCGCCTTGGGATGATGCTGGGCAAAGTGTTCGTCCGTATCGGTCACAGCCGCGCCGATCGTAAAGTATGCGCTCGGTATCTCACTCGAGATAAGCGCAAAGTCCTCGCTCGCCATGGCATGGAACAGCGGCAGGAAGGTGGCCTTGGGCAGCGTCGCACCCACGTAGCCAAGCGAAGCCTGGGTCACGTCGTCATCGAGCACGAGCGGGGGAACATCCGAGAGCGTCTCGATGGTGGCCGACGTGCGATACGTTGCGGCCACGCCGTTGACGACCTCGGCGATACGCTCCTTGAGGTGCTCCATGAGCTCAACGTCAAAGCCGCGCAGCGTGCCTTCGAGCACGCAGGTATCTGGGATGACGTTGGCCGCTTGACCACCGGCAAACTTACCCACGGTCAGTGCGACCTCCTTGGCCGCCGGCACTTCGCGAGCGATAAGCTCCTGAAGCGCCAGGTGCACATGGACGCCGGCCGTGATGGGGTCGATGCAGATCTCGGGGCTCGAGCCATGGCCGCCCTTGCCCTGCAGCGTGATGCGGAAACCGTACACGCCCGAAAGCGCCGGACTCCCATAGAGCACCAGGCCGAGCGGCGATTGGCTGTTAACATGCATGGCAAAAGCCGCCTGAGGGCATGGGTTCTGCAGCAGACCGTCGACGATGGCGGCACGGGCACCCTCAAAGGTTTCCTCGCCCGGCTGGAACAGCAACTTAACCGTGGCGTTGGCGTCGAGAAGCTCGGACTCGCGGGCCTTGAGCATACGAGCCGCACCAAGCAGCGCCGTCGCGTGCATATCGTGACCGCAAGCATGCATGCAGCCATTGGTGGATGCAAAGGGCTCGCCGGATTCCTCGGCAACGGGCAGGGCATCCATGTCGCCGCGGAGCATGATGACCGTACCGGCCTGCTTGTCCGTGCACGTACCGTTACCCCGAGCAGCAGCTGCCGCGCCGGCACCGATAAGGCCAACGACACAGGAGCCGTCAACAAGCACGGCATAGGGAATATCCATCTCGTCCAGACGCGCCTGGATAAAGGCGGACGTCTGCGGAAGGTTGTTACCCAGCTCGGGCATCTGGTGTAGATCGTGTCGCCACACAGCAAGCTCGTCTGCAAAAGTCTGAGCTTCTGCAACAAGACCGTCACCGATAGCGGCCTGCGCCGCTGCGGTAGCCTTGGGCGCTGGTTGCGGTTGAAAATCGGACAAAGCTGGTGCCATAGATGCCCTCCAGTAACGTTTTTGCAGCAAGCACTTTGATAGCATAAAGTGCAAGGTACAACTTTAAGGGCGACGCATAAAAAATGCCGCCCCGGGAGGGCGGCGCAACAAGTTGTTTACAATTGCGGGCGCGGCTTTTTGCGCAAAAAATCGAAGTGAGTCTCACTCAAGATAATCGACAGGAAGATAAGCACGAAGCCGGCGAGTAGGCGCGAGGTGAGCGCCTCCCCCATCAGCAGCACCGAAAACAACACGCCCGAAGGCGACTCCATCGAAAGGAGCAGTGAGCCCGTCGAAGCCGGGACATGCGCCAGGCCGACGTTTTGGATGAGCAGAGCCACGCATGTGCAGCCCACCGAGAGAAACGCCATCACACCGATAAAGTTCGGCGTCCACACGGACAGAGGCGCCTGGGTCTCGAATAACAGCGACGAAACCAGGCTCAGCACGCCGTTGCCCACAAACATCCAAAACGTGATAACGTTGATGTCCATTTTGCGACCGTACTTGGCGGTCACCGCCATCTGGATGGCGAAGAAGACCGCGCCTGCCAGCGTAATGACGTCACCGATGTTGAACTCGACGCTATCGAGCGCCACCAAGCCAATGCCCGCCAAGCACAGCAGTGCCGCGCCCAGGTTATAACGGGTGAGTTTTTCTCCGCTCAGAAAATAGCTCGCGAACGGCACGAGGATGCAATACGTGCCCGTCAAAAAAGCATTCTTGCCCGCCGTAGTATATGCCAGACCGACCGTCTGCAACGCATAGGCCGCCCACATGAGCACGCCCATACTCAGACCAACGATCAGATTGCGAGCGTTGAAATGTGCAGTGATGCGCTTGTGGAAGACGGCAAACATGACCAACGCTGCAGGCAGAAAGCGTACATAGAGCAGCTCGAACACCGGAATGGTGCCGAGTGCATCCTTCATAGTGGTAAAGGAGTAGCCCCAGATGACCGCCACCGAAAGTAGCAAAACTTTCCAGAACAGCGGGGAGCGTGCGCCGGCGCCGCGAGAGACACCACCGGCACCCAGGTCTTCGCGGGCTACAGGGCTATCGGGCAAGTTTTCGATTTCGTTGGCAGCGTATTGGGCCATGGAACATCCTCACACTCAATCTGGGCGTGGTGTCCGCACGCGTATGGCTGCGTGCCGCCTCATGGTCAAATAAAAACGGGGCGCACCGGACCCCCGGCACGCCCCGCTACTGTAGCAACAACCAAGCAACCCACGCAATCCAGCCCGCTAAAGCGTTTTGTTCCGCCGTTCTACCGAACGGCGGACCGGCCGACGCTGCATCAGCGTTAACGCTGCCGCATCAAATTAGCTTTGTCGACTCCAGCTTTTCGATAATCCAGTCGTTGGCTTTGATGACCGGACGGCGGAAGACGACGCCCAGGGCTAGCGACGGAACCAGATAGCTCGCCAGAATACCCAGCTCAACCCAGTACTCCATATGGTAGGCGCCAGCCATGGCGGCATGCATGGCGTTGATACCGTGAGTGAACGGCAAGAACGGATAGATCGCCTGGAACACAGGGCCGGTCATCTCGATGGGGAATGTGCCGCCCGAACCACCGACCTGCATGACCAACAGCACGACAGCGAGCGCCTTGCCGATATCGCCAAACGACACCGTAAGCGTGTAGACGATATTGGAGAACACGAGACTCGCGACCCAGCCCGCCAACACAAACTGCAGCGGGTTGTCGCACTGAATGCCAAAGAACAGGATGTCGCCCGCGCACACGAGCGTCGCCTGTAGCAGGGCCAAACCGCCAAAGAACAGGTAACGACCCAGGTAGATCTCGTGCAGGCGCACGGGGATGAGCTCGTTGATGAGCTCATCGTCAACCGAGACCTTCATCATGGCCGCCAGTACGATCGAGCCGACCCATAGCGACAGAATCGTGTAGAACGGCGCCATGGCCGAACCGTAATTGCGAATCGGATAGACCGGCTTGCGGTCGAGCGCGACGGGGCCGGAAAGCGACACGGCCAGACCCTCGGGATCATTGCCGATCATCGTCTTGATCGTAGCGAGGTCATCCGACATCAAGGCGCCGTCGAGCTCGTCCTTAAACGCGCTGATCTTGTCCGACGCCTCGCCCAGCTGATCGGAAGCCTTGTTGACCAGCTTTGCAGCCTTAGAGAGGCCCTTTGCCAGCGAACCGGATGCGTCGGTCAGGTCGTCTACGGCACTATCCAGATCGCCCGAAATACCATTCAGTGAATCCAGAACCCCCGAGACGGTCTTCTTGAGCTCCTTGGCCTTAACCGAGAACGTGGAATCGTAATCGGATTTGGCACCCGCGATACCGGCCTTGGCATCGGCGATAGCCTGATCGACCTCGGCACGCGAGTTGTTGACCTCGGCCATGCTATCGGAGAGAGACTTCGCGGTGGCCGCCAGATCCTCGGCATTGTTGCGGTACTCAACGGCGATTCTGTCCAGCGACGTCGCGGCGGACTTGAGGCCGCCCTTCAAATTCTCATCGCTCACCTGGTCGGCAAGGCTGCGGAGCTGATCGGCCATCTCATCGATATCCTTGGCGCGCGTATTGAGCGCCGCCGCGGCATCGTTGAGCTGAGACACCGTAAGGTAGACATGCTGATTCGCGGCATCGAATGCCTTCGCAAGCTCGGCGGACACGTTGTCGAACGAGCCCGCGCTTCCGTCAATCGCGGCGTTGATGGCGTCGTTGGCGGCCTTCAGCGCTTCTTTGGAATCGCTCATGCCGCTCTTGGCATGCTCCATCAACTGCTTGGTCGACTCATCGACCGTACCCGTCTGCTGGAGCATACCGCTCGCCGACGTCAGCGAATCGGACGTAGAGCTCAAAATGCCCGCGAGCGACGAAGCATTAGCCTGAACGTCTTGCAGGTCCTCAATCGAATCGCCGAGCGTCGAGGACAGGTTGGCGATAAAGTTGCTGACCTGGTCGGTGCTCATGTAATCGAGCAGGCTGGACACCGTCTTAAGACCGATGCTCGTAATGGTCTCGGTAAAAGATTCGTTAACCTGGTTCTGAACGGCGCTCGAACCCTTCTCGGTCACGATCTGCGCGATGGCGTTGGCCTTCTGGTTCTCGTAAAACTCGATATCGGCGTGTTTCACGTCGGTCGAGAAAAGCGTCATCATGTCAGCGCTAAACGTTTTGGGAATAACGACGGCAGCATAGTACGCGCCCGACTTAACGCCCTCGATAGCCTTTTCGCGATCGTTAAGCACAACCCAATCGAAGCTCTCGTTGCCACGTAGGGTGGCGGTCACGTTTTCGCCCACGTTAACCTCGACGGGGATCAGATCGCTCTCGTAACCCTCATCGGTGTTGACCACGGCAATCTTAAGATTGCCGGTGTTGCCGTACGGATCCCAGCTGCCGGCGATGTTAAACCACGCGTACAGGCACGGCACGATAATGAGGCCCATCACGACAATCAAGCCGATCACGGAGCGAGACACGTTTTGGACATCGCGCCTAAACAGATGCAGGATGTTCTTCATTTATGCCTCACCTCCTTTGGAGTGCTTGCCGAACGGGGCAGTATCTCCATCATTTATGGCTGTGTTGTCGCTGCCCTGAGATTTATGGTGCGAGCCGATATGCGGCAAGCGGCCCGTGGACTGATCGCCGCCCTTGGCACCACGCTCGCTGGCGTTGAGACCAAACATGTGGCGGGCGGCAGGAATGGCGGCCGTGTGCTCGCGCATCTCGCGACGAAGGTCCTCATCCGAAAGCGCCGAGATGCGCATCTGGGTATTGAGGCTCGCACGGATATATTCGATATTGATAAGCCAGCCGCAGATGGCAATAACCGAGATGATCCAAATGACAAGCAGGATGATCTTGCCGTTATTGTCGATATCGAGAACCGTCGACAGGACAAAGAGCAGGACCTGAACGCCCACCACGGCGGCAAAACCGCCCTTGATGTAGTACGGGTAGCGATGTTCAAAGGCGACCGCATGATCGAGCAGTTCGCGACGGTACGAATCGGAATCGAGCATGACACGCATGGCCGTGCGCAGCGAGTAGCGCTGGCGCGGCAGGTCGTTGGACTCGCAAATCATCATACCGGTCGTGGAAAGCTGTTTATCAAAGAGCAGGTTAAGGTTGAGCAGCAGCGGACGCAGCTGCAGGCCGATAAAGAGCGCCACGATCAAGAACACGCCCAGAATGCACAGGTTAAACAGGTAGTTGAACGAATACATGCCGCCGACCGTCTCGCGCAGCAGATTGATGCCGTAGGTAAAGGGCAGCAGCGGGTGCAGCCACTGGAAGAAGCCGGGCATCATCTCGATGGGGTACATGCCCGACGAACCCGGGATCTGCACGATGACGAGAATGACGCCGATAGCCTTGCCGATATGCTTAAACGTGGTGGACAGCGCATAGATGATATTGACGTAGGTGAACGAGATGGCGATGCCGCCCAGCACGAACAGCAGCGGGCTGACGCACTGCACGCCGATCACCAGATCGCCTACCGTAACGATGATGGCCTGGAACGCGCCCAGGATCACCAGGAGCAACCAGCGGCCAAAGTAGCCCTGACGCGCGGTAAAGCTGCCGATGCCTTCGCGGTCGACCTCGAGCTTGTAGATGGCGATAAGCACGTAGCCGCCCACCCACAGCGCCAGATTGGTATAGAACGGGGCAATGCCCGAACCAAAGCTCTTGACCGGATAAATTGACTTTGAGGTCAGCTCGACCGGAGATGCCATGAAGTCTGCAACGTCATCGACGTCGACGCCCATCAGGCCGGCCAGCTCGCCCATGGACTCGGAGGTCTGTAGCGCCGCGATGTCGTTGGCGGCGGTCGCAAGCTTGTCCTGGACCTTGGCAAGCGAGGCATCGGTCTGGGACAGCGTGGTCTTGGCCTGACCGAGCGTAGCGTTGAGTTGCGAAAGTGTACCGCGCGCACTTGCAATAGTAGGCGTGAGGCCAGACACGATTCCCGTCAGATCACCCGAGACGGCGGCAAATGAATCAAGCGCGCTCGAAGCCTTCGACAGCGCGTTTTGACCCAGGTCCGTCTGGGCCTGGCCAAGGTTGGTCGCACCGGTCTGGATTGCGTTATTGATAGCGTCGCTGGCGCCCGAGACAGCCGCGGCGTCATTCGCCATGGCGCTCGACTGCGCAGACAGACCGTCCTTGATGCTCTGAAGCTTTTCATTCTGCTCGCGGAGCAAATCGATGGTCGATACAATGCGCGCGTCAATTTCCTTGGAACCTGTCGACGTGTCATTAACGAGAATTTCCAAGTGCCCGATAACGGCCTTATTGTGGTCGATCGTCGCTTGGAGAGACTCAAGCGAGTTGTCGATGCGGGTGGTCGTAGATGTGACCGCGCCCGTCAGCTTGCCAATCGCAGCGTTCGCGGAGGCTGACGTCTTGGTGAGCGCAAGGCTGCCTTCCGAGAGTGCCTTGGAGAGCGAGGCGACAGAGTTGCCCGCCGTAGCGCGCGCCTCGCCCAGCAGGTCATTGCCCTGAGCGATTGCCTGCGTTAGAGAGGGCGTCTGACCCTGCAGGCCCGCCAACGCGGCATCAGCCGAGGCAATGGAACCGCTCGTCTTATCGATGGCGGCATTCATGTCGCCAATCGAATCGCGCACCTCACCCAAGGTACCGGATGCCTCTGATACCGAACCAGCCAACGAATTCTGAGTCTGGGTTGCCTTGTCCTTTAAATCGACCCCGGCATCCTTGGCGATGCTGGCAACGGTCTCGCCCACTGTGGAGACAAATTCCGAGTTGATCTGCTCCTCGATGGTGCTTGCACCGGTGTCGGTAACCTTGGGCGCAATGGCGCTCTTCTTCTCATTGACGTAGTACGTAAGCTTGGGCTGATGGTAGTTGCCGTCGAGCATCGAAACCAGGTTATCCGAGAAGTTCTTGGGGATTACGATGGCCGCATAGTACTCACCGCTCTCGACGCCCTCCTTGGCATCGGCCGCCGAATCGACGAAGGTCCAGCCCAGCTGATCGTTCTCCTTGAGCCGATCGACGACCTTGTCGCCCGCGTTGAGCTCGCCCACCAGGTCGTTTTGGGTGCCCTGATCGTTGTTGGCGATGGCAATCTTGATACCCTGGGTGTTTCCGTACGGATCCCAGTTGGCCACGATGTTGTACCAGGCATACAGCGAGGGAATAACGCACACGCCGATGGTAACCACTAAGGCGACGGGGTTCACGAGCAGTCGCTTAATGTCGCGCTTAAATATCGCAAAGGAGACCTTTGCATCGGATAGTTTGCTGCCGAGACTCACGCTTGGACCATCCATCCTGTCGTTGAATCGAATCGTACTATCGACAACCATTGTACGTAGGCGCTTTAGCGCCTCAGAGCACAATGGTATTGAGTTTTGCGGGTAGCAATATACTACGAAGACGAATTAACGTGCAGTTGTACAGTATCTTTAATTTCAGCAGGTCACAAAACCACAACCCGCACAAATTAGCAATTCAAATAGTCATCGGGGACGTTCTTAAACGACTAGTCAAACAAAAACGTCCCCAATGGCTACTTAGGACCACGAATGCGTCGCTGGTTGAGCATAAGTCAGCGAAAACGCCCCTAGGCGAGCAAGGTGACGTGAAAGAGGAGGGAAGCGTACTTCGGTACGCGACCGACGATTGAACGTCAGATTGCCGCTTAGGGGCGTTTGCAGCGTCGAGCCGTTACGCGGTTTGGTAAAACCGCGTAACTACCTAACTACATCAAGTTGCAAACAGCTGCCGCGAAGGCCACGGGGTCCTCGGGCAGAATACCCTCGACCAGCAGGGCCTGGTCATAGAGCAGACCGGAGTACTGCTTGATCTTGTCGGCGTCGCCCGCCTTCTGAGCAGCGACGAGCTTGGCAAAGACCGGATGCTTGGCGTTGAGCTCGAGTACGCGCTGGCTCTTGGGCATGCCGTCAGGCGCGCCCTCGGGACCCTTCTGGAGCACCTTCTCCATCTCGAGCGAAAGCGGACCCTCAGTGGTGATGCACGCGGGAGCATCGGTCAGGCGCGCAGAGACGGCAACCTTCTCGACCTTATCGCCAAGCGCTTCCTTCATAGCGCTAAAGAGGTCCTCGTTCTCCTTGGTGGCGTCCTCGGCCTCTTTCTTCTCATCCTCAGTCGCCAGGTCAAGATCGCCGGTCGCGACGTTCTTGAGCTCCAGGTGACGATCCTCAACCTCGGGCTCGGCACCATCGGCCACGGCCTTCTCGGCAGCCTCGCGGGCAGCATCGTCCTCGTAGATCTTGGGCATATCGGCGGCAACGTACTCACGCATAGCCTGGAAGGTGAACTCATCCACATCCTGCGTCAGCAGCAGCACGTCATAGCCGCGGTCGAGCACGCCCTTTACCACGGGCATCTTGGCCAAGCGCTCACGCGAGTCACCGGCGGCGTAGTAGATGGCCTTCTGATCCTCGGGCATGCCCTTGGCATACTCGGCCAGGGTAATCATCTTCTGCTCCTTGGCAGACCAGAACAGCAGCAAGTCGGCAAGCTCATCGGCCTTCATGCCATAGCTCGAGTAGATGCCGTACTTAAGGCCGCGGCCAAAGTTCTCAAAGAACTTCTCGTAGGCCTCGCGGTCGTTGTCACGCATGTCCTCAAGGTCGGCGGTAATCTTCTTTTCCACGCGCTTGGCGATGGCCTTGAGCTGACGGTTCTGCTGCAGCGTCTCACGCGAAATATTGAGCGTCACGTCGGCAGAGTCCACGACACCGCGCACAAAGTTGTAGTAGTCGGGCAGCAGGTCGTCGCACTTCTCCATAATCAGCACGTTGGAGCTATAGAGCGCCAGGCCCTTCTCGTAGTCCTTGCTGTACAGATCGAACGGGGCGCGACCCGGCACAAACAGCAGTGCATCGTACTCGAGCGTACCCTCGGCATGGAAGCTGATGGTGCGCGCGGGATCGTCAAAGTCATGGAACGTGGACTTGTAGAACTCGTTGTAATCCTTCTGCTCAACGTCGGAGCTTCGCTTTTTCCAGATCGGCGTCATGGAGTTGACGGTCTCAAGCTCCTGGTAGTCCTCGTACTCGGGCTTGTAATCCTCCGGCGCATCCTCGGGCTTGGGCTTTTGACGGCTCTTGGACACCATCATCTGAATCGGGTAGCGCACATAGTTGCTGTACTGCTGAATCAGGCTCTTGAGGCCCCACTCGGTCAGGAAGCGATCGTAGGACTCGGCCTCGCCGTCGGCGTCGAGCTTCTCGTTCTCACGCAGCGTCAGAATGACATCGGTACCGTGCTCGGCGCGCTCGCCGTCCTCGATGGTGTAGCCCTCAAGACCGTCCGACTCCCACACATGGGCGACATCCTCGCCGTAGGCGCGGCTCACGACCTTCACATGGCTGGCGACCATAAAGGCCGAGTAGAAGCCCACGCCAAACTGGCCGATGATGTCGACATCCGAACCCTGCTGCTCGGCGTTCTCGGTCTTAAACTCCTCAGAGCCGGAATGGGCGATGGTGCCCAGATTGCGCTCGAGCTCCTCGGCGGTCATGCCAATGCCGTTATCTGAGATGGTAATGGTGCGGGCGTCTTTATCAAAGGAGACGCGAATAGCCAGGTCGCCCTGGTCGAGCTTGACGCTCGGGTCCTGCAAGCTCTTAAAGTTGAGCTTGTCGACAGCATCGCTCGCGTTGGAGATAAGCTCGCGCAGGAAGATTTCCTTATTGGTGTAGATGGAATTGATCATAAGGTCGAGCAGTTTTTTGCTCTCGGTCTTAAATTGACGCATGTGCAGTCCTTTCGCGCTACCCCTGCCCGCAAAAACGGCCCGGTTGCCCGAGCCGTATTGCAGACCTGCTATGTTCAGACTTAGATTTTATAACCCATTAGCGCGCATATATACATACGGAATCGAAAAACTGTATGTTGGAACACCCATGCGTCGATTGCCAAGGAGTGTCCCCAACTGCCAGCAGAAAAGGAACGTCCCTATCTGTCGCCCATGCGCTTGGCCATCCAGGCATGAGGCTGGCCTTCGTCTTCGTAGTCCACCGGCGCGATCTGCGTGTAGCCCGCCTTGACGTAGAGAGACAGCACGTACTCCTGTGCATGCAACTTTATGAGCTTGGCGCCGGCATCGCGCGCAGCAGCTTCGCTGGCTTCGACAATCTTGCTTGCCAGACCGCGACGGCGCATGGTGGACAGCACGGCGACGCGCCCCATAATATAGGTCTCCCCCGCCGCAACGCCTTCGTCCAAGTCGCACGCCGGCGAAACCGGAGCCTCTGCATCTGCCGCGCGCTCCAGTTCCTCGGGAAACACGCGCGAACAGCCGGTGAGTTGACCATCCACGTACAGCGTCACATGAATGCAGTCAGAAGCCTCATCGATCTGGTCGAACTCGATTTCGTAACCCTGTTCGTCCACAAAGACGGCGCGGCGCACCAGCGCTGCATCCTCAAAGCATCCCGCCTTGATTTGAATATCCATGGTCGCCCCTCCGTTCAAAGCAAACGTTAGGGACAGATTTTAGCGAAAATGAGCGCCTCGCACGCTAAACTTGGCCCGCGCCTTTGCTAGGTAATCGTAGTGACGAACATTGTGGGCGTCGCTTGCGATAAAGCTGTACAGGCCCTTGTCAAACAGACGCTGCGCCGGCTTTTTCTCGCGACCAAAGCGCCCGCCGGCAATAAAATCAGCCGAAGCCTGCAGCTTACAACCCATATCGACCAGACGCTCGGCAATGCCCACGTCCTTTTGAATGGCGCGATAACGCTCGGGATGGGCAATAATCACCTGGTAACCGCGGCACTGCAAGTCGTAAATCGTGTTCTCGTATTCCTCAAAGTCATACGAATCGGCACGTGTCGAGAGCTCAAGCAAAAACTCATTCGATCCATCAAAATGCAGGCGATCGGACCATTCGATGCCCAAATCCATAAGCTTGGCGTAGTTGACCTCAAAGCCCATCTGGAGCTGCATATCGCCCGCATGGGCACACAGCAACCGATAGGCCTCCCACATGTTGGCGTAGTCAAAGTATGGGTCCCGGCAGTGCGGCGTGCACACCATGTGCGTTACGCCGACGGCGCGAGCCGCCTCGAGCATCGCCAAGCTTTGCTCGAGGTTTGCCGCGCCGTCATCGACTCCGGGCAGGATATGGCAATGGATGTCTCGCATATCGCCCTCTTATCTGCGTCGTTGCTTATTTCTTAAAGCGTTTCGCCTTCGCAGGGGCGCCCGTTGCAGCCGCGCCGCCGACAGCGGGATTGACCCCAGCTGCAGCGTCGTTCTGCCCCTTATCCCCGCCATAATACGAGTAATAGTAGTCGTGACTCGAAGTCTCGCAGCAGTTCATGACCGTACCGATCACGTTGACCTCGGCCTTGTTGAGCTGATCGAAGGCAGCGAGGATCTCATTGCGCTTGGCAAAGTCCTGACGGATGACATAGATGGTGCCGTCGGTGATCGCAGCGACTTCGGCAGCGTCGACAAACGTACCCACGGGCGGCGTATCGAAGATAACGTACTGGTACTTTTCCTCCAGCGCGGCGACAAGCTTGGCAAAGCGGCGCGAGGCAATGATGTCTGCCGGATTGGGAATGCGCGGCTCGGCGTCGAGGAAGAAGAGGTTGGGCTGGCCGGTGTCGATAACGGCCTCATCGATCGACATCTGATCGGAAAGCACGGCGTACAGGCCGCCGGCATGACGGACGCCCAGCATGTTGACAAGTGTGCGGTGGCGCATGTCGCACTCAACGAGGAGAACGCTCTTGCCGCTGGTTGCGATGGCCTTGGCCAGGTTGAGCGCAATGGTGGACTTGCCCTCGTTGGGAATGGAGGAGGTCACCGTAATAGACTTGATGGGCGTATCGACACTCGCAAAGCGAATGTTGGCGAGCAGGGTCTTGGCTGCGTTGTTAAAGGCAAGGGTATCGCCAGTTTTCTTTTTACGGGCCATGGATTACTTACCGCCCTTCACAACGGGGAAGCGGCCGATGACGGGCACGCCGAGCAGCTCGACGGCGTCATCGACAGAACGAACACGCGTGTTGAGCATGTCGAGCAGCACAACAATCGCGACAGCCACAAACAGACCGGCCAGGGCGGCAACTGCAATGTAGAGCTTGCGGTTGGGGCCGCTGGGCTGGGTGGGGACCTTTGCCTTGTCGATGACGTTGACGGCCTGGGCGGCGTCGACGTCCTGGGCGACAGTGGAAACCGAGTTGGCCATGGCGTTGGCGACAGCGGCGGCGCCATCGGGGCTGGCACCGGTCACAGACAGCGAGATAACACGGGTCGTGGTCTCGCTCGTAACGCTTACCTTATAGTCGGCCAGGCTGGAAAGGCCCAGCTCCTTGGCGGCACCGCTCTTGACGCTATCGCTATCGAGCAGCGTGGCGATGTCGTTGGAGAGCATCTGGCTTGCAGACAGATCGTTGTAGTAGCTCGTCTGGCCGCCATCGGTCTTGGCGAGAATGTACATGCTCGTCGTGGCGGTGTAGGTGTTGTCCATCATGGTGAAGGAGACGACGCCCATGGCGATCGCGCAAACCACCGGAAGGGCAATGACCAGCTTGAGGTGCTTTTTAAGCAGCTGGAACAGTTCAAGAAGGGTCATGCAGTTTGCCTTTCATTTCCCTAGTTCGTATCGACAAAACTGCTCGTATAATATCGCATCTTTCTGCCATGTCCGAGCTCTATACATAAGATACAGCGTCCGCGTGTAAGTTGCGCAACAACTCACGCGGCAGCGGAGGCGCATCGTCTAATCCTCGGTTTTGCCATACCGCTACGCGAACGGTCCCTCTTGTTGCACGGGAAACGTTACCGCAATGGTGGTTCCCACGCCCGGCTCACTCGACAGGTCAATCGCGGCGTGATGGTACAGAGCGGCGTGCTTGACGATCGCCAAGCCCAGGCCGGTTCCGCCACGCGCCTTAGAACGACTCTTGTCCACGCGGTAAAAACGCTCGAACACTTTACCCTGCTCCTCGGGCGCAATACCGATACCCGTGTCGGCAACAGACAGGTACGGATGGCCCTCATCGTTGGTTCCACAGCGCAGCGTGACCGTACCGCCAGGTCGGTTGTAGCGAATGGCATTACTTGCCAGGTTATAGATCAGCTCGTCGATCAGACGCGATACGCCTTCGATCACCACGGGCTTCGTCTCGTGCCCAATGGTCACATTCGACTGCCGGGCAACCTGCTCAAGACGCTGTTCCACCGTCAACATGGCGCGAGATAGCTCGATGGGCTCCGTGGACCCAATAGGCACCGCCTCGCCCTCGGATGCTCGCTCCGCCTCATCCAAGTTGGAAAGCGTGAGGATGTCGTTGACGAGCGCTGCCAGGCGTCCCGCCTCGCGGTAGATGCGGCCGCCAAAGTTGCGCAGGTCGTCCTCGCCTTCAACCATGCCGTTTGAAATAAGCTCGGCGTAGCCCGAAATCGCGGTAAGCGGGGTCTTGAGCTCATGAGTGATGTTGGCCGTGAACTCGCGACGCATGCGGTCGTTATCGGCCAGCACAGCCATCTGGCGTTTAAGCTCCTGGCGCTGTGACTCAATGCGCTCGAGCATGGGAACCATCTCGGTGTAGGCATGTTCATAGCTACGGCGCGGGTGGTCCAAATCGACCTCCTGCAGCGGCGCAATGATGGCACGGGATTCGCGGCGCGCAAGGAAAAACGAGAGCACCGCGCCCGCCGCCGCGATAAGCAGCATCGGCGCCACCAGCGAAAGCAAAATCGCCGCGACGCCAGGCTGGGCCTGTGCCAAACGAACAACCTGTCCGTTATCAAGGGCGACGGCGCGATATAGCATAATCTCGTCGAGCGTGGTGCTCGAGCGCTCCGCGGAGCCCGAACCGCTCTCAAGGGCCTCAATGACCTCGGGGCGATCGCCATGGTTGGGCAACGTGGAAGGAGACGCCTCGTTGTCATAGGCGACCGATCCATCCCTGTTGATCAGCGTGATACGAAGGTCCTCGCGATCGAGGCTTCGCAAGAATGCGATGGGTTCCTTCTGCTCGTTTAAGGCGGCGGCAATAAGCTCGGTTTCTTGCGAAAGATTGGCACTCGTGGCATCTGCCAAGGTGTTTTGCACAAAGAACGCCCCCAGCACCGTAAACGCCAAAATGACGGACATAGCGCAGACAAATATCGTCGCAAACACGCGATGCGAGAGCGTGTGTTTTCCCTGAGGGGCAAAGACCACGGATTACTCCTCCGATGCGGCGTCCGCAATGCCGGTATCTTCGACATCGCCACCGGCGGAAGGCTCGGCCAGACGATAACCCACGCCGCGCACCGTCTCGATAGCGCTGGCACGCTCGCCGAGCTTTTGGCGAAGCGTCTGCACGTGAACGTCGACGGTACGCGAGCCACCATCGAAGTCCCAACCCCACACGCTCTGCAGCAGCGACTCGCGAGTAAAGACCACGCCGGGCTTGCGCATAAGATATTCGAGCAAATCGAACTCGCGCAAGGTGAGTTTGAGCGGCTCGCCGGCAACGGTCACCTCGCGATGGCTGGGCGAAAGCACGATATCGCCCACGCTGAGCACATCGCTCGCCTGTTTGACCATACCGCCGCGGCGCAGCAGCGCACGGCAACGGCTGGCAAGCTCCATGAGCGAAAACGGCTTGGTCAGATAATCGTCGGCACCGCCATCGAGCGCCATCACCTTATCGAGCTCGGTGTCCTTGGCAGTGAGCATCATGATGGGCACCGTCGCCGTCAGGCGGTCGGCGCGCAGGCGACGCATAATTGCCAAACCATCGGTATCGGGCAGCATGATGTCGAGCAGAACAGCATCGGGTACCCGCCGCGCCACGGCGGCCTTAAACTCGCCATCGCACGAAAAGCCCTCGGCCTCGATTCCCTGCTTGCGCAGCGCATAGACCGTCAAATCCCTGATGTTGTCATCGTCCTCGACGTAATAGATCATGTTGAACCCCTTTGCGGCCGGCATGACCGCATCTTAACCCTAAAGGTACCTTTACTAGATGGTATCAGCCAAAACGTCCCGTCAAATAATCCGCCGTGCGCGGGTCGGTGGGTTTTTTGAAGAGCTGAGCGGTGGGCGCGTGCTCTACCAACTCACCCAGCAAGAAAAACGCGACCGAGTCGGAGATACGCGCCGCCTGCTGCATATTGTGCGTAACGACCACGAGCGTGCAGGTCTCCTTGAGCTCGCAGGCCAGCTGCTCAACCACCAGCGTCGACACGGGATCGAGAGCGCTCGTGGGCTCGTCCATCAGAAGAATATCGGGTTGCACGGCAAGCGCGCGGGCGATGCACAGGCGCTGCTGCTGCCCGCCCGAAAGGCCCAGCCCCGACTCCTTGAGTTTGTCCTTGACCTCGTCCCATAGCGCAGCGCGACGAAGAGAGTCCTCGACCAGCTCATCCAGCACGGCGCGGTCGCGCACACCCATGCCGCGCGGGCCATACGCGACGTTGTCGTAGATGCTCATGGGAAACGGGTTAGGGCGCTGGAACACCATGCCCACACGCTGACGCAGGCGGCAGATGTCGTAGTCGCCCAGGATATCCTGGCCGTCGAGCGCGATCTTGCCCTCGATGCGGCAGTCCTTGATGCCGTCGTTCATGCGGTTAAAGCAACGCAGCAGCGTTGACTTGCCGCAGCCCGAAGGACCGATAAACGAGGTAATCTGCTTGTCGCGGATCTTGATGGACACGTCCTTGAGCGCGTGATGGTCGCCATAGAACAGGTCGAGGCCCTCGACGTCGATGCGTGTCGGCGAGGCGGCAAGATCCTGCGCCGTGGGGCGAGTCGCATCCCCGACTTCGCGCTCGTGCGCAGCCTCGGCTTGCGCCTCCATTAGCTCCTCGAGCTCCGTGGGCTCCATAGCCGCAGCAGCCGTCATACCGTATACCTCCACATCGATATCAATCCAGCAGTATCGATAGTAGAAATCGCGACTCATACGCACGTGAGCGCATTGTTAGGTGTTTGTAAAGGCGCCTACGCTACGCGGCGGGCAGCTCGATGGTAAAGACGGTATGCTCGGGCGTCGATTCGCACGCGATGGTGCCGCCATGCGCGCATACAATCTCCTTGGCGATGGCAAGCCCCAGCCCAGCACCGCCGCGATTGGTCGCACGCGCTGCATCCAGGCGATAGAACTTCTCAAAGATCACCTTGAGCTTTGGCTCAGGGATCGGATCGCCCTGGTTTACAAATCGTACGCGTACGCCACCGTCACCCAAACACCTGGCCTCGATCGTGATAATCGAGCCTTCATAGCTATAGGCAACGGCGTTTTTCATGATGTTATTGAATACGCGAGCCATCTTGTCGCCGTCCACGAGTACCGTCAGGTCCTCGCAGATATCAACCTGGGCTTCCTTGTGCTGCTCGTTGAGAATGGGATAGAACTCATCGGCCACC
This sequence comes from uncultured Collinsella sp., assembly GCA_959018755.1. Classification (GTDB taxonomy): domain Bacteria; phylum Actinomycetota; class Coriobacteriia; order Coriobacteriales; family Coriobacteriaceae; genus Collinsella. The sequence goes on along the minus strand of CAUEMA010000001.1, from coordinate 98,434 downwards.
TGCGCCAGCAATAGCCCCAAATCAACGTAGGCGCGGGTAAGCACGATATCATGGAAATCGAAACGCGTGATGTCAAAGAACTCCTCGATGAGAGCGTCGAGCCGGTGGGCCTTGTCGAGTGCCACGCCCGTAAAGCGTGCGCGCTGCTCAAGTGGCAAATCGGGAGCCTCCTGCAGGAGCGAAAGATAACCCACCACGCTGGCAAGCGGCGTGCGCAGGTCGTGCGCCAGGTACGTAACCAGGTCATCTTTGCGATGCGATTCGTCACGCAGGGCCTGTTGAACCTTACGCTCGCAATCGCGTGCCCGATTGAGCGCGCCCTCGACCTCGAGAAAATCGCCGTCGATGGTATCCCACGTGTCGGGGTTGTCGATCAGACGGTCCCGAATACGAGCGGCGATTACGCGGTCGGCATGCTGCTCGCCCTGCTCATAACCCTGGTAATACAGGGCGCGTCCGCAAAAGAACAGAACGCACACGGCAAGCGCCAGCACAAAGCCGAGCATGTTGAACACAAAGGCGGCATCAAAGAACACGGGCTCGCCAATATCGCCAAGCGCCATGGCCCCGATTGCCAGCATAATTGTCCACGCGGCACCGCCAATTACCACGCAGCGGCGAACGATTTCAAATCGATCGATCAGCAAGAAGCCAATGAGCAGAACTGCCAGGATGCCAACGATATTGTCAATGCCAATGAGTAGCAGACTCAGCAAAAAGAGCAGCACCGTCGCAAGTGCGCGGTTGTCGACGACCGCCCTTGTGTATTCAAAGAGTCGATCGGGCACCTCGAATACCCGCCTATCGTCTTTTGTCATATCCACTTCCCCGCCATCAAAGGCGTTATTCGATTATGTAGCCGACGCCCCAGACGTTTTTGATAAAGCGCGGTTTTTGAGCATCGTCGCCGATCTTTTCGCGCAGATGGCGGATGTGCACCATCACCGTATTGTTGGAGCCGGGCATAAAGTCCTCGTTCCACACCGCGCGGAACAGGTCCCCCACGGCCACCACGCTGCCACGATGCTCGACCAGATACAGCAAGATGGAATACTCGATGGGCGTGAGGCGCACCCGTGCGCCGTCCACCGTCACACAACGAGCGTCGCGGTTGATCTCGAGGCCGTCGAGCTGGATGGTCGGCGACTCAACCGCCTGTGCGCGGCTGCCGTAGCTGGTATAACGACGGAGTTGAGCATGAACGCGCGCTATGAGCTCCAGCGGACGGAACGGCTTGACCACGTAATCGTCTGCGCCCAGCGAGAGGCCCTCGATCTTATCCTGCTGGGCATCGCGCGCCGTCAGCATAATAACGGGATAGGTATGGCCAGCGCGGATGGTGCGCAGCAACTCAAAGCCGTCAATATCGGGCAGCATGACGTCCAGCAGCGCCAGATCGAACTCCTGCTCCAAAATCGCCTTGGCGGCATCTGCTCCGCTATAGGCAATCTGAACATCAAAGCCCTCTTTTGTAAGGTAGATACCGACCAGGTCGGCGATGGCCTTCTCATCATCAACTACCAAAATGCGCTCGTTCATGCGTGCTCCTCTCGCGCTCCATTATGCCCGAGGCAGTGTGCGCCACACACAACAAGTGCGGGCGATTAAGTCGACCTTAAGCACCTATATGTCCGTTCGGGCGCAGACATGGGCCGCGCACGCCCGCGCACTGATTGTCCGCGCCGGTAAACGATATACTTTGAACTCTAAAGAGACCATCCCGTCGAAAGCGAAATCTGTGAAGACCCTTAGTTCTCTTGTAAAGCGCTCCGCGCAACTGACCACCGGCATTGCCTGCGCTCTCGCCCTTGCTGCCGGTGCGCCGTCTATCGCCAATGCCCAGGTGCTTACGACCGATATCGTTTGCGGTAAGACCGCCGACGCCCGCGGCATCACGGCCGATAATCTGCCCGATATCGATGCGACCAACGCCATCGTCATGAGTAAGGACGGTTCCATCTATTACGCCCGCAGTGCCGACGAGCAGGTCAAGATCGCCTCAATCACCAAGGTCATGACCGCAATCTTGACCATCGAGAACTGCAAGATGGACGAGAAGGTCACGGTGAGCAGCGCCGCGGCAACCGTGGGCAATTCGACCGCCGGCCTGCTCGAAGGCGACGAGCTCACAGTGGAACAGGCCCTGCGCGGTCTGATGATTCCCTCGGGCAATGACGCCGCCATCGTGCTTGCCGAGCATGTGGGCAAAAAGATCGGCCCCAAGACCAAAGATGCTGAGGCCACGTTTGTCAAGGCCATGAACGAGCGCGCTAAAGAGCTCGGCTGCACGGGAACTCTTTTTGAGAATCCGCACGGTCTGGACTTTGATGAGTGGGCCGGCGACATGCACTCGACCGCGCACGATGCGGCCCTGATGATGCAGGAAGCAATGAAGAGCGATGCGTTCCGCGAGATCGTGGCGAGCGATGATTCCTGGATTGAGGTTACAGGCGCCGATGGCTCCGACCACTCACATTCAATGGATACGCACAACGAGCTGCTGGGGCAGGACGGCAATATCGGCGGCAAGACCGGCACTACCGACGATGCCGGCTACTGCTTTACGGCAGCCTACGACCGCGATGGCGACGAGACCTATACCGTCGTTTTGAACTCCAGCACCAACGACCAGCGCTTTGCCGACACGGCCGCCCTTGCCAACTGGTACTACGGCCACAAGGTGACGGTTGCGATCGCCAACACGCAGGAAAAGACCGCCAACGGCAATCCGCTCATCGCGCGCATAAGCCAGACCGACTGGACGGACAAGACGATCGACGCCACACTCGCCGATCCCGCAGCTCAGGCGACCATCTTTTCGCTTGCCGGAGAAGTAACCGAAAAGGTTGCCTACGATGACCTTTCGGGCACGGTGCATGTGGGCGACAAAGTAGGTAGCCTCACGCTCAAACAAGACGGCATCAAGGTCGTTGTCACGGATTTGGTTGCCGATGAGGAAGGCTCGGGGCCGAATCCCATTGAATGGCTTCTTGTGAAGCTCGACCGCCTGAGTCGTCGCATCGAAAACCGTCCGCTTGCGGCAGAAAGCGAAACCGTAGCCAAGGCACCCGAGGTGTAGGATCGAAGAACAATACGCTCGCTGAAAGGAGACGTCCGAAAGGATGCCTCCTTTTTGAGGGTTCGAATCCCCAGCCGCCATTCTTGATAATAAAAAAGGGCCCCAAATGGGACCCTTCTACAAATTCATACTGGCGGAGAGCTGGGGATTCGAACCCCAGATGCCCTTTTGGGGCATACTCGCTTAGCAGGCGAGCACCTTCGGCCTCTCGGTCAGCTCTCCGTAACAGCCGTTCTATAGTAACCAAACAGCCGAAGTTGAGCAAGAGGGAATTTTCTAATTGCCTAGCGGCCTTTCCTCCTTGCAGTTTTCGCCCCTACCCCAGCGAGCGATTGAGGGAGCCGAGCTCATCGTTGCCCATGGTGCGCCACATTTGGAAGATGCAGACGCGCGCCAGGAAAAAGAAGCCGCTATCGACCAACTGCACGGCAGCATCCGCCAGCTGGTTGGCCACGGCGGACACGGGAGGCAATTCAAGCCCAGCCTTGCGGATGGTCTCGACGGCCTCCTCAAACGTCGGAGGCTCATTGACACCCATCTCATTCATAAGGCCCTGCATTTCCTCCAGTGCGTTGCTACCCGACTCCTCGCCGCGCGGTACCAGGCGGTAGCATGCCAGCGCGAGCTCGAGCTGGTCGCAGTTCCAATAGGCAAACGCCAAGCGATAGAACAGATAACCGATTGCGGAACGGTCGCTGGCAATGCGCAGGCCGTGGCGCGCCACCTCGATAATCTCGTCAAAGCGTTCCAGGCGCGCCAACACGTTGATGAGCGCAAAGTGCGATTGCATGGACGAGCGAGCCAGATCGTAAAGACGACGCACCTCGGGCAATGCCCGTTCAAAATCCTCCTGATCGGCGTAATAACTGCAGATCTCGTGCTGAGCAAAGTAGAGCGCGTCGGGAGCGCGCAGGATGCGCACCGAGCGATCTTCCTCCATTACCGGCAGCACCATACGCACCAGCTGGTTGTCGCAAAACTGCGTCTGAACCGGACCCGCTGCCAAAAGCTCGGCGACGGCGCACTTTGCCTCCAGCTCCTCAACAAGACGGGAGAAGCCCTCAAACGCACTTGCATGGTCAACTTTTACCTGCTCGCGCAACTCAACGACGCGCGCCACATACGGGTCATCGTCCTCCTCCATGACCTCTAGCTCATCAGCCGTATCGGCAAGCAGCAGGTCGCGCAACGCCGGCGGCAGCGAACGGTGGTCGTCACGCGGGCGAGCGTGAACCTCCGCAGGCTCAATCGCATCCGGTGCGTCCGACTCATATGCCTCAAGCATGCGCTTGCACGGCATATCGTCCATGTCCATGCTCTCAAGATCCTTGGCGACAGGCACGCAATTGGCCAGATAGGCCGCACGCCCAAAGGAATATGTTGCAATGACGCGCTCGCCCCGCTCGCCGTCGGGAGCCGCAATCTGAACATAGCAGCGCGAAATGCAGGCACCTGCGGCAAAACACGCCGCCGCAAGCGTAAGCGCCACGCGCGCGTCGTGCTCCGCGGCCCAAGTCGCGCGCATGTCCACGTCTAGCTCGCGCCAGACGTCATCCTGAGCGTCGTATTCACGTTGCGGCATGGCATCCACGACAGAGCGCCCAAACCGAACGAGCATAATCCCCTCGGCAACGTTTGCCCGATAGGTATAGTCGAGCCGTGTGACCACGTTGAGTGCCTCGACGATATGCGCGAAGCGGGTGCGCACGTCCCACTCACCGCCCGGCTGACAAGTCACCGTCCCCGGTTTGGCCCATGGGTTATCGCTCGAGGTCGTATCGAGCAGTCGAGGAACATCGTTGGTCGTCTTGGCAATATGCCACGCGTCAAAGAGCGCACAACCCTCAAAGCTCGGCGAGGACGCCGCGGGGACCAATCCAGCCCCAATGCGCTCAAGGATGCCGGAGAGGCGGTTGAGATGGCACTCGACGGCAAGCAGCATGTCAATCTCGTCCTGGTCCAGCAGACTACGATCAAAATTGAGATAGAAAAGCTTTGAGCGGTCGATGCGCGCTAGGCTCATTTCGGACTTGGCAGCAATGGTGCGCAGGCGGGGCAAGTCAATCTCGCTCATCAGGGCGGCGGCATAACGCTCGATACCGCTCGGATTCTCGGCATGGTCAACACGGTAAAGCAGCGTCTCGATAGCATCGGGGAGCGGCGCCGTGTCAAAGCCCAAAAACACCTCGACCGGCTCGGGCAACTTTACGAGTTTGATCTTGTCGACAACGTTTTGCATGTCTGCATCGAGACCGTCGACGCCCGCCGTGTTCGCAATAGTGCTTTCGGAGTTGGCAAATATCACGTAGCGCAAGAACATCGAGGCCATAAACTCGCCGTAAGGAAGGGCGCGGGTCGAATTCCATGTCTCGAGGTCGGACTGCTCGCGCATGGGGCCTTCGGGAGAGCCGGCAGTTCGCGCACACGCGCGCATTGCTCCGTTGGCCTCCCTCACCATAATCTCGCCAATACTGGAATCGGACTCGTGAAGGACCAGCTCCATGTCGGGGTCCTCGGGCAACGGTGCTTCCCGAACAGGGCGGTCAACCTTATAAACCTTGCCCGACACGCTCACGTAGCCCAAGAGCGATATGTGGCTTTTGCCGACGAATTCGACGACGTAGCACGACTCTTTAGGATCCTCGCCAAAGACTTTCCAGACAACACCATACGAGCGCCCCGCAGGCTGCTCGGGCATCGATGGAAAACGCTTTTTGGGGTCGAAAAACCTGAGCTTGTATGTCGGACGCTCTGCCACGAAATATCACCCTGATCGGTCGTCTAGAGAAGGAGCGGTCGCGGATGGGCCGCGACACCTACTCGGAATCTTACACGAGTCGATAAGAAATAGTCCGCTTCACGCTCGCGCCTCGACCGAGGTTCGAATCCATGCATGGTTGTCAAAAAGAAAAGCCCCCGTTTCCGGAGGCTTCAAGTTCAAATGGTGCGGCGTATAGGATTCCGCGCATCCGCTTCGCGGATCCGCACCGGCTTCGCCCGCCTGCCGGCGTGCTCGCCCGCTCGCTACGGACGCTCCGCGTCCGCTTCACGCTCGCGCCTCGACCGAGGTTCGAATCCATGCATGGTTGCCATAAAAGAAAAGCCCCCGTTGCCGGAGGCTTCAAGTTCGATTGGTGCGGCGTATAGGATTCGAACCTATGACGTTCTGATTCGTAGTCAGACCCTCTATCCAGCTGAGGTAACGCCGCGACTTGTTGATTATTATGCACAGGGACTGAATAATGGTCAAGCATTTTTTCAAAAAAGTTATTGAATTTGATTTTTACTCATTTGGGACACTTGGCGCGATCTTCGACGCATCGCGATATAAGAAAAGCCCCCGTTGCCGGGAGCTTCAAGATCAATTGGTGCGGCGTATAGGATTCGAACCTATGACGTTCTGATTCGTAGTCAGACCCTCTATCCAGCTGAGGTAACGCCGCAACGCACGGATTATTATGCACGCGAGCCCCCGATGGGTCAAGCGATAATTTGAAAAAATTTTACGAAGTAGTGATTAAACCGTTCGTGCCTCGACCGAGGTTCGAATCCATGCGGTGTTGCCATAAAAGAAAAGCCCCCGTTGCCGGAGGCTTCAAGTTCGATTGGTGCGGCGTATAGGATTCGAACCTATGACGTTCTGATTCGTAGTCAGACCCTCTATCCAGCTGAGGTAACGCCGCAGCGCAAGACATATAAAACCACTTTAGTTAGTTGGAGTCAAGCACAATCTCAAACTTTTTTCGAGAATATGCTCCTCACGCAGCTCCGCATGCGCCAACATCCCCAATGCGATCAATCGGTTTTTCAACCACATCGAACCCGGCACCGAGTTCCCTCAAAAGCGAACGCACCCGCTGGGCGCAGTCATAATCGGCAAACGAGATGCTCAGCATGCGCGCTACCTGGTTAGAAGTCCCAACTCCATAGAACTGCTCAAGCGCCACAAGCCCCTCGTGCGTCACAAAGGTCTCAACTACATGCAGCGACTCCTCAAAGCACCATTGGGTTAACGGACCCTCGCTCGTCTGCCGCACCACCAAACCACCCATACCCGATGGCTCACACGTAACTAGTAGGTGCTCCCCACCTTCATCGCTCTCAAACAAAACTACCCGTTCATCAAACAGCTCCATCGCATCCCCTTCCTCTCGCTTCAATTTAACAAAAGCATAGCAGGTAGATGGCTGTATACAGAACGTTTGTTCGTGTGTTTTCTATTGAGCTGTCCGCACGATATGGTAAGGCTTTGCGCACAAAAAGGGCGCCCCAAAAAGGAGCGCCCTCGCAAATCGCTTATGCAGGCAACCTACGCGACCGGCTCGATCTTCTCGAGGCCGCCCATGTAAGGACGAAGAACCTCAGGGATCGTGATGGTGCCGTCGGCGTTCTGGTAGTTCTCCAGGATGGCGGCCATGGTGCGGCCAGCCGGCAGGCCGGAACCGTTGAGGGTGTGCAGGTAGCGCGAGCCCTTGAAGTTCTCGGGGTCGCGATACTTGATGTTGGCGCGACGGGCCTGGAAGTCGCCGCAGTTGGAGCAGGAGCTGATCTCCTTGTAGGCGTTGTAGCTCGGCAGCCAGACCTCGATGTCGTAGGTCTGACGGGCAGAGAAGCCCAGGTCGCCGGTGCACAGGCTAATCACGCGATACGGAAGGCCCAGCTGCTGAAGCAGGAACTCGGCCTCGGCGGTCATGCTCTCAAGCTCCTCGTCGGACTCCTCCGGCTTGGCAAACTTGACCATCTCGACCTTGTCAAACTCGTGCTGGCGGATGATGCCGCGGGTGTCGCGACCAGCGGAGCCGGCCTCCTCGCGGAAGCAGGGGGTGAAGGCGGTGTAGCGGCGCGGCAGGGTGTCGGCGTCGAGAACCTCACCGGCGTGCAGGTTGGTAAGCACGACCTCGGCGGTGGGAATCAGGAAGTTATCGCCCGAGACGTGATAGGCGTCGTCCTCGAACTTGGGCAGCTGACCCGTGCCAAACATGGTCTGACGCTTGACGACGATGGGCGGCCACCACTCCTTGAAGCCACGGCTCGTGTGCGTGTCCAGGAAGAAGTTGATAAGGGCGCGCTCCAAGCGGGCGCCGGCGCCACCGAGAACAGTGAAGCGGCTGCCGGAGAGCTTGTTGCCACGCTCGAAGTCGAGGATGTCCAAATCGGTACCCAGATCCCAGTGCGGCTTAAAGTCGAAGTCGAACTCGCGCGGGGTGCCCCAGCGGCGACGCTCGATGTTCTCGTCCTCGTCCTTACCGTACGGGGTAGCCTCGCACGGAATGTTGGGCAGGTGAGACATGAAGTCGTACTGCTCCTGCTCAAGAGCGGTACGGCGCTCGGCCAGACCGTCGATCTTCTCGTTGACGGCGCGCACGGCCTCCTTGGCGGCCTCGGCCTCGTCCTTCTTGCCCTCCTTCATCAGGGCGCCAATCTTCTTGGACTCGGCGTTACGCGTGGCCTGGAGCTCCTCGACCTCGGTGATGACGGCACGGCGCTCGTCGTCGAGTTCAAAGAACTTCTCGCGATCCCAAGACGTCTGGCGATTTGCCATGGCGGTATCGATGGCATCGGGGTTCTCGCGAACAAACTTGATATCAAGCATTAGATCCTCCGGCGATATACATTCCATTTAGGTTGCAACCTTGTACATGTATGGGCAAGTATATACTTATGAGCGTTTACGACCCAACTCAACTACGCAAGAAGGCACCCAATGGACGCAGTTTTTTCCTTTTTGTTTGGCACCCGCACCGGTTTTGCCATCCTTTTCGCCGGCGGCATCCTGCTGTTTGCGATTCTTGCCTTTGTAATGGAGAAGCGCACCCATAAGATGTACGTCGACCGTGGACCCAAGTCCGAGGACGAGGAAGACAGCTTCTGGGACTAACCTGCCAAAAAGGGACAGGTTTATTTTGGTCGGTTTTATCTGGGCAAACGCCGGCGCCCCGCAACCGGAATCGAGCCGGTTGCGGGGCGCTTTTTGCTAAAGAGACAAAACCGCAGGAAAAACCTGCCAAAATAAACATGTCCTTTTTAGTCGGTTTTACTGGAGGGTGGCGTCAATGGCCTTGACCAGGGCGCTGCGCATGCCGGCATCCTCGAGCGCGACGACGCCCTTGATGGTGGCACCACCGGGCGAGCACACGGCGTCCTTCATTGCGGCGGGATGCTGGCCGGTTGCCAGCTGCAGCTTTGCCGTGCCCAGCACCATCTGGCTCACGATGCGATAGGCGTCAGCACGCGGAATACCGTGCTTGACGGCCGCGTCACCCAGCGCCTCAATCGCCATGGCGACAAACGCCGGCGCGCAACCGCCCACGGTACCACCCACAAACAGCAGGCTCGTGTCGAGCTCGACGACGGTGCCAAGCTTACCGAGCAGGTCGAGCACAACAGCACGCTGCTCGTCGCTGAGCGTAGAGGACTTCTCGCAGGCGATGACGCCCTCGCCCACCGAAACCGGCGTGTTGGGCACCGTCGAGATGTGTGCGACACCCGGCAGGACCTGCTCCCACTTGGCGCTATCCCAAGTCCAGGCAACCGAAAGGACAACCTTGTCGGCTAGGACGTCCTTGAGCGGAGCGAAGACCTTCTCGATCATATACGGCTTGACCGCAGCAACCACGATATCGGATGCGGCGACAACCTCCGCCGCGTCACGACAGGCAACCATCCCACGCGTCTCACAGCGCTCAACCAAGGCGTCGTAGCGGCCCGCGCAGGCGCACATATCGCTCGCAGCCACACCGGCGGCGATCCAGCCATCAGCCATAGCGCTCGCCATATTGCCAAAACCGACAAATCCAATCTTCATATCTCATAGTCCTCTCAGACACGCTCTTCAAAACGAAGGCTATTGTCCCACGGCATTGTTTCGTATTGCCGACCTATTTGTGATACGGCTCGCCACGGCTGATCTTGCAGGCGCGGTAGATTTGCTCCAGCAGCACCACGCGCGCCAAGTTATGCGGCAAGGTAATGCGTCCAAAGCTGAGCATCTCGTCGGCTCGTGCGCGCACATCATCGCTCACGCCGTCCGATCCGCCAATCACAAAGGCGATGTCGCTGTTACCACGTAGCATAAGATCATCGAGCCGCGCCGAAAGCTCCTCGCTCGAGCGCTCTTTGCCCTCAATGGCCAGCAAGATCACATGCGCTCGAGGCGGCAGGGTTGCAAGAATCGCCGCCCCCTCCTTGTCGCGCGCGGCATCCACGCCGCCCGCCTTAACCGGGTCGATATCGGCCACCTCGCGGATATCCACCTTGGCATAGGCACCTAGGCGCTTGGTGTACTCGGCACACGCGTCCTTCCAAAAGCGCTCCTTGAGCTTACCGACGCAAACGACGGTATATTTCACGCGCGTCTACTCCTTCGAATCGTTTTGAACTTTGCCGGCGGTCAGCATCTGCTCGAACATCGAGGCCGACTGCGAGAAATCGCTCGGCAGCACGACCGTCGAGGTTTTACCCGTACGAGCAAACTCCGTCATCATCTCGGACCACTGCGTAAACATGAACAACTGGTTGGCCTCGTCGTTGCCGACACCCGTCTCCTGGATGATCTCGAGCGAATCCTTGATGCCCAGCGCGATGGCCTTGCGCTGGTTGGCGATGCCTTCGCCCGCCTTTTCCATCGCCTCGGCCTCGGCGGTCGCCTCGGTGACGCGCTTGATGCGGTCGGCCTCGGCGAGCTCCTGCGCAGCAGCGCGCTTGCGCTGGGCGGCGTTGATGTCGTTCATGGAGTTCTCGACCTCGGTCGGCAGCGCGATCTTGGTGATGAGTGTCGACACGAGGGTGAAGCCGTAGGCGGCCATCTGCCCGGACACGGTGGCGTTGACGTCCTTGGCGATGTCATCCTTCTTGGCAAAGACCTCATCGAGCGTGTAGACAGGGATGGAAGAGCGCAGGGCATCGGTGATGAAATCGCGCATCTGGTCGACGGGCTCCTGCAGCATGTAGTAGCTCTTGTAGATGCCCGAATCTGCCGGGCCGGCGCCCATGTCATAGCTCACGTGGTACTGAGCGGATACCTCAAGGCCGATGGTCACGTTGTCCTGGGTCTTAACGTCGATGCCGAAGCCGTTTTTCATGGTGCGCAGACTCACCGTGGCGGCCTTGCGGTCGATCACGGGCACCTTCATGTGGAAGCCCGCGTTGACGATGCGGTTGAACTTGCCCAGGCGCTCGATGATTACAGCATGCTGCTGTTCAACGACATAGCAAGCGTTGGGAAGCAGTAGCAACAAAATGATGATGGGAAGCAGAAGGCTCGTAAGAGCAGCGATAATACCGGACAACAGCATGGTCTCTCCTCTGATAGGTACACGTTGGCACTAGGATACCCGCAGGAAGCAGCCACGTGACACCAACAGGAGGCCCATAACAAAAAAGCCCCAATTGCTGGGAGCTCTTTCATTTAATGGTGCGGGCGAAAGGACGTCCGCGTATCCGCTTCGCGGATACGCACCGGCTTCGGCCGCCTGCCGGCGGACTCGCCAGCTCGCTAAAAACGCTCCGCGTTTTCTTTACGCTCGCTCCTTCACAGGTTCAAGTCCCTGCGATGGGCCCATAACAAAAAAGCTCCCATTGCTGGGAGCTCTTTCAATCAATGGTGCGGGCGAAAGGACTTGAACCTTCATGGGGTTGCCCCCATACGGACCTGAACCGTACGCGTCTGCCAATTCCGCCACGCCCGCGTGCAGAAATTAGAATAACGGAGCGCCATCGCGAACGCAAGAACTATTTTTGAAAAAGTTTGCGAGCATTTTCCCAAGCGGCCTGCGCAATCGTCTCAGCATCCTCGCCGGTACGATCGACGCGGTCATTGACCAGCGTGTTTGCCGTGATAGAAATCATTGCCGGCTCGCACTCAAGACCACGAATGGGCTCCGGCGCCATATACGGGCAATCCGTCTCGAACAAAATACGATCGAGCGGGGTTGCCGCAAATGCCTCGCGCACGCCGTCGTTGCGCTTAAAGGTGGCCGCGCCGCCATAGGCGATATAGCAGCCCAAACCCACAAAGCGCTCCATTGTGGCGCGATCTTCGCCAAAGCAGTGCAGCACGCAACCGGCCTGAGGCACACCTACCTCGCGCAGCACGTTGTACGCATCAACGTGCGAAGTGCGCTCCCCATCCGAGTCCTCGTGCCGCAGGTGCAGCTCCACCGGCACATTGCGGCGCACGGCAACTTCGAGCTGACGTGCCATGCAATCAATCTGCACGCTATGGGGCGCCGGCGCGATGTCGTCATCGTAATCCATGTGGTAGTCCAGGCCGATCTCGCCGATACCGGCGCACAAAGGATTATCGAGCGCGGCAACGACCTGCGCGTGAATGTCGTCGGTATAATCCGGCGCGCCATAGGGATGAACGCCAGCGAGATACTTGATCTGCGGAATATCCCGCATCGGTAGAATTTCGCGCACCAGCCAGTCGCTATAGTCCGTCACGCTGCGCTTGTCGGCGATGGGGTCGAGCATCGTCACCAACAGGTCGACGCCCGCGGCTTTCGCGCGCACGAGCGTCTCGGGCACTTCTTTGCCCCAAAACGAAAGCAGATGCGCATGCGTGTCGGCAAGCGGTGCCAAGGGCACGGGGCAGGCAACCGTCTTCTTTTTCTTGGTAAACGTCACGCGTTCGGCATTAGGCGTCATGGATTAGCTCCTGGGCCAGGCGGACAAAGTCAGCAACATCGAGCGTCTCGGCGCGCGTGGTGGGTGAGATACCGCAAGCCTCAAAGGCGGCATCGAGCACGTCCTTGGCAAAGCCGTTGGCGCTCATGGAATTGCGGATGGTCTTGCGACGCTGAGCAAACGCAGCGTCAATCACGCGGGCCACAAACTCGCGATCGAGTCCTTCGGGCACCACGCCGTCAACACGGTCGATACGCACGACGGCCGAGTCCACGTGCGGTGCCGGCATAAAGCAACGCGGCGGCACCTCAAAGCGACCCGTCACCTGCGCATACAGGCCGAGCTTTGCCGTATAGCCGCCATAGGTCTTATTGCCCGGCACTGCGGCAATGCGATCGGCAACCTCCTTTTGAACCATGACGACGGCGTGCTTGAGCGCGGGCATCGTCTGGAAGAACTGCAGGATGATCGTCGCCGCCACGTTATAGGGCAGGTTCGCGACAAATACCGTCGGCTCACCGCCCGCAACCTGCTCAATCTGCTCCGGCGTCACCCTGAGCGCGTCGCCCATGATAAAGCGGAAGTTGGCGTAGTCAGCGGCATGGGCATCGAGCACCGGCTCGAGCTCGGGGTCGGCCTCGATCGACGTGACGCACGCCGCCTCCTGCAGCAGCGCAAGCGTGAGCGTACCAACGCCCGGACCGACCTCGAGCACGCGCTCATCGCCCGCAAGCTCGGAAAGCTCGCAAATGCGCTCAATTACATGGTTGTCGATCAGGAAGTTCTGGCCCAGGCGATGCTTGGTCGCAAGGCCAAACTCCTCCAGCAGCTCCCTTGTTGCCGTGGGGTTTGCCAAAGGCGAAGTTGTCATAGTTGCCTCCTTAGCATGGTGGCGGCGTCTTGAAACAAAAGGGCATGGACCGTTGCGGCCATGCCCTTACATCTAAACAGCAAATTGCCGATATGGCGCGCGGCGGCTTAGCCCAGACGCGGGAACAGCGGCTCGCCCTTCTCGACGGGCTGACCACCGGCAAGCAAGCCCCAAGCGCAAATGCCCTTGAGGTCGTCGCTCGCGGCCTCGTCCTCGCACGACAGGCGGCGCAGGGCCTCGGCAGAAGTCTGGGGCATGAGCGGCATCAGCAGGTGAGCGGCAATGCGGATAGCCTCGAGCAGGTTGTAGATCACAAATGCCAGCTCGTCAGCCTTGGCCTCGTCCTTGGCAAGCGCCCAGGGCTCAGAGTCCTCGATGTAGTGGTTAGCAGCGTGGATGAGCTCCATGACCTCGTCCTTAGCTCCACCGTAGTCGAGCACGTCCATCTTGGCCATGTAGCGTTCGACCAGGCCATCGGCGATCTTTGCCAGCGGGTTTTCGAACGCATCGAACGACGCGGGCTTGGCGGGCGCGCAACCGTCAAAGTACTTGCCGCTCATGTTGAGCGAACGCGAGATAAGGTTGCCCCAGCTGTTGGCCAGGTCGGCGTTGTAGACCTGCTCCATGCGATCGAAGCTGATGGCTCCGTCGGTGCCGGGAACGACGTCGGTCATAAAGTAATAGCGATAGCCCTCGACGCCCAGCATGTCGATAACGTCCTGCGGAGCGATGGCGTTGCCGCGGCTCTTGGACATCTTCTCGGCCTTGCCGGTCTCGGCATTGCGCACGGTCAGGAAGCCGTGGGCAAAGACGTGCTCGGGCAGGGCCTCGCCGATGGCCATGAGCATGGCGGGCCAAATGACGCAGTGGAAGCGGATGATGTCCTTGCCCACGATGTGGAACTGCGCGGGCCAGCGATAGGCCAGCTCGGCACGCGCCTCGTCGGTGTCGACACCGTAGCCGACGGCCGTCATATAGTTGAGCAGCGCATCGAACCACACGTAGGTCACGTGGCCCTCGTCAAACGGAACCTGAATGCCCCAGTCAAAGCTCGTGCGGCTCACGGAAAGGTCGTTAAGGCCGCCCTCGACAAAGCTACGTACCTCGTTCATGCGGAACGCGGGCTCGACAAAGTCGGGGTGCTCGTCATAGAGCTTGAGCAGCTTGTCCTGGAAGGCGGAAAGCTTAAAGAAGTAGGACTCCTCCTGCACGCGCTCAAGCGGACGGTGGCAGTCGGGGCACAGGTGCTGGCCGACGCTGCCGTACTCCTCGTCGCCCTTCTGGACCTGCGTGTCGGTGAAGTAGGTCTCGTCGGGTACGCAATACCAGCCGTCGTAGCTGCCCTTATACAGATAGCCGGACTCCTTCATGCGCTCCCACAGGTACTGCACGGCATGATGCTGGCGCGGCTCGGTGGTGCGGATGAAGTCGTCATTGGAAATCTCGAGCTTGCTCCAAAGCTCCTTGAAGTGCGGAGCCTGGCTGTCGGTCCACTCCTGCGGCGTCATGCCGTGCTTGGCTGCGGCCTCGGCGACCTTCTCGCCGTGCTCGTCCATGCCGGTCAGGAACTTGACGTTATAGCCGGCGGAGCGGCGATAGCGAGCCTGAACGTCGGCGATGATGGTGGAATAAGCCGTGCCCAGGTGCGGATCGGCGTTGACGTAGTAGATGGGCGTCGTGATAAAGAACGAAGGCTTGCTTTGATCCATGGGGTTTGTCCTCCAGAAAAACGTTGCATACAGGGGATGATTCTAGCGCAAGGGCTGGATATCCTCCATCTATTGCATATCGAGCACCATGGCATAGACATCGCGCTTGCGGCGCGAATACTTCTGAGACAGGCGCTTGGCCACCGCAGAGGCGGGCTCCCCCTCCTCGAGCGCGACGCGGATATCCTCGCGCAGGGCCTCGTCGGGATCCGCTGCCGCGGCGCCAACCGGTACGATGCCAGCCTCCTCGTCCTCGCTCGGCGGCGCGATGACCAGCGCAATCTCGCCCTTTACCTCGCCGCGAGCACGCAGCTCCTCGGCGAGCTGGGCAGCGGGCCCGCGCAAGACCTCCTCGTGCAGCTTGGTGAGTTCGCGGCAGACGGCAACCTCACGCTGGGGAAAGACCTCCGCCACGGCCTCGAGCGTCGCCACGATGCGATGTGGAGACTCGTAGAAGATGAGCGCGCCGGGCACTACGGCAAGGCGCTGCAAACGACGCACGCGGTCGCCGTGCTTTCGGCCCAAAAAGCCCTCGAAGAAAAAATGCTCGCAGGGAATGCCGGACGAAACGAGCGCCGTGACGCAAGCAGAGGGCCCGGGGACAACTTCGACGGTCACATCGGCCTCACGCGCTGCCTCGACCAGCACCTGGCCGGGGTCGGACACACTCGGCATGCCGGCGTCCGAGGCAAAGGCGAGGGTCTCCCCCGCCAGCAGGCGGTCGACCAGGCCGGCGGCGCGACTGGCGATCACATTCTCGTCGCAACGGACAAGCGGCTTGGAAATGCCCAGGTGCATCAGCAGCTTTGACGTCACACGCGTGTCTTCGCAGCAAATGGCATCGGCGGCGGCAAAGGCCCCGCCAACGCGCGGGGACAGGTCGCCCAGGTTGCCGATGGGCGTGCCGACCACATAGAGTTTGCCCGTATGGGCGCTGTTTTGCGTCATATCAACCTATTCAATCATGCCGCGCTCGAGCGTACCGAGTGCCGCGCGGGCGTCCCATGCTGCAATGCGCTTCTCGGTCTTCCACGTTTGGAAGAACCAACCGGCAGCCGGCGCAAACGAAGCCAGCTGGTTGGCGATAAACACGCGCTCGTAGGCATTGCGGCCCTCGGGCGTAACCGACGAGTTGGCAAAGATCGCCGCGCCCGACCATTCGCCCACCAGCACGGGGAACCCTGTCGAGATCGCTTCTTTAAGCTCGCGCTTGTTACGCGAAATCGCCGTCGCCAGCCCGCGGGGGCTCGTGATGTCGAGCGCATACTCGTCGCGGTAATGGTACAGGTGAAGGTCCATGTAGACGTTCTTGTACTTGGCACCGCGCATAAAATGCTTCCACTCGCTGGGATGCCCCGAAGACGAGAAGACGACGATCTTATCCTCGGGCATATACGAACGGACGAGCTCGTAGGCATCGCGATAGAAATTGCGCAAGTAGTGGGCCGGAATTCCATCCGTCATGGTAAAGAGGCTCTTGCGGACGCTCATCTGCGGCGTGTCCAGCAGCTCAATGCCCAGCAGGCTCTCGGCCTCGCCGTAGCGATCGGCCAAGCGCTCGAGCACGTCGAGTGCGACATGACGGCCGTTGGTGGACGAATGCCACTCGGCAACAGCCTCCGGCGTGGTGGGCGAATCGTTGGAATCGCCCTGGCCACCGGGCACCGTCGCCAGATCGAGCAGTACGCGGATGTCGTACTTGGCAGCCCACTCAATTGCACGGTCGATGTAGTCGACAACCGAGATGTAGGACGCATCGGCCTCCTGCGAACCAAAGGCATACCAGGGCACCGGCAGACGCACGGCATTGAGACCGATCTGCGCCATGCGGCGAAAATCGTCCTCACTCACAAACGTCTCGTAATGACGGCGCATGCGCTCGTTATAGGCGGCGGTGCCCATGGCCTCCTGCAGCTCGGCCGCGTTGGATGCACCGGTCGCCGCGTATAGCGACGGGGTCACCCAAGGCTCGGGAATAAACCAGCCAGAGAGATTAACGCCGAGTATCCTCTCCATCACTGCCCCCTTCGGATCGTGCAGGTCGAGCCTGCATCGTATTGCATAGGAAAAGTATCGTTTTGAGTATACCCGCGCGTGCGGACAGACGACCGAACGGTCTGCAAAGTGGCGCAAAAGCGGGAGGAATGTCTGGGGCGGGCCCGAGCTAGTGCGCCGAGATGTGCACGCACGTCGGAAGCAAGCGCTGGAAAGCGCATCCCGCTCTAAAGCCCAATTCTGGGATGCATTTTCCGCGGAACCCTACATAAAAGAAAAGGACCCCTTTGCAGAGGTCCTAGTCAATTCAAGGTGGCGGGGAAGGGAATCGCGTCCGCGCGCTGCGCGGACGGACCGCCGCGGCGCTTGCGCGCCTTGCGAGCTACGCTGGAAAACGCTTGCGCGTTTCCTCAGCTCCGCGCCCTCACGGGGTTCGATTCCATGCATGGTCCACATAAAAGAAAAGGACCCCTTTGCAGAGGTCCTAGTCAATTCAAGGTGGCGGGGAAGGGAATCGAACCCCTGACACGAGGATTTTCAGTCCTCTGCTCTACCAACTGAGCTACCCAGCCATTTGAGGTGTGCCTTGTTTCAAGGCTTGATTAGTATAACCAAGGACGCGCTCCGGTCAACCGAGAATTTGAAAAAAGTTTTTGGGCACGGTGCCAGCCACAAGTCCGACCCTATAGAACAGCACGTTAGAGACATCAACCCGCCGCAAGAAGTTTTTCGCTCAGGGCTGCACGGGCAAACTCACTTGGCGTCATCCCTTCAGCCGCCGCCCGACGACGAATCGCCTCCTTCATCCCTAGGGGAATCTTGACCGATAGCGTTGCCGTCCCTTCGCTTGAGAGCGGAGGCCGCCCGTGCACGATCCCCCCAACGGTATGCTCGCCGTCCGGAAACCCGCCATGCTCGTACGACTCGCACCACGCGTCAATCATTTCATCCGTTACAACCTGACCATTGGCAGCCGTATACGCCTTGCTCATCATCGACCCCTCTGCCGAGCTCGCTCGATCTCTTGCCAGAATTTCTTCTGAACCGGAGACAGGGCATGAACAATGAGCCATCCACGAATTAGTTCGACCGCAACAAGTTCCACACTTCGACCATCTGGAAGCCATCCAATGGCAAGCCATCTCGGCGGCTCATCCTCCGACTCGCGGCGAATGCACTCAGTAACCGCGAACCAGGCACCAAGCACCTGCTTTTCCGTCAAGTGTTTTTTGGCGTTGGGATGGATCTCAACATCCATGCATCTTCTCCTCCATCTTACCCAATTTCGTATGACGAAAGTCCGCTGTCGCCAATTCCTACGCCGGCACTTGTTGAAGGGCGGGAGGTGTAGCGAGGATTGAAGGGCGTTCCAATACCGCCCAGGCACCGGGACAGGAACACATGCGCCAAGGACGGACGTTTTCGTAGCGCGCGAGGACGTTGCCGTAACGGTCAATAAAGGCAACGTCGATGGGATAGACCATAAAGCAGGTGTGGACCGAAGAGCAGCGCGGAAACGCC
This sequence comes from uncultured Collinsella sp., assembly GCA_959018755.1. Classification (GTDB taxonomy): domain Bacteria; phylum Actinomycetota; class Coriobacteriia; order Coriobacteriales; family Coriobacteriaceae; genus Collinsella. Next base: position 79,632 of record CAUEMA010000001.1, on the reverse strand, counting down.
ATGACGAGCGGCAACCCGTTGGCAGCAATCGGAGACCGTCCCAGCATGCCGCGTAGACGCACGGCAAACGACTCCGCCACCACAAACTCGGCAGGCGTCCAACCCAGCCTGTTGAGCGCCCGCGCGTAGGCAATGTAGGATGAGGCTGCGGTCACATAACCACCCCCGGACGCCACGGATCGACCGTCACTGCGCGCTCGTGCGACAACTTTGCCGGTGCCCCCAGCGAAACGCCGGCGATGCTGAGCGAGCTCGGCCACGGCTCGTAGCGCATGGTACAGGTATAGGTCCTAAACGTGCCGGAAAGCGAAAGCAGACCGCCATCCGATGTCGTCACACCCTGCTCGCTCGAGACCTCAATCTGCAAGTCATAGCCTTCCATGGCATGTTGGATCTGAGCCTGAACGGTCGCGGAGGCATCGATGGAGCTGTCATCGCCCTCCCCGCTCGGCGCCGCGGCATGCGCTAGCACGATATCGGGCACCACGCGATCGAAGCGCGCGACCGCGCCGGCAAAGACCATGACGTTGTACACGATAAGCGCCAGAACCAGCAGGACGGGCGTGACCACGGCCATCTCGACCGTCGCCTGGGCGCGCTCCTCGCACAGGCGCGTGCGGATGCCCATTACGACCCACCGCCCAAGGCACCCGCCAGCGTGGCGACATCGACGGTAAGTGGGATGGAACCGCCGCCGGACAGCGGAATCTCCGCAAGCGTGAACACCGTGCCGCTGACGGTGCGCTCGACTTGATATTCCAGCGCCTCGCAAAGCGCCTTGGGATCGGTCACGCCCAGCGGAATACTTCGTAGCTTGTCCTGCGCATTAGAAAGACCTGTGATGTCAGACCCCGGGCTCTTGATGACGTTGGCGGTGTCGGTCAACACCGGCTTTCGCAGGCGCAAATCGCACGGTTCCAAGCCCAGCGCCGCCACGGACGCCGAAACGGTATCGCCGAGCCACGACGCAATGGAGCCCAGCGCGCCACTGTCCCCTCCCAGGTCATCAATCATCTCATCCATAAGCTCGTCGGCCGAGCCCTGGATGTCTCCGTATCCCACAAGCAGCCGTCCCCAAACATCCATGACGTCATCGAGTACACCGGCAACGCCACCCGAACGCTCCTCCAGCGTCGAGAAAAACCGCGAGAGAACGTTGTTCTGCGCCGTCGCGTCATCGGGCGCCAGCACCGCAGCAGAGATCGCGCCGCGATCGCCAAGCCTGACTGTCGTGTTAAACGAAGAGTTGAGCTCATCGGGGCTCGAGATGGCACCCGAAACCGCAAGGGCAACCACGCCATTGCGGCCGGGCGGGGCGATACGCGGACGCTCGCCCGAAAGCGCTTTAATGGCCTCGTCAAACGCATTGCCCGCACGGTCTGCCTCGTCCTCGGTCTGGCGCATGAGCTCGAGCTCTTTGTTGCGGCATTCGACGTAGTCTTCCAGAGCGCCTTTGAACTCATCAAAGTGGTACTCGAAGCCGTTTTCGATAGAAGTCGAAGGAGCCGCAACGGCGCCGAGCGACGAAACACCAAAATGGCATCTGTTGCATTTGTCCTGCCCGTCATAAGCAGCGACCGAGGCTAGCCCGCCTGGCGTCCCTTTCTTATAGTTGGGGCAGCTCGTTCCATAATGCAGATACGTTTTGCCATCGTTGGTACTAGTTGGCCACGCCGCATCGGTATAGAGTTCCGTCGCTCGCACCTCGTCAGTGTTGCGCGGCAACAACGGAATATAGGAAGTGGTCCGGTCTCCGTCTTCGGTTATATATGCGCGATTGACCTCTGCGCTCGCATAGGTATAGAACGCCTTGCGCGCCGCCGACTCCGCCTTCGTCTCGACGCTTGAGCCTTGAGGCGCCTCGTTTGCAAGGCGCAAGCGGTAATAGGCCTTCGCGCGATCGAGCGCCACTTGCGGCTCCCATGTGACGCTCGAGGCATAGTGCGGATTCTCAATATCCGAAAGCTTCGCCAAACTCCTCGCGCGTTCCCACATGCATGAGCAACTGCCGACCGAAGCCGGATCCGACCCGCCGCAATCCGCAAGCCAGGCGCGCTCTTTTGCTTTCGCCGTCTCCTCCGAGGCCTTCTGCAGCTCATCTGCTGCGCGTTCCAGATCTTTCGATGTGTCTTTAATGACATCGGTCGAGATCTCGGACCCCTCGAGCGCAACGAAATCCGACTCGGACGTCTTGGGCACGGCAAGCGCCGTACCGGTATAGGTCGCACCCTCGGTATCCTGCGCCGACACGGTCTGCGTAGCTCGCGCGGCAACCAGATACGGTAGAGCCGTCTCGATTTTCTGCAGGCCCTTGGAGGCGCTTTTGGCAAACTTATTGCGCGTTTTAATGATCTCGATCCCCGTGTCGACCATATCGCCCGCGGCAAGCTCGGCACCCGGAATAAGGATGGCGACCAAGCCGGTGCCGATCGTGGCAAACCCCGCTAGGCCCAAGCTCAATATGCTCGCATCCACCACTGTCGCAGCCGTATGGTAGGACGCCACCACATTGGCGCCTGCCAGCGCGCCGCTATCGGCAGCCGCCTGGGTGTCCCCCGCGCGCGACATGCTCCATATCGCTGCCGTCGACGAAAACAGCAACGTGAGCACCACCAAGATGACCACCGCAGAGGAGAGCGTGGTATAGGCACCGTCTTCGATAAACAGGTCGATCCCGGCTCGACCCATAAAGCCGCCTCGCTTGCAGCGAGCACGCGGTCGGCAACGGCCCGCAAGCCCCCTCGTCACCTTCAACAGGCAGCGCTTAATCCCATGCAGCAATCCATGAATCATAATCTCCCTCCAGCCACTCGGGACGCGATCGATACGAGACGTCGACCTTAAGCTCGACATAGCCGTTTTGGCCTGCGCTACCCATAGCCTGCGCAAACGCACCGATCACGGGCAGCGGTTTAACCTCGCCGGTAACGGAAACGGACGAGACGCCGCCCGCATCGGCCCGACCAAGCTCGATATCCCACGACAGGGGCCCGCCGGCATGGAAAATCGAAACGTCGGGAACCGCGGCAAGACGGCGGCGGGCAAACTCCTTAATATCCTCGTCATCCCCCACCGTCGTCGTGGTCATGAGCCGCGCGGTCTCGGCGGCGGCAGACTCCATGACCGCGCGTGTATAGAGCAGGCACACCGGCTGCAGCGCCAACAGGACGAGCGTCAGAAACGTCGGCAGTAGGAATGCCGCCTCGACCGTAGACTGAGCCCGGTCCTCGCGCGCAACATCAATACAGCACGATGTCCTTAGCACCCGCAGCAGCGTCGACAACCGATGTCGAGGTGACGCCGTGAGATGCCGTCCGCTCGACCAGCGCCGCCAAGCGCCCATCGGCACCGGCACGCCAAAGCCCTGCGATCGCCAGCACGATGGAAAGCAGTGCCACCGTGACGATGGCGTATTCGACCGTTGCCTGGGCAGATTCCTCGCACAGGACATAATGCATTTCACGACCCCTCCTTTGAGTTCGTTGTCTGCGGGGTCAGGCGGACCACGCGCAGGCAACACGAAGTATCACCAGCATCCGCGGCAACCGTCACCATATCGACCCAGCCGCGTCCGTCACGCACGATGGCGCCCCACACGTTGCCCTTGATGTCGAGATAGCCGCTCAGAGCAAGTTGCGCCGTGGGCACCTCGCGATAGGCACGCAGCATATCCGCCGCCGCCTCGGTCATCGGTCGGCGCTCGGACCATGCGAGACGAACAGCGACGGCATTGTTTGCAGATGAACCCGTTGCAGCGTCCGCTCGCTCGTCAAGTGCTTGCAAGAACGTTTGCGCCGTGACGGCGGCATTCGCATCGGCCGCGTCTCGCGCATCGTCTATTTGAGACGCCGCAGCCGAACCCGATCCCGCATCCGCGGCAGCCCCTAAACGTTGTTGCCGCGCTGCGTTAAGCCCCCAAACCGCCACTGCCACCGCCACGACCGCACAGGCGAGCACCAGCAACGCGCCGACGGGACGGGCGCCCTCTACAGGCTGTTGATGCCCTCGCTGATAGCGCTCCATAAATCTTGGACCTTGCCCTTAAATGCGACGATGGCAATGATGGCAATCACCACGAGCACACCGACTAGGATGGCGTACTCGGTGGTGCCCTGCGCGCTCTCCTCCCGCAGCAGTTCTTCGGCACGCTGGCGAGCGTGAATTGACTGGCAAAACGCCAAGCTCCAGACCTTGTCAACAACGTCAGTCATCGTATTCATGTATTCCTCCCTACATCATCCCGCCTGCTCCCAGCAGCGGGCCCAATATGGACAGAAGCAACGCCGGCAAGATGAGCGTGCCGGTGGGAATCAGCAGCTTGACCGGCGCACGCTCAATCTCGCGCTCGACCGCGGCGCGATGGGCCGCGCGAATCTCGCGACTTTGGGCCGCCAGCGTCTCGGCAAGCGGGGCACCGAGAGCAAGCGCCTGCCCCGCTGTGATGGCAAAGGTCTCGAGCGCCCGCACATCCAGGTCGCGCGCGGCCGCCAGAAGCTCATCCTCTCGCGTCCCTACGCCCACCCGCCATGCCATGCAGGCTCGCTCAAGGCGGAGCGCCAACGTCGATCGGCGATTGGCGCAAAAAACCTCAAGCGCCGCATCGAACGAAAGGCCGGCCGAAAGCCCCAGACGCACCACGTCGATCATCTCGGACACCTCGCCGAGCGACACCTGCGCCGTACCACCCGTGCCGAGCATGCCCCTCAACCGTGCTACCAGGACATCGGTCACCGATCGGGCAGCCGCAACAACCAGCAGCGCCTCGCGTTTGCAGACCTGGGCGATCTTGCATGCGTCCGCACGATTGAGCCCTGTCACGATAAACACGCTGAGCGCGCACAGGCATGCCGCGACCCCGACCAGGGCGCTCATAGCTCCACCCGCATAATGCGTCGGATGACCACCAGGGCGACGGCGTTGAGGGCAAGTCCCAGTACCACGGCACCGGCACCCGCCGGCGTTGCAAGGCCGCGGCGAAAGTCGGCCGAAAGCAGCGCCAGCACCGCGCACATACCCGCCGGCATCGCCGAGACCATGTGTGCCGACATACGAGCCTGCGATGTCTTGACGTCCAAGCGGCGCTTGAGCTCAATGCGCTCCCCCACCATGCTCGACGCCTCGGACAACAGGTCGGCAAGCGGGGCACCGGTTCGCTGCGACACCTTGAGCGCCAAGGTGACAAGCGAAAGGCCGGGGGCATCGATACGGTCGAGTAGGTCATCCAACGCATCAGTCGCCGAGACGCCGCAGTCGATCGCCGTCGCCACGCGCAAAAACTCGGTATGCACCGGCTCTTGCGCGTGAGTTCCCACAAACCTCATGCCCTGGGCCAGCGAATGACCCGAGGCGAGCGACATAGAGAGCGCCGTAAAGGCCTCGGGCATGGCTTCTTCCACATCGTGTTGCTCGCGGCGACGGTCGAAGGTGTCGCGAGCGGCGCCTACGCCAAACGGTGCGAGCAGCCCCAGGACAAAGCCGATGGGCGACAGCGATACGACAGTCAGGGCAATGCCGCAGACACCACTCGACAGCAGCAAGCATGCCAGTCGCGCCTCGTCATCCTCGATGACAAGGCCAAGGCGATGTGTTGGAACCAGCGCCGCCCAGGAGCGGGCGATCTTTTTTAGCAGGTCGTTTTCTACCAACTCGCGCGGCAGCTTCTCGGCAATCGACTCAAGCACATGGCTGACCAGCTCCGCCGGCGGCACGCGCGACACACGAGGCTCCGCCCCGCACGCCACCGCGGCCGAAAGCCCTGTCAAGCCCCCTACGACGAGGGGCACAACGATCTCCATTCGTCCACCTCCTCTTGTGTGAGCGTTCCCGAGCGCAGGCCCTCCGCGATAAACGGAGGCTCGCGATCGAGCGTCCAGGCGCGTGTGGCGGCATCGAACGTCACGTAGCGCTCAAGCTCCACGCCGCCCGACGCGCCGCGTCGCACCCCCGAATAGGAGGACACGAAACGCCTGCCGTCCGCATGACGCTCGGACATCACGATGCCGTCGAGCGCCATGGCAATCTGCTCCTCGATAAGCTCGCTCGGCAGATCGATGCCATAGCGCGCAAGCAGCGTCAAACGCACCACGGTCTCCTGCTCGGTGCCCGCATGAAGCGTGGTGAGCGATCCGTCGTGCCCGGTGTTCATGGCCTGCAGCATGTCGCAACATTCCGCACCGCGCACCTCACCCACCACAATACGGTCGGGACGCATGCGCAGGGCGTTGGTCACCAGATCGCGGATTGTCACCGCGCCCTCGCCCTCAATTGAAGCCTCGCGCGCCTCCAGGCGAACCACATGCGGGTGATGCGCAAACTTGAGCTCGGCGGAGTCCTCGATCGTCACGATGCGCTCGCCGGTGGATATCTCGCACGACAGCGCGTTGAGCAGCGTGGTCTTGCCCGATCCCGTGCCACCCGCAACCGCCAGATCTTGACGCAGCGACACCGCACACGACAGAAGTTGCGCATACCAAAGCGGCAGCGACCCCAGGCCCACAAGCTCGTCCAACGAACAGATGCGATCTGAGAACTTGCGGATGGTGAGGATTGGTCCATCAATCGCCACGGGCGGGATCACCGCGTTGACGCGATAGCCCGTCTTGAGGCGGGCGTTGACAATGGGGCTGCGCTCGTCGATGCGCCTGCCCAGCGGCGAGATGATGCGGTCGATGAGCACGCGGATCTGCTCGTCATCCTCAAATGCATGCTCGATGGGATATAAGACGCCGCCGCGTTCAAAGAAAGCCGAGCGGCAACCGTTGACCATGATCTCGGTGACGGTGTCGTCCTCGATGAGCGGCTGCAGCGGGCCCAGGCCCACCACGTCGTCCAAGATCTCGTCGATGATGGTCTCGCGCTCGGGCGTCGCCAGGTCGCCCGGCTCCTCCACGTTGAGCGCCGCCTCCACCGCAGGACGCAATTCCGAGCGGGCGCGCGCCGGATCGATGTATGCGCTGATACGCGCCACCTCGTCATAGCCCATGCGGTCCATCACGGCGCGCTTGGTGCGGCGCTTGACGGCACGGTGGCGCCCCGCATCAACAGGCGCCGCCGCCGCGGCCGCACCGGCTTCCTTAATCCTTGTTTGCAAGCTCATCGCGAATCACCCTCGCGCGACCAGGGAAGACGGATACGTGGGCGCTCGGTGCGCGTCGCGCGGTCGGTGACCATGTCACTCCAGGGACCGACGGCGCAGCCCAGCTCCACGAGCATCTCGCGCGTGGCTTCGCGCACGCTGGTGGCAAAAGCGCTGGTCTGGCCCACCGCCTCGTCAGCACGGCCGAATGCCATGAGCGCCGTCAAGTCCTGCCCGCCGTCGGCGATGCGAATCTTGGAGCTCAACGCGCAGGCAATCTCAAAGCGCATGGCGACATCCTCGTCGGCGCCGCGCGCGCCAAACCGGTTGAATACGGCGCTCATGCGCGTACGCGGCACGCCCACACGGCTCGCCAACTCGATGACGCGTGCCGCGGACGTCGCAGACGACACCGATGGATCGCCCACGACCAGGCAGCGGTCGCTCGCCGCCACCGCGGCCGCCACGGCGTCGCCCCAAAAGACCGAGGTGTCGACAAGCACCACGTCGGATTCGTGGCGCAAGACATCGAGCAACAGCTCCACCGGACGCGCCATGAGCTCGGCCTGTTCGGGCGCGGCGACCGGACCCCAAAGCGTGACGCCCGGGGCCACGCGCATCGAGGCGGCCACGATGTCCGATTCGGCGAGTGCGCCCGCAGCCGATGGCTCGATAAGCGTCGCCATGTCATGCGGGGCATCGGCGCCCAACAGGTCGTAGAGGTTTCCAAACATCAGGTCCAAGTCGAGCACGGCAGCACGCAGGCCCAGCAGCGACGCCGCGTGCGACATGGCGGCGACGATCGTCGACTTGCCGCAACCGCCCGAACCCGAGACGGCGCAGACAACCGGAGCTCGATGCGACGGAGCGGCGGCATCCGCCGGCGGCGCGGGGGCAGGCGACGCGGGCACGGACGGCAACGTCCCCGTCTCCCCGGCAGCGCTCATATGCTGCGCCCAAGCCGGCATGGCAGGTTGCTCGGTCTGCGGGACCGAGTCTGGAGGCTTCACGGTCGCATCGACACGCACGCTGTCGCTCTCGGCAAGCCCCTCCACCTCGTCGAGCTCATCGACCAGGCTCACGCCATGCACGTATCCCATATCAGCATCTAAAAGATCCTCGCCATACGGCACCGGCTCTCCGACTTCATCGTATGCAAGGGGATCCCGGGGACACCGACCATGCTCGGCTTCCGCTTTTCCATAATCATCAACACGCGGGCCTCTTGTAGCGCGAGGCGCCCCGGGTTCCCTATCAACAAAAGCATCGGGCTCAATCGTCAGACACCGGTCGTAGTCAACCGTTCCCTCGCCCGCGCGCCCGTTGCCGCATATGCTACGCGCAGCGATAACCTCGGTCGCCCCTGCGCGAAACAGCCCCTCGATATCCGAAGGATCGAGCGTCTCTATCAGTACGACCACGCGGCTCACGCGGCCCTCGGCCGTCAGGCGCGCAACGGTCTTTCGCACGTCTTCGGCATCGAACAGGGCTGCCGCGATAATCGCCGCCCCGCGACGCGACGGAAACGCCCGTGCCATGGACACCAGCCCATCCAGGTCGCCCACGCGAAGCACTTGCGCGCCCGCATCGCGGCCCTCGACTTCCCGCTGCAGCAATCCGTAATCACCGCACGCGCAGCATGCAAGCCAGATCGCTTTCATCACTCGTCGCCTCCGCTCTTTTTGTCGCGCACCGTGGCGGGAATCGTCAAACTGACCGTCCCCTTACCCGAGGCCCCCAGCAATTCCTTAACGTCTTCGGGGTCGGCCGCCAGCGTCACCCATTCGATCTTGCCTTCACGCGTGGCGCCGGCATCTTCGCTGGTATCGATTACGCGCGCGCCGCACAGCCGATCGGTCACGCCGTCCTTTTGCACGTACACGTCCACGTAGCTGCCCACGCCCGTGGCGCCCCCGACCGAATGCTCGGCATCGACCGCCACCGAAACGGCGACCTTGCCTTTGGGCACCTCGAGCGTGTGGGTTTCGGCCTTGGTGTAGACATCGCAAATCACGGCATTTTTAGGGATGCGCGAGGTCGTCACGTCGCCGCGCACCTGGCGCAGCTCGGTCGCCGCATCGCGCGGCAACAGGCTCGCCAGCCATTCCTGGGTTATGACATTGGTCTCGTCGAGGGTCTCGCCCGCATCGATATCGCGCGCCGCGACGCACACCTCAACGCGATCGCCGCCGTACTTGGCCAGCGTCTCGGCCTGGGCCTGTTCGGCCTGCGAGCGAATCGATGACGCGTAGACCATGCAGAGCAGCGCTGCGAGCACGCCCGCGATCAGACTGATGGCGATGCGCTTGCTCTTGTTCACGGCCGCTCCTCTCAAGGTAGCACCGGGCAGATGCCCGTACCACCATTGTCCGAGCGGACAAGCAACAAAACGACGCGATCGCGATCTTGGTTTTGTGTGTCAAACCAAATGCCGACCAAAAGCTGACCGGCCCGTCAAGCTCGTGGCAAGGTTTTGGTCAGCACGTCAGTAAAACGCATATTTCGAGGCGCTTTGACAGCAAAAAGCCGCCTCCCGAACAGTTGGGAGACGGCTGTCATAGATAGATTTAATTACAGATGAACGTCAGGATCGAGCATCTGAGCACTCACACGCATGGATGACGCCAGGTTTTGGAACGTCTCCAGGCGCAGGCTGTCGATCCGCCCGGCGTCCTCGGCCTCGCGAACGGCGCAGCCCGGCTCGTGGGTATGCGTGCAGTCGCCAAACCGGCACGCACGCGACGCCTCGACGATCTCGGGAAACGCACGCGCCAAGCCCCGCTCATGCCCCACGAGCGGCAAACTGCGCAGTCCCGGCGCGTCAGCAATAACGCCGGCTTCGCCCGGCAGCACCACCATCACGCGCGCGACCGTGGTGTGGCGACCCTGGTCATCGCGCTCACGCACACCGCCGGTAGCCAACGTATCGTGGCCCAACAGCGCGTTGAGCAGCGTCGACTTGCCGGCACCCGATTCACCCAGGATCATGGCGCAGCTCCCGGCGGGCACGCAGGCGCGCACCTCATCCAAACCACGGCCCTCGGCAGAGGATGTCACGATTACGCGCACGTCCGGACCCACCAAGCGGTGCACGCGGTCCAGATCGCGCTCGAGCTCATCTGGCTCGCAGCGGTCGGCCTTGGTGAGTACCACCACCGGCTCGGCATCGCAGTCGAGCGCCAACACCAGCGAGCGCGCCACGCGGTCGAGCAGCACCTCACCGGCGCCGAGCGCCTGCACGATCAGCACGCTATCCACGTTGGAGCAAAGCACCTGACGTTCGCCGCGAGCGCGTCCGCGCCAACGCTCAAAACTCGTGCGGCGCGGCAGCACGCACTCGATCACGCCCATGTCGTGCCCGGGAGCACGACGAACCGCCACGCGGTCGCCCACGGCGGGCAGCAGAACCTCATCCTCGCCACGCGATTTGGCAAACCCCACGGCATGCTCGGCACGAAAGGTGTCGTCGGCAGTCGCCACCAACGGAAACCCGCGATCCAGGCGCACCACGGCACCAAGTTGCATCTGCTCGGGCTCCTCGGCCTGGGCGCAAAAGTCGTCAAATGCCGCTTGCTGAGCATCATCGATCGGCAGGTCATCGAACGCCGGAACATCCTGTAGCGCGTCGAGTCCCGGCACGCTTGCCAGCAGCTCCTCGGCAGACGCGGGAGCTTCGGTCGCAAGCTTCCGACGACGATCGCGCTTAGCCCGCGCCCCCGTCGTCTTTTTCTTCGCCTTAGCCTTAGCCTTGCCCACAAGCGCCTCCCAGCACCACAAATCACAACTGAGCAGGTATTTTACCCACAAAAAAAGAGCCGGTCGAGCAAACGCTCGACCGGCTCACATACTTTCCCTCAGCCCTTTATCATCCGCACGGGAGAAAAGCCAACAAGGATACCGCAGGGCCCGCCCCGGAAGCCCTTTCTCCCGAACGATCCCGCAGCGCGAAGCGCGAGGACCAGTGAGGGAGAAAGGGCGTGGGGCGGGCCCGGACAGGTACGTTACCCTTTCTCCACAGCGCGCATGATCGCCTTGTAGATCTCCATCAGCGGGATGATCAGGAAGGCAAGGCCCAGCGCGGCGACAACGCCCTTGAGTTCAAGCGTCACGGGACCAAAGAACATCTCGGCAAGCGTCGGCTGCACGGTAACGATCACCGTCAGCACCAGCGCCAGCGCGGCAGAGGCCCACAGCCACTTGTTCTGCTTCTTCATGCTAAACAGCGACGCACGACGGCTGCGCATATTGAAGCAGTGGAAGATCTCGACCATGTTGAGCGTGATGAAGGCCATCATCACGCCTTCCTCGTCGGCATTGCCGGCGATCATATCGGCGATGTGGATGTAGCCCATGTCAAAGTACACGCCCACAAAGAAGCTCGCCAGCACCAGCACGGTGATGATTAGGCCCTGGACCACACAGTCCAGACCCATATGTCCGGCAAAGACACCGTCCTTGGCGTTGCGCGGCTTTCGCTTCATGATGTCGCCCTCGGCGTCCTCCATGCCCAGCGCGAGCGCGGGGAAGCAGTCGGTGACCAGGTTCACCCACAGCAGCTGCACCGGCTGGAAGATGGTAAAGCCGATGAGCGTGGCGATGAATACCGAGAAGACTTCGGCAAGGTTGGCCGAAAGCAAGAACTGGATGACCTTGCGGATGTTGTCGTAGATGCGACGGCCCTCTTCGCAGGCACCGATGATGGTGGCGAAGTTGTCGTCGGCAAGCACCATGTCGGCAACGTTCTTGGTAACGTCGGTGCCGGTGATGCCCATGCCCACGCCGATGTCGGCGCGCTTGATGGACGGGGCATCGTTGACGCCGTCGCCCGTCATGGCCACAATCTGGTCGCGCGACTTCCAAGCCTCGACGATGCGCGTCTTGTGCTCGGGCTGGACGCGGGCGTACACGCCGTAGTCCTCGATGTGTGCGTCGAGTTCCTCGTCGCTCATGCGATCGAGGTCGGCACCGGTGATGGCCTGGCTGCGATCGGTGACGATTCCCAGCTGCTTGGCAATGGCCACGGCGGTGTCGATATGGTCACCCGTGATCATGACGGTGCGGATACCGGCGTCGTGGGCCTCGCGGATGGCGTCGGCGACCTCGGGGCGGACAGGGTCAATCATGCCGGACAGGCCGCAGAAGACCAGGTCGTGCTCGAGCGCAGCGGGGCTGCAGTCGCTCGGGACCTCGGTGTAGGTGCGGCTTGCCAGCGCCAACACGCGCAAGGCCTCGTCGGCCATGGCCTTGTTGGCGGCCACGAGCTCGGCACGACGCTCCTCGGTCAGGGGGACGACCTTATCGCCCTCGTAGATATGGGTGCACAGGCCAATCACCACGTCGGGCGCGCCCTTGGTGTACTGCTCGTACTCGCCATCCAGGGTCTCGACGACCACGGACATCATCTTGCGGCCCGAGTCAAACGGGGCCTCGCCCACGCGCGGGTGCTCGGCGGTCAGGCCAGTGAGACCAGCCTTGCCGGCATCGTTGACGAGCGCGCACTCGGTCGGCTCGCCCACGGCCTCGCCCAGTTCCTCGTCCCACTGGGCATCGGAGCACAGCGCCATACCGGCCAGGAACTTCTCCTTAGGCGCGGCGAGCTCGTGCTTGACGACGGTCATCTTGTTCTGGGTAAGCGTGCCGGTCTTGTCCGAGCAGATGGTCTGCGTGCAGCCGAGCGTCTCGACAGCAGAAAGCTTACGGATGATTGCCTGACGCTTGGCCATCTTGGTTACGCCGAGCGAAAGGACGATGGTCACGACGGCGACCAGGCCCTCGGGGATGGCGGCGACGGCGAGCGAGACGGCGACCATAAAGGTGTCGAGCAGGGCAGTCGGGTCGGTAAGGACGTTACCCACGCCGTGACGGATGATGTCGACGCCAAAAATCACGACGCAGATGACGATAACCATAATGGTAAGAATACGGCTGAGCTCGGCGAGCTTCACCTGCAGCGGCGTGAGCTCTTCCTTGGCCTCGGCCAGGGCGCCAGCGATCTTGCCCATCTCGGTATCCATGCCGGTGCCGACCACGACGGCGCGACCACGGCCGTACACCACGGTGGAGCCCATGTAGCACATGTTCTTGCGGTCGCCGAGCGGCACGTCGTCGGTGCCCGCGGCAAGCTCAATCACGTTGGCGTGCTTCTCGACCGGCACGGACTCGCCGGTCAGTGCGGCCTCTTCGATCTTCATCGTGGCGCTCTCGAGGACGCGGCAGTCGGCCGGGACGGAGTCGCCCGCCTCGAGCATAATCACGTCACCGGGCACGAGCTCGGCGCTCGGCAGGTGCACGAGCTTGCCGTCGCGCAGCACCTTGGACTGCGCCGCGCTCATCTCCTGCAGGGCCTCGAGGGCCTCCTCGCTCTTGGCTTCCTGGACCACGCCCAGCACCGAGTTGACGATAACGACGAACATGATAATGGCGACGTCGGCAAAATCGGGCTCGCCCTTGACCATGCCCGTAAGTGCGCTGATAACGGCGGCAACGATCAGCATGATGACCATGGGGTCGGCCATCTGCTCAAAGAAACGCTTCCATAGCGGCGTCTTCTCGGCTTCCTCGAGCTTGTTAGGGCCTGTCTTGGCAAGGCGCGACGACGCCTCGTCGTTGCTCAGGCCGAGGTTCTCATCGACACCTTGGTCGCTGAGCACCTCCGCCGCGGCGGACAGGTATTCCTTTTGCATATAGAGTCCCCTCCTGGGATTCGGGCCACTCAGCAGATTGATGCCCGATCATAATTCCCAGGAGAAGGGCAAGGGCTCATCAAGGCTGCCGTGCTGAGCGGCAGTTGATAGTGGAGCTATGGTACCCCAAAGCGACGCGTCTAGCCAAAACATTCCATCTGGAAACACGGCACAGGCGCAACGGTGCAGACAGTGTGATGCTCAAGATTGATAAAACGTTTTTTCTTCGGCGCATCATCGAACTAAAATATCGCCCAGATAGCAGCGGTTAGAACGGTTGGTAAAGTTTTTGCATATACCGTTTTTCCGCAAAAAATGAACTTCTAATTCGGCATACGGTCGATTTTTTGGGGTATTCGGTCGGCATTTCGTTATAATCATCTCAGTTTTATTTCTTATGGTTTATCTATCAGCGCAAGACGATGTCAGATGGAGGTCTGAATGTACAAGCGCACCAAGATTGTATGCACCATGGGTCCCGCCTGCGATAGCGACGAGACCATCCGCGAGATGATCAAGGCGGGCATGAACGTCGCCCGTTTTAACTTCTCGCACGGCTCCTACGACGAGCACCACGGTCGCATCGAGCGCGTCCGTCGTATTTCCAAGGAGCTCGGTATGCCCGTCGGCATCCTGCTCGACACCAAGGGCCCCGAGGTCCGCACCGGCCTTCTGGTCGACGGCAAGAAGGTTGCCGTCAAGACCGGCGACAAGATCGTCGTCACCGCTCAGCCCACGTCCGAGGATTTCCATGGCACCGCTGAGCACATCTCCCTCGACTACCTGGCTCTGCCCTCCGAGGTCGAGAAGGGCTCCCTCATCCTGATCGATGACGGCCTGGTTGCCCTCGAGGTCGAGTCCGTCGACGGCCAGGACATGACCTGCGTCGTCAAGAACGACGGCCTGATCGGCGAGCGCAAGGGCGTCAACATGCCCAACGTCAACATCTCGCTACCCGCTATCACCGAGCGCGATCGTCAGGACATCCTCTTTGGCCTGACCGAGAACATCGACTACATCGCCGCTTCCTTCATCCGCGACGGCGAGTCCGTCCGCGGCATCCGCGAGCTTTGCCGCGAGAACGGCGGCGAGCACGTGACGATCTTCCCGAAGATCGAGTGCGCCCTGGGCGTCGAGAACTTCGACGAGATCCTCGAGGCTTCCGACGGCATCATGGTCGCCCGTGGCGACCTGGGCATCGAGATCAAGCCCGAGCTTGTTCCGCACATCCAGAAGGAGATCATCGCTAAGTGCAACGCGGCCTACAAGCCCGTTATCACCGCTACGCAGATGCTCGACTCCATGCAGCAGAACCCGCGCCCGACGCGCGCCGAGGTTGCCGACGTTGCTAACGCCATTTACGACGGCACCGACGCCGTCATGCTGTCCGGCGAGTCCGCTGCCGGCAAGTACCCGATCGAGGCCGTCAAGATGCAGGCCAGCATTGCTCTCGAGACCGAGAAGTACCTCCCGGCTCACGCTCCGCTCGAGGTTCCGGCTGACGCTCACGGCACCCGCGTCGTCAACAACGTTGTGGGTATGTCCGCTGTGAACATGGCCACCACCGTTGGCGCCAAGTGCATCACCGTGCCGACGACCACCGGTCGTACCGCTCGCCTGATCTCGCACTTCCGTCCCAACATGCCGATCTGCGCGTTCTCCCGCCACGAGTGGGCCGTCCAGCAGATGATCATGTACTGGGGCGTTATCCCGCACCAGGCCGAGATTACCCAGGGCACCGTCAACGGCACGATCGTCAAGGCGATCGAGACCGCTAAGGAGCTCGGCTACGTCAAGACTGGCGATTTGACCGTCGCTACCGCCGGCGATCCCCGTATGAGCGTCCAGCTCGAGGACAAGGTCTCCTCGACCAACGTCGCTTACGTCGCTCAGGTGCGCTAAATCGCACTTGCAAGCAGATTTGCATTGCAAAGGGTCCGGAAGGCTTCGCCTTCCGGACCCTTTTCTTTGCGTCAATGCCGGCGCACGGCAAAACACGCACTCATTTCTTTACTAAAAGCGCGAAATCCACCCTTCGAGGCCCAATAAATAAAGTCCCAAGCGCTAAAAGTGTTCGCCCGGTGGCAAGACCACACCTCACACAGGGCTGATAAATCGTTTTAGCAAGGTCTAAATCGACCGCGTTTTCGGAAGTGCGGGGAAAAATTGCCTACCCCCGAGCACAAGCCCTTTTATTTCAACAAAACCCCTGATAAAGTTGGCTTAAATACCGCTTGTGGTTGACCTGTTTGTCTTTTTCCCCGCACTTCCGAAACCGATAGCTTTTCTAGCCCAAACTACGCTCAAACGATCGGATCGCTATGTCATTTCTTGCCTGCGGACCCACGGCTTTTCAGTACTATCGCATACCGCCCCAGATACTGGGACTCTATCCGGCAATCCTGCCGCCCGACCATGACCATCGCTTGGTGCATTACTCAAAACAACCAGTATTTAAAGACTTGCTCGGCACACCAGTCTGGAGATTCGTGGGCGAAAGAAAACAGCGCGCGAACGGAAAGCTATTTCATAGCCGTCTGCTGACCCAGGAACCACCTCCCGGGTCGTTTAGGCAGACTGAGCATGGATTTGATGTCACGTCGCCCGAGTTTACGCTGCTCAGCCTTGCCACGCAGGTCTCACACAACCAGTTACTCATGGCTTGCTACGAGATGTGCGGCTCCTTTGCAGTGTTTAGGCCCTGCGAGCGAACGCAACAACAACTCGATGAAGCCATTTCGCTTAAGCTCATTCCACCCAACTGCGGCTGGGAGCGAGTTAACGACACCAAGGGCAATGACACCAACCTGTGGAAGCGCCCACCGCTCCTCAGCGCAGCGGATATCGCCGCGTTCGCCAAGCAGGCCGCAGGCCTGCGCGGCGTTAAACAACTGCGCTGGGCGGCCGAGCACATGACGGGGCAGACCGCCTCGCCCTTCGAAGTACAGACCTCCATGCTTGTCTCGCTCCCCCGCAACGAGGGCGGCATGGGCATCAACATCGCAAACAACGTGCGCATCCCACTCAGCGACGCCGCGCGCTCACTGTATGACAAAACCTGCTGCTACGCCGATATCCTCATAGAGAGCAACACCGACAGCATGGGCGTCATCTTGGAATGCCAAGGCCGTTCCGCCCACGGTGGCGAAGCCGCAAGTCTCTCTGATGCCGAGCGCACCACCGCCCTCACAAGCATGGGCTATGACGTTATCCAGATAACCTATGAGCAAATCAAAGACACGAAGAGCTTTAACAACATCGCCGAGCTCATCCATAAAAAGGCGGGGCTCCCCTACATCCCAAAGACCGATCAGGAACGCACTGCCGCAGAAACCCTTCGACGGGAGCTATTGGTCGATTGGGATGAGCTGTTCGCCGTCAAGCCGGCCGGCTAGCAGCTAGCGATCAGAGGGACTGCGGGAACGTCAGAAGCAGCAACGCGAGCCGCAAATCCCGCCTCGGTTAGCTCGATGACCTCGGTAAACGTTGCATCGAAAAACTCCTCGGTTAGCAGGCGATACGGCGGATGATCGGGCTCGCCGGGGTTTTCGCGTACAATCTCGTGCATGACACCGATGGTCTTGAGCACATACTCCTTATGGATGGGATACTGCCCAAAACGCGTCGCAGCGGTATACAGGCGATCGGTCGCACGCGGGATGGAAACAATGCCCAGCGTCTTGCCAAACCAGTCAAAGTCGCCTTGCTTTTTAATGCGGAACTCCTCACACGGCTTGCCGCCATGCGCCTCCAGGTACTGATTCACACGCGTATTCCAAACCGTGTCGGCCACCAGATGCGACCAGACGCCCAGTGTTAAATCGAGCAGCGACTGCGCCACATCTTCGGACGCAAGCGAGAACTCACAGGCGCCGGGACCGGCAACCGGCTCGGCATCCTTGTAGCGCTGGGGATAGTGCACGCGGTTCAGCCGCTCGCGTTCCTCGATAATCGAGGTCGCCGCGGCCGGCGCACCGGTGGGCGAACTTTTAAGCAACGGTGCCACGTAGGTATCCCAGAACTCATGCTCACGAGGCTTAGGGATGGGCTCAGGCTTGGCAAAGTGCGTAATGCGGTACGGGATGGGATCGGCGATGCCAGGGACCATATAGCCCACGAAGATATCCGGAACCACGCAGCCAAACAAAAAGGCATTGCGGTCGCGCACGCTCTTGGCAAGCGCACCGGTGCGCTCCAGCAAACGCTCCGTCTGAGCGATATGAATGTTCCAGCTTGGCATAGCCACCCCCATAAAAACCTGGATAACTATACCATCACGGCAAAGCCGCGCGGGCGGCTACGCACGCTCTACGCAGCAACTAGTCCGTAGCACCGCTTTCGGTTCCATACGACGGCGAAGGCGCCTCGACCACATGGTGATATCGATCGATATAGATTGCACGGGCCCCCAGGCGGCGCACCAAATCTTGGTGATGTGTGCTCATCAAGACCGTCTTACCCGCCGCGACGTAGGCCAGCAAGAAGTTGACCACAATGTCGCATGAATCCTCGTCGAGCCCATTGGTAGGCTCGTCGAGAACCAAGATATCCGGGTTCATCGACACCACCGCAGCCAGCGCAACGCGCTTCTTTTGCCCACCCGAGAGCTGATAGGGAGAGGCGTCGGCAAGGTCGGCAACCTGGAACAGCCCCATGGCATCGCGGACGCGGCGCTCGAGCTCGCCCGTCGGCAGCCCCATCTGCGCGGGACCAAAAGCGACCTCCTCGCCCACCGTGGCGCAAAAGAGCTGCGCGTCGGCATTCTGGAACACAAAGCCAACGCGCTGATGAAAACGCTGAGCGGCCGCGGAATCCTTTAGAAACGCCGCATCGATCACATGCCCGTCAAACAGGTATGCCCCTGCGTCCGCGAGTTCAAGGCCGTTAATAAGGCGCATAATCGTCGTCTTACCGCAGCCGTTGGGACCGAGCAGGGCAACGAGTTCGCCACGATCGACCTGCAGCGACACGCCATCGACAACCGTATGTCCCGCATAGGAGAACACTACGTCGCGCAGCTCGATGAGCGGCGTGACCTCGGCGCCGCCCGCACCGTTCGTGCCCGCCGCATTATTCATATCGATCGTCAAAACGTCGCCCTTCCCTATTTGCATCCCCAGCCGGAACCAGCAGCGCCTACAGCACCGCGCATAACACTGCCAGCAGCGCCACGCCGGCCGCGTAAACCGTATCGCGCCAGCCAAACCCGGCGCGTGCGGGCGCCGGATACGCGCCGACAAAGCCGCGGCAAAGCATAGCCTCGTCCATCGCGCGGCTGCATTCCATCGCCTTGATAAAGGTCATGCCCATGATACCCGCGATCGAATCCGTACGCGAAAATCCCTCAGGCGCACGGCCAACGCTGCGCAGCATGACCGATTCGCACAGATTGTGCGCCGTGCGACCCAGCACCTCGATGTGCTTGAGCGCCATATCAAACGTAAAGATGACCTCGTCGGGCAGGTGCAGCATTTTGAGCGCCGCTGACATGCGGCTCCAGGTAAGCGTCCACGAAACACCCAGCACCAGCGACACATTAATGAAGGTCTTGAGTGCAATCTTGAGCATGGCGCCCGTGGCAGACGCGCCCAGCAGCAGGGCAGGCAGCGCTAGAACCACCGCGAGCCCCGCGGCGCCAAGCGCCGGCACAAAGGTTCCCCGCAGCCCGCGTACGGGGCGCACGGCAACGAGCACCAGCGCGATAGCCGCCATCAACATGAGGTACAGAGGGCTCTGCGTCAGACACACGCACAGGACGCAAACGAACATCCCCACCAGGCGCACCGGAGCCGAAACGCAAGAAAGGGCGCGGTCGACCATCGACCCGCCCTCGTGCGCACCTCCACCCAGGCGAACCCGCTCAAGCAGGCTCGCCAGGTGCAGGACATTCTTTTGCATCACACGATGCCGAGCCCCCGCGGGCTCGTAACGCTGCTCGACCGCAAGCCAGCTAGGCAGCTCGGCTCTTGCCATGAGCACCGCTTTCCTTGACCGTCAGCGAGACCAGGCGGAATACGATGGTGAGCACCGCCACGCCAATCACACCCGAAAGAATATACATCGCAGCCTGGCCGGCAAAGCCAAGACCTTGTTCCTCGGAATAGGCCTGCAGATAATCGCCCGTGGGCAGCGCATCGGCAAAGGTCGGGGTATCGAGGCCGGCTGAAGCCTGCAGGCTGTCGTCGCCAGCCTCCTGAACGGCGGTCGCGGCGCCCTCAGCGTCCCACTCGCCCCAGGCGTCACCGGTGGCAAGCAAGCCCAGCGGCGTTGCAGCCACGAGCACAGCGACCAGGATGAGCGTAGGAACCAGCGAGGCCTTCTTGGCAGCAGCGCCCTCGGCAGCAAGCTGGCCATCGACGGCCTCGGGACCGACGATAACGCCCGGCGCCGTCTTCTTAATGAAACCGTAGATGGCGGCCGTCGCCACGCCCTCAACCACGCCGGCGACCAGCATATGCGGGATCAACATGGCAGGAACGGCAATAGACAGTGGGAAGGGGCAGTACAGCGGAGCGCCCGAAGCATTCATGAAGAGCATCGGCTGAATACCAAACTCGATTGCCGCGCACAGGGCCGCCAGGCACAGGCCGACCCAGCCGCTCACGATGGCAGAAACCGAGGTGCCCCAGCTCTTGTCGTGCAGACGGCTGTTGAGCGCACGGAACACGATGGCCGCGGCAAACGGCAGCACGAAGGCCATGTTAAAGCAGTTGGCGCCAAAGGACAGGATGCCACCGTCGCCAAACAGCAGCGCCTGCAGCGCCAGCGCGACCGAGACAGCGATAGCCGCGGCCTCGGGACCCAGCAGCAGCGCGATGAGTGCGCCGCCGACGGCGTGGCCTGTGGTGCCGCCGGGCAGCGGAACGTTAAACATCATGAGCAAGAAGGAAAAAGCGGCGCAGATGCCCAGGAAAGCCATGTGCTCGCGGTCGAGCGTGGCGCGCACCTTCTTGATGCAATGAACCCACACGGGCACCATCGCCACTGCCATGACGGCATCGGTCTGCGGAGACAGATAATTATCTGGAATGTGCATGTACGCCTCCCGGTTATCGGCGCACAGAATTGCAACGCCGCTTAAATCACCTTGTCAGTGTTACGCATTGTCAGATTCGTAACACGCCGCGGGCTATCATAGCAAAACGGCGCACTGCCGACAAAGCAGCACGCCGTTATGTAATGCGCGTGTCATATATGAAGGCTCAACGGTGCCTCATACCGAACACCGCGGTCACGCAAAGGCCACAGCAACCGCCATCAGGCCCTACGCTCCCAGCGCAAGCCCTATCCGCGGACCTCGCCGTTTACGCCCTTGCACACCTTGGTGACGATCTTCTGATGCGCCTTCTCGACCTCTTCGCTGGTGAGCGTATGGTCGTCGGAGCGATACGTAAGCGCAAAGGCCATGGACTTCTTGCCCGCTCCGATGCGGATGGGATCGCGGTAGACGTCGAACAGGCGCACGCCCTCGAGCAGCTTGCCGCCGGCGCTGGTAATACGGCGCTCAAGATCCTCGCAGGTCACGGTGTTGTCGACCACGATAGCAAGGTCGTGCTCAACGGCAGGGTACTGCGAGAACTCGCGGTAGTTCTCCTGGTTGCGGGCACCCTTGATCAGCTTGTCCAGATCGAGCTCAAAGGCAACGACAACCTCATCGATGCCCACCGCCTCGCGCGCCTCGGGGTGAATCTCGCCGACCCAGCCCAGCACGGTGCCGCCGGACAGAACCTCGGCCGCACGACCCGGCTGCAAGAAAGCGTAGCCCTCGCCCTCGACGGGACGGAAGCGAACCTTCTCGATGCGCAGCTGGGCGAGCAGCTCCTCGACAATGCCCTTGCCAAAGAAGAAGCGCAGCTTGCGGTACTTCATATTCCAGGACTGCTCGCTCCACTGGCCCGAGAGCACACCCGCCACGGACTTGGTCTCCTTGGGCAGGCTGGCGTTCTCGCGACCGTGGAACAGGCTGCCGACCTCGTACAGGTGCACGTTGGCCGTTCCGTGCGCCTCGTTGTAGGCCACGGACTGCAGCAGGCCCGGCAGCAGCGAACGACGCATCTCGGTCTGCTCGGCTACCAGCGGGTTCATGAGCACCACGGGGCAGCCGCGGCCCTCGGTGGACATGCCGATCTTCTCCAGGTCGCCCGGGGCGGCAAAGCCAAAGGTCGTGGTCTCGTTGAGGCCGCAGGCGCGCAGGATCTCGCCGACCTTGCGGGTGAGCTTCTGCTCGCGGGTCAGGCCGCCGATGTGGTTCTTGGCAGCCGGGATGGTCGCCGTCACACGGCCCATGCCCCACAGGCGCAGGACCTCCTCGATCAGATCGATCTCGCGCGGCAGGTCGGGGCGGAAGCTCGGCGGAGTGACCATAAAGTCCTCGCCGTCGCGCTCGACGGTGCAGCCCAGGCGAGTGAGCGAACGCTCGATAAAGTCGGGCTCGATGTCGGCACCGCAGATGGCATGCACGCGGGCCAGGCGCAGCTTAATGCTGTCGATGGTCTTGGGCGCGGGGAACACGTCGACATAGCCGGGAGCAACCTCGCCGCCGGCGATCTCCTCAATGAGCGCGCAGGTAACGTTGGCGACATCCACACAGCCGGTCTCGTCAACCTGACGCTCAAAGCGAATGGAGGCGTCGGAGATCAGCGACAAATCGCGGCTGGTGTGCGAGGTGCGACCGGCGTTAAAACAGGCGCTCTCGACCATCACGTCGACGGTATCGTCCTCAATCTCGGAATCCATGCCGCCCATAACGCCGGCCAACGCCACGGGGCGCTCGCCGTCGGTGATGAGGCCCATGCCGGCGTCGAGCACGCGCTCCTCGCCGTCGAGCGTCGTGAACTTCTCGTCCTGTTGGGCGGCGCGAACCACCACGCGGCGATGGCCATCGCGCTCGGCAAAGGTGTCCAGGTCAAAGGCGTGCAGCGGCTGACCGGTGAGCATCATCACGTAGTTGGTGATATCGACAATGTTGTTGTGCGGACGCACGCCCAGGGCGTTGAGGCGCTTGACCATCCAGTCGGGCGAGGGACCGACCTTCACGTTGCGCACGATGCGGGCGACGTAGCGGTCGCACAATCCCTCGTCGGCAATCTCGACCGAAAGCTCGTCGTCGGTCGCGCGGCCGGTCTCGGCCTTGATGGCGGGCAGCTCAACGTGGAAATCGCGGTCGAAGATGGCGCCGGTCTCGCGGGCCATGCCGATCATGGACAGACAATCGGGACGGTTGGGCGTGATCTCGCAGTCGAGCACGGTATCACTCGAGCCCACGTACTTGGCAAACGGCATGCCGCAGGGCGTGTCCTCGGGCAGGATCATGATGCCGGAGTGGTCGCCGCCCAGGCCGAGCTCGCGCGCAGAGCAGTTCATGCCCATGGACACGACGCCGCGAAGCTTGCTCTTCTTGATCTTGACGTCGCCGGGCAGGACAGCGCCAATCATTGCCGTGACGATGTGGTCGCCGGCCTCGAAGTTCTGCGCGCCGCAGACGATCTGCAGCGGAGCGGGGTTGCCGTCGGCGTCGAGGTTCTTGTCGCCCACGTCGACCGAGCACACATACATGTGGTCGCTATCGGGATGCGGGGTCTTGGTGAGCACCTTGGCAGTCACCACGTGGTCGAAGGACTCGCCCACGGTGTCGATTGCCTCGACCTCGGTGCCGGTACGAATATATTCGTCCGAAAGGGTCTTGGGATCCTCCGGAATATCGATCATGGTCTTGAGCCAGTCGTAAGAAACGCGCATGTAGCTCTCCTAGTTCTTAATCTCCGCAAAGGGAGGAATATCAAATGAAGACGTTCGCCTTAGGGTTGTCCAGGTGCCCCAGGTTGGCGTGAAAGAGGAGCGACGCGTACTAAAGGTACGCGAGCGACGGTTTGAACGCCAAGATGGGGTGCCTGGGCAAGCTTAAAATTGGTTCAGGAAGCGCATATCACCTGTCATCAACGTGCGCAGGTCGGGCAGGTCGTAGCGCAGGGCCGCGACGCGCTCGGCGCCAATACCAAAGGCGAAGCCGGTGTACTTCTCGGGGTCGATGCCGCAGTTGATCAGGACGTTGGGGTCGACCATGCCGCAGCCCAGGATCTCAATCCAGCCGCTGTGCTTGCAGAAGTTGCAGCCCTTGCCGCCGCACACGTGGCAGCTCACGTCCACCTCGCAGCTGGGCTCGGTGAAGGGGAAGAAGTGCGGGCGGTAACGCGTCTTGCGATCCTCGCCAAACATGCACTTAACAAAGTAGTCGAGCGTGCCCTTGAGGTCGCCAAAGGTGATGCCCTCGTCGACGACCAGGCCCTCGATCTGGTTGAACTGCGGCAGGTGGCAGGCGTCGGCCGTGTCGGGACGATAGACGGTGCCCGGGCAGATCATGTAGATGGGCGGCTTTTGCGACTCCATGGTGTGGATCTGCACGCCCGAAGTCTGGGTGCGAAGCAGCACGTCGGACTCGCCATGGGCGTGTGCCTCGGGGTGCGCGACGCTGCCGGGGTTGTTGTCGACCACGTAGAAGGTATCGCGGGCCGAGCGGCTCGGGTGATCCATGGGAGCATTGAGCGCAGTGAAGTTGTAGTAGGAGGTGTCGACCATGGGGCCGGACTCGACGGTGTAGCCGATGCCGCAGAAGATGTCCTCGGCCTCCTCGATGATCTGCTTGATCAGGTGCTGGTGACCGATCTGCGGACGGATGCCCGGCAGCGTGATGTCGACGGCGTCGTGCTCCAGAGCGTGCTTGAGGGCGGCTGCCTTCATCTCGGTCGTGCGCTCGTCGAGCATGCCCTCGATCAGCTGGCGCATCTCGTTGGCACGCTTGCCCATCACGGGACGATCCTCGGGGGCGAGCTTGCCCATCATGCGCATCAGGCCGGTGATGCGGCCCTTGCGGCCGAGCAGCTCAACGCGCGCGGCCTCGAGCTTTGCGGCGTCGTCGGCGCCTGCGACGAGCTCCTTGGCCTCTTCCTCGAGTTTGACCAGATCATCAATCAGACTCATGTCTTCCCTTTCGTCTCTCGCGCTCCCCGCTTGCCGAGGCGGCTGCCGCCGTCTGACGTTGCGAAAACGCGGCCCGGTTCGGTAACAAAAAACCGTCCTCGGGCATGTGCATTGCCCAAGGACGGTTGAATTCCGCGGTACCACCTTGTTTGACCCGGCGGATGTCTGGCCCGCCGTGCCCACTCTGTGCCCCTTGTCGCGAGGCTCACGGCTTCCCTACTGGGGACATCGCCGCCGCCGGCCGCGCGCCCGTTGAGGTCGCTGCTCGGGAGTGAACGCTTGGCCCTTGCCACCGCAGGAAGGCTTACAGCCCATGACCTTCCCTCTCTTGCCGGCGACGCGGCGGGCAAAACCCTCTCCGTCAACGCATTGGGCTACAGGATACCACATTGTGTGGGCATATCGCCGCGTTCCGTTTTGTTCGCGCTGGGTACAAGGCAGGTAGCTGTGCAAACTGGCCGTGCGCCCATCCGTGGCGCTCGGTCTGCGAGATCAAGGATATGGTATGGGAAAGAAACTCGATAAGAAAGCCAAGGCCGCCGTGGCCAAGACGCCCAAAAGCATGAAGGTCGATAAGGCCGTCAAAAAATTCCGCAAGCTTGAGGGCAAGCTGTGGACCCGCGAGTACCTGCTCAAGATTGCCGAGTTTGACGGCGCGACCATTGCCCCCGCCAACGGCGCCGCAGCGCGCGCCGACGCCATGGGCACCCTTGCCGGCGAGCATCACAAACTCTTGACCAGCGAGAAGTCCGTTGAACTTGTGCGCTCGTTGGCACGCGAGACCGTCGCCGGCGGCAATATCGACGACCCGCAGCTGCTCGACGAGATCCGCGTGCTCGGCCGCGATCAGCGCGAGGCAAGCGCCATTCCCACCGAGGAGGCCGAGGCCTGGACCAGGCTCACCTGCGAGGCCGACGCCGTGTGGCACAAGGCCAAGACGGCCAATGACTGGGCGAGCTTTGAGCCCTACGTGGATAGAATCGTCGCCCAACTTAAGCATCAGGCCGAGCTCATGGACCCCAAGCGCGACCCGTACGATGTGTGGCTCGACCAGTACGAGCGCGGCCTTTCCACCAAGAGCTTCGATGCGTTTTGCGACGAGGTCAAGGCCACTGTCGTGCCGCTCGTACACGCCATCGGCGAGCGCGGCCAGCAGCCCGCTGCCGACTTTTTGCACGCCCGCGTGCCCGAGGCCGCCCAGCGCGCCATGAGCTTCGACCTTATGAAGCTCGTCGGCCTGGACCTGAACGACACCACGCTTGCCTTTACCGAGCACCCGTTTAGCGAGGGCTTTGCCGTGGGCGACGCGCGCATCGCGACGCACATCTACGAGAACGACTGCATCTCCAACGTCTACAGCATCATCCACGAGGCGGGACACGCCATGTACGAGCTGGGCGTCAATCCTGCCTATGCGCGCACCTGCCTTGAAGGTGGCACCTCCATGGGCATCCACGAGAGCCAGAGCCGCTTCTTCGAGAACACCGTGGGCCGCAGCCGCGCCTTTATGGGCCCGCTGCTCGAGGTGCTGCGCCGTCACGCGCCCGAGGTCTATGGCAGCGTGGACGAGGATACGCTCTACCACGCCGTGAACATCGCACAGCCGTCGCTGATCCGCACCGAGGCCGACGAGCTCACCTATCCGCTGCACGTTATGGTGCGCTACGAGATTGAGCGCATGCTGTTTGCCGGCGAGGCCACGGCCAAGGACATCCCCGCGCTTTGGAACCGCTTTATGGATGAGTACCTGGGCATTCCCGTTCCCGACGACACGCACGGCTGCCTGCAGGATACGCACTGGAGCGGTGGCTCGTTTGGCTACTTCCCCACGTATGCGCTGGGCAGCGCCTACGACGCCATGTTTGTGCCGGCCATGTGCCGCGACGGCGTCGACCTTACCGGTGCCTGCGCGAGCGGCGATCTGGCGCCCGTCCGTGCCTGGCTGGGCGAGCACATTTGGCAGTGGGGCCGCGCCAAGGACGCGCCGGAGCTCATCAAGGGCGCCTGCGGCATGGACTTTGACGCCCGCTACTACTGCAGCTACCTGCAGGACAAGTTCACCACGCTGTACGAGCTGTAAGGATTGACCAGCACGCCATCGCCAACGCCAACCATGTTGACGCCGATGTCTTGGCAACGTCAGCGAAAACGACCCCAAGCGAGCAAGGTGACGTGAAATGAAAGGGCGCTGACCTTCTGGTCGCGCCCTTGAAATTGAACGTCAGATTGCCGCTTGGGGCCGTTTGCAGCGTCGAGCAGTTACGCGGTTTGGTAAAACCGCGTAACTATAAAGCTTCCAGAGCACTTGCGATGCGCTTCATTGCGGCGTCGGCGGCGGCTTGGTCCGGAGCCTCAGCCAGCACGCGAATCACCGACTCGGTTCCGCTCTTGCGCACGAGCACGCGGCCCTCGCCCGCCAGCGCGGCCTCGGCCTCGGCGATCGCGTTCTGCACGCCCATGTTCTCGAGCGCGGCATCCTTGTCGGCCACGCGCACGGCAACCTGCGCTTGCGGCAGCAGCTTGCACGGAGCCGTGAGCTGCGAGAGTGTCTCGCGCTCGGCGCGAATCACTTCCATCACGCGCAGCGAGGTCATAATGCCGTCGCCCGTGCGCTCGATATCGCCGAAGATCGTATGACCCGTCTGCTCGCCGCCCAGGCTGTAGCCGCCCTCGCGCATCTTGGCGTACACATGACGGTCGCCCACGCCGCTGGTCACGGCACTCAGACCGGCAAGCTCCAGCGACTTGACCAGGCCAAAGTTGCTGGCAATCGTCGGAACCACGGTACCGCCCGAGAGTCGCCCGTGCTTGTTCAGGTACACGCCGCACACGTACAGGATCTGGTCACCGTCGACCACGCGACCGCGCTCATCCACGGCCAAGCAGCGGTCGGCATCGCCATCGTAGGCAAAGCCCACGTCCAGGCCCTGCTCCACCACGTGGCGCTGTAGGCGCTCCATATGTGTGGAGCCACAGTCCACATTGATGTTAAATCCGTCGGGCGCGGCGTTGATCACGCGCACGTCGGCGCCCAGCGCGTCGAACACCGGCTTGGCCACCGAGGACGCCGAGCCGTTGGCGCAGTCGATGCCGATCTTGACGCCCTGCAGCGAAAAGTTCGCACTCGCGATGAGCGAAGCAATATAGCGGTTGCGGCCCTGCATGTAATCGACCGTAGCGCCAATGTGGTTGCCCGTGGCCAGCGGCACCTCGCTCTTGCCATCGATGTAGTCCTCGATGAGCTCCAGCACGTCCTCGTCCATCTTAAAGCCGTCGCTATTGACGAGCTTAATGCCGTTATCGCAAAACGGGTTGTGGCTCGCACTGATCATGATGCCGCAATCGAAGCAGCCCTCCACGGTCTGATGCGCCACGCCCGGCGTCGGGATCACGTGCAGCATGTAGGCGTCCGCGCCGCTCGCGACCAGGCCGCTCACCAGCGCTGCCTCGAACATATAGCTCGAGCGACGCGTGTCCTTGCCCACGATCACGCGCGCCTTGGCCCCGCGGTTGGCGCCGTAATGCCAGCCCACAAAGCGGCCGATCTTATAAGCGTGCTCTACCGTCAGCCCAACGTTGGCCTCGCCGCGAAAGCCGTCGGTGCCGAAGTATTTCATAAGAGATCCTCTCTATAGACAAAGGCGCGCCGCCAAAGCAACGCGCCGCCAGCCTATTATCCTTTAAAGCAACCGCAGGGGCTACACCGTGAGGAACATCATCACGATGATCATGGCAAAGCCGATAAGATCGGTCGGCAAAAACACCGTGCCCAGCATAACGGCACTCGTGATGGTCGCCGAGACCGGCTCCACGGTTCCGATCAAGCTCGCACGCACCGAGCCGATGTCCTTGACGCCCTGCATATAGAGCATGTACGCCAAAAACGAGCCCACGACTACAAACACCGCGAGTGCCTCGACGCCGGCGGCATCGAGCGCCGGCATATGGGCCCAAGGCTGCACGATGGTGCAGGTGATGATACCAGCCGTGAGCATGGCTGAGCCCGTGACGATGGGGCTGCCGTATTCGGGCAGGATCTTGGCGGGAATCACCGCCATGCAGGTGGCGCTCACCGCGCACATAAGGCCCGCCACCAGACCGAGCGGCGAGATGCTCAGGCTCGTGGGGTCGCCGCCGGTGGCGATCAAAAACGTGCCGCCAAGGGCCAGGCCGATACCGATAACCTCGCGCATGCGCGGTTTGCGGCGATCGGTGATGCAGGTATATCCCATGATGATGACCAGCTGCAGGCACTGAAGGACCGTCGCGGTTCCGGCGTTGGTCAGGCGCACGGCCGAAAGATAGCAAAACTGGTTGAACAGCAGGCCAAAGGCGGTAAAGAGCAATAGCTGCTTGCGGTCGGCCGGCGTCGTCCAAAGCTTGACCAGGCGCGCACGGTCGCGCGCGACGACCACGACCATAAAGAGCAGGCCGGCAAGAATCTGGCGCACGCTCATGAGCCACAGCGTATCGACATGGTAGGTATCGAACAGGAAGCTCGCGCTGGTACCCGAGAAGCCCCAAAACGAACCGCCCACCAGCGTAGCCAAGACGCCCGTGATCAACTTGCGTGTCGAAGCGCTGTTCAGGCGATTGCGCCATGCACGGCGGGTGCTACGGCTGAGCTCGTCGGTGCCCTCGGGCACATCAATGTTCGATATATCGGTCATCGGCACCGAAGCCCCTGCGCCTTCGACCTGCTCGGCACACTCTTTGCTCATTCCACTCCCCCGAAACAGCCTGGAAACAATTCGGCTTACCTTACCACGGCGAAGGCATCAGCTGGAGGCTTGTCCGCTTATCGGTAGGACAATTCCGCAGGCGTCTTTCCATAGCTCGATACCGCAATGGCCTTGCATTATGCGACAGCCAAATCGCGGCAGCAGGCTCTTTTGAAATGGATATGACAAAGCCCCCGAATTCCACAATGTAAGCGATTTTTAAAAATGTTCTTGCCACCGAGTTCAGGCTCCGTTATATTATCCCTTGCGCGCTTGCGCACCCTTGATCGGGCGTTTAGCTCAGGGGGAGAGCGCTTCCCTGACACGGAAGAGGTCAGAAGTTCAAATCTTCTAACGCCCACCAAATGTTCGCAGCTCAGAGGCTATGTCCTCTGGGCTGTTTTGTTTTATGTCGCCAAATCCGCTGGCAGCTCCAACCGCCCAAGCAACCACCCTGCCCATGCACAAAACCGCGTCAATAGCCACCGAGGCCGAGACCAACGCGTCTCGAACCCATCCGAGCCGCAACTTCTCGACAAAACGCCGCGATGTCTGCGCCCTGCGGTATCCTTGAGCCACTTGCACCTGCAGCACCAAGGAGCCGCCATGCGCACCGAGCTCGATGTCCCCTTTTCGCACAAAGAAGAAGCCAAGGCGCTGGGCGCCAAATGGGACCGGACCAAGAAGATCTGGTATGTACCCAGCGGCGTCAACCCCGAGCCCTTTGCCGAGTGGCTGCCCGGTGTTGACCGATCCGACCCCTCAGCGCCGTATATATATCTAGTACTGGGCAAGCGCGAGTGCTGGAAGTGTCACAAAGAGACCTCGGTCGCGGCCTTCGGCATTCCCTGTCGAACCGATAACGACGAGAGCATCGCCATCGCGCACGCGCCCAACGAAGCCAGGTACATTGCCATCGACACGGCCAACGCCAACGCACTCGCCATCGTGCCCACTCTTGGCTGCGTGCCGGGCGAGATCCGCGACTACCTTCATAAGCGCTGCGGCTGCAAGCCCGTAGGCGCGCGAGCCTCCAAAGCCCCGTCGCTCGGCAACACGTGCACCAGTTGCGACGCGCTGCAAGGCAGCCGCTATCTGTTCGAGGAGCCCTCGTCCCCGTTTGCCCTCACTGCCATCAACAAGCTACCGGCACTGGAGTTTGTGCGCGTCGAAGTTGCCGGCGTCTTTGGCGTCCCGGCCACGCGCACCAATTTTGACCAGGCGCTCTTTACCTGGGCACGCGACCACCACGCCGAGTTCCACAAGCAACTCGGTGAGGGGATTTATTTGTAGAGGCAAAAGACACTCACAGCCAACTCCTCCGCATCACCTATCCCTCGTCGCCGGCGTCGTACACGATATCGAGGCCACAAACAGGGCATTTCTCCGGATACACCGGCATATGAACGCCTGTCCGTTTTCTCACTTCGTCGCTGAGTCTGTCGCGCGCATCGATAAACCGAATGTCGAGACACGGTATTTGCGAGCCGCAGCAAGGGCAGGTGACGACAAACGACCCGCAATCAACCTCTACGCTCGGAAACATATTGTTGTCTATAAGGGCACACGGCAGTTTTCCGTACTTCCCCATCGCAATATCGCCTCGCCAGCTCATACACGCTCCCCTCTCGCTATACAAATCAGGAAGAGCATGCACCGGCGGGCGGGCGCGAGATTGCATCGCCACGCGATCCGATCAAACAACACGATCGTCAAAGAATGCCAAAGCCAAATACGCTAATACGGCAGAAGCCCCGCCTTTTCACGCTTCTTTTCCGAGCGATCGAACTCAATGCGATGGGCCTCAAGAAACACCGTATCGGGTCGCCACTGACGCTCATTCGGCTGCCTTAGCGTCGCACCCGCAAAGGAAGCGTAGTCGGTCTTATCCAGCAGGTACGATCCGCACAGCCGATATTCGCCGCAAACAGGCTCAAACGAAATCAGGTGAGCATCAAATAGGGAATGAAGATCGCGCCGAAGCAGAATACCGTTGCTGGCAACCTGCGATTTGGGTCCCGAGTAATTCTCGATATGTGCAGCCTCCAGAGCTTCGCTGACGCCGCAGTCCGACACCGCGCAACGGCCATCATAGGCGGCAACGAGCTGCTTGCGGAACCATTGCTGCCCCAATCGCTCGCGCCTTAACGCATAGCGGACCTTTTCGTCGTCGGTCACACCCTGTCCGGCAAACTCAATATCGACGGGTATGTGCTTCAGATAACTCATGTCGGGCGCAAAACGAGGGTCCGGTCCGCCTTTATGAACAGGACCGTGCAGAACAAACCATCCGTTTTCGGGCTCGAACCGCTCAACAAACGCAAGGCCGAGCACCTTATAGCCCACCTCGGTTGCAAATATGACTCCGACTGGGACGCCACATTCCATGCAGTTGAGCATTTTACGGTTGTAATTCTGGTCTCGAGAACCAACGGCGCCTGGCGCTTGGACCGAATACTTAATGACCCACGTACCGTCATCCAAATAGAGCGGAGGCACATCGGTGTAGAAGCTCTTTTTAGAGTTATGGACCGAAAGCGCAAAGATCTTATTGGGATCTTGCTTCACCCGATCCTGGCCCGGCCAGAAGATCCCTGAATCCCGCGTTACGGGAAAGAAGTCCGAGCCAATTCTCAAACGGTACTGATACTGAGGGCTATCTTCCTTGGTGTGGTGCGGAAGGCTGGTCCAAACGCCGCCGCGCTGTTCCTCACCCAGAAACCACTCCCATGCCTCAACGTATTCGGAAGGCACGAGACTGCAGGCGCGGTCATAGCTTGGTCCATCCATCAACGGAACAGCAAGGTCAATGTCGTTCATCGCCAGCACCTACAACCATACGAACGCGAGTCATGCCCCTCAATAATATGGCCGAGAGTCAATTATTACGAGATCTCATTCCGCGATCGGCACATCGTTGATGCTCTCGGTTTGCCGCTGGCGTGCTTGTACCCCGCTACCCCACTTCCCTGTATACTGATGTAGCACGTGTTTCATCCGGGCTTGTTGGGCCGGGTCGTTCATGGGAGGTTCTTGTGGCTGTTTCGAATCCGCCCAAGGGAAGCGTTTCTTCTTCGTCCATCAAGCCAGTTACGCGCAAGGCCGTGCGTTGCCAGCGCGAGGTCGCCTGGCTTGTCACGCAGGCAGCGGGCAAGCTTGTGGCGACCACTCAGGACGTCAATGCTCCCACACCGAGCTTTGTGCTGGCAGCGGCGCTGGATCGAGTACACCAGCTGGAACTCGCCGCACAAGAAGACGGCAGCCATCTTGGCTACCAGGACGTTATGACGCCCGACCTGTTGACCTTTTGCCGCACAGCCAAGTTGCCCGCCGCGCCCAATGCGCTTTCGGACGCAGGCTACATGTTTACGCTCTCGGGCGCGAACCTTATCCGCGACATCTATGCATACTGCAGCGAGCTCGCCGAGCGCCACGTCTTTGACGCGGCAGAAGTCAAACCGGGAAATGTCATCAAGCTGGTTCTCAGGCTGTTCCTGATAGACGGGTTCGGGGCCATGCCGGCGTAAGCCGAGTCTTTAGCATCACCGTCGACTGGGCAACAACCGCTTTACCTTAATGGACGCCAATCGAGGGTCGATTATTGGGTCGCCTCGTCCACTAACGCATCTATCCCACGCGCTCCGACAGTCGATACTTGCGGTTGCGGCTCGTCGCCGGCGCCGTGGGCTCGAGCTCGCCTTGAGCAATGAGCGCGTTGACGCGCGACCTAACCTGGGAAATTGTAAGCCCCGTACGTTCTGCCAGCTCACGTGTTCCCAGTTCGCCGTTGCGCTTGAGTGCCGCCACAATTAAGTCCCCGCCATGATCGATTTGCTCAACCTTCGCTCGGTAGAGGACAACCTTGAATCGATCGAAACCAGGGCAAAACAACGGCTCGGCCAGACCTTGCGCACGCATGGCATCGAGCATCATTGGAATGCCCGACCCGTTGCCTTCGGCAGGAGAGCCCGCGCCGTCGGGCAATGGGACAAGCGACATGAGCTTTACAAGCGTCGCATTGCGACATCGGGAGCTGCCGTCAAACAGGTTCTCGCGAGTCTTTCCTCCGTATAGGCCACCGGGGTTCGTCACTTCGATACGGTCATCAAAGACGTCAACAGCGATCGACTGCCCACAGAACCGGTCTCCGTATTCTCGGTGGATTACGGCGTTGGCAATTGCCTCGCGCAGGACCTCCTCGGGAATCTCCAGCGAGTCGACACGCGAGACGCCTTTAATCATCGAGGTTCGTCGCAAATTCTTGGCGATTGCCGCGACGGCATCCGAGATCATTTCGCCCAACGTTCCCTCGCAGATCGTACGGTCCATGAACCTCAACGACCCCGCCGCGCCCTTCTGCGTTCCGGCATAGACCGCCACATCGATAAAGAGCTTGGGATAGAACTGCTGGGGATAGGCACCCGCGGCCAAGAGTCCGGCCTTAGTAACATTGCCCTGGGAGTCGAGGAAATTCAGGCGCTCCAGCTTCGTTTTCTTGTCCGGCGCGCCGCGCATCGCACGAGGTGTCAGTGAGAAAGCACGCTCTATCGTGCGGTCGACCAGGGCCTCGTCAAGATCGCCTGCGACCGCGCCGGGCACTGCATCGCGATCACTGGGGCTCGTCCGCTCATACGATGACAAGGACAGGACCTCGGTCGACGAGAGCGGAACATCTTTATCATCGATGCGTTTGTAGCTGCCGCCTTGAGCGCCCCGCTCTATGACATAACAAGGCTTGCTCGACGGGTCGAGCTCCTCAATCGTGATGACCAGAACCACGGTGCCCTGGAGCTCCACGCGTTCAATGGTGTATTTGGGCGGATTGGCCAGTTTTCCGCGCCCGCCGGCATCACCCATGCCCGCTACGAATTGGTTGAGCACCTTCTCGGTCTCAAAGTTCTCAACCGGGACAAAGCCCGCGCGCTCGCTCACGCCGAGCACGATAATTCCGCCAGCGGTATTCGCGAATGCGCTAACCGTTTCCCATACGTCGCGGGAAAGCGTCGTGGCGCTCTCCTTGACCTCGACGTTAAGATCGTCCGAGCCCATGCGCCTTAAAGACTCGAGCAGACCGGTCAGCTCGTTTTCGTTCATCTGCATGTCCTTTCGCTCGGCCCGGCGGAGAATGCCGCGAATAGATTTCCTTCGTCTCTCAGTTATCTCTCGTAATTATCTCTCGTCTTTCTGCTATCTCTCATATTAGAGATAAGCGAGAGATGAAAGATAAGATGTCTGCCATCTGTTTCATTTAAACATGTTTTTGCTGGTAGAACAATCAGTATTGAGACAATACCATGATTGCTTGTCTCTTTGCTAATCAGTTATCTCTCATATTTATCTCTCGTCTTTCTGCTATCTCTCGTATTAGTGACGAATGAGAGATGAGAGATACGTGGGTGATGGGCGAGCGTGGATTTTTGGACGGTCGGAAAGTCCCTCAAACAAAAAACGGGGCCGGCCTTACGCCGAACCCCGTTTTCAAACGGTCAGTTAGTTATCCAACGCGCGAGCATAGCAGTCAACATTACGCCGCCGCGAACACTCCCAAGCCCGTTCCGATGATGCAGATCGCGAAGATGCCAATAATAATCCAAATGGTCTTGACACCCTTTTTATAGAGGGCAACGCAAGCGAACGTTGCCAGCAAGGGCAGCAGACCGGGGAAGATCGAATCGAACAGATCCTGCAGGACAATCTCCGAACCGCCCACGTCAAAGGTCAAAGCAGCGGACAGTGAGACCTGTGCCGCAATCATGGCGCCGATAACGGTCATTCCGAGGACACCGGCAGCATGCGTCATGCGAGACATAAGGTTGTTCTCTTCGGACTGCTGCAGGAACTTGGTTCCCAGGTCGTAACCCAGATGGGCTGCGACGATACGCATTGCAAAGTTAATCACGGAGTAGAGAAGGAAGACGGAGACGGGAAGGGCGAGCGCGACGGCAGTTGCCGTGCCCGTACCCGTAATGACGGCAAACGCGCAGCCAAGCACGCCGAAGGCATAGACCTCAGGAGGAACCGCCGCGCCGACCATGATGGCGCCCATGAACATGGACTCCAAAGCAGCGCCGACGATAACTCCCTGCTGGACATCGCCAAGGATCAAGCCGACAAACAGGCTCGTAAACAGCGGACGACCAAGCATCGTAATGCCAAATGCTTGCTCGTCCATAGACGCCATAATGCGACCAGCGCAACTTGGAGGTACTGGGCAACTATTCTGATTAACCCCAGAAATAAGCCTGCAGGCGAGACGTTCAGAACAGCTCGCCTGCAGGCAACAGCAGCAATTTGAAAGGATTAGTAGTTCATCTGGTGATAGTAGCGACGCGTGGTGAGCGGGTGGTTGCGGACGTGCTCGAGATGGCAGCTCAGGCGCTCGGTGATGGTGTAGGTGACCATCGGGGAGACGATCTTGCGGAACTCGGGGTCGCTGAACGGCAGCTCGACCTCGGCGGTGTCGAACTTGTTCACGCGGACATGGACGCCCTTCTCGTCGGCGAGCATGTGGGTGAAGTTGTCCACGCGGTCCATGAGCTTGCGGGTGTCGTCCTCGCCGTAGAGCATGATGAGGCTCGTGCCCTCCTCGCACAGCTCGATGGTGCCGTGGAAGAACTCGGCGGCGTGGATGGACTTGGTCTTGATCCACTGCATCTCCTCGAGGATGCACATGGCGTAGTCGTAGGCCTCGCCCCAGAGCATGCCGGAGCCGATCACCATGTGGTAGTCGGTGTCCTTGAAGTCCTCGGCCATGGCGGCGCAGCGCTCGTCCTGGGCGTCCTTGGCCTTGATGAGGTACGGGGCGATGTTGCCGAACTCCTCCATGAAGGTGTCGTACTTGGGGAAGGCGCCGGCGTTCTTGAGGAAGCGGGCGACCAGCGTGATCTGGTAGGTGTAGATGGCCTCGCACAGGACGTCGTCCTCGGCGAAGCTGAAGAACTTGTAGTCGGCGTACTCGGTGGCCGGGGTGTTGTCGTTGGAGACGTACATCAGCGTGCGGGCGCCCTGCTCCTGGCAGAACTTGGCGGCCTCGATGATCTCGGGGGTGGTGCCGGTACGGGTGGAGAAGACGCAGACCGAGTCCTTGTTGAAGGCCTTGGGCGGGCACGCGAGGAACTCAGCGGCGATCTCGCAGTGGACGTCGACGTCGGCCGTGGTGGTCTCGACCCAGTACTTCATCGGGAGCGTGTGGGCCCAGGTGCCGCCGCAGCCGATGAAGAAGATGTTGGAATAACCCTGCTCGCAGACCTTGTCCACGGCAGCCTCAATCTGAGGACGGAGAGCGAGGGCATCGCTCACAACCTTCTCGTAACGAGGCTCATCGAAATTGAACATATCTAATATCCCTTCGTTTAATAGAGTGAAATTCGTTTCAATTGACAACTTGTCATTTCACTACGTATTAATACTTAATGACCTAAAAAAATACCTTTCTAGGAAATGGAAGCTTGGCCGTCTTTCATCTCGGCGAGTTTATGCTCGAATCCAAAGCCGCCGGGTTTAAGGCAATTCTTAGCTGAATAGTCAGCAGCGAATTCCATTGCATCCCGAATGATCTCCACATCGAGCGGTTGCTTTTTACTCCAGCCATGCGAGAGACAGCTCACAACAAACGCAGTGATATACGAATCTCCCGCGCCCATGGTGTCAAGCGCATCTACGGGTCTTATATTTCCCTGGTACCATCGGGAACCGTCAAAGAACACAGGCCCTGCAGATCCCCGTGTAGCAATCGTGTAGCGACAACCATGCTCTATGGCCCTCTTCAATAGAACTTGAATCTGTTGATCGCTCTCGCCGGAACAGGAAAACAGACCAAGGGTTGTAGCAGGGCAAACAAGATCGAAATATGCGTCGGTTCGATACTTATCTTTAACGGAAAAGTCGTAAATCACCACAGCGGGAAGATCTTGAACTAGGTGCACATCATCCTGCAGCTTTGCATTGACGCTGGTAAAAACCGCATCGAATCCCTGAAGAAACTTGACATCAGAATCGTTGATATGGGTTTTGTGCGCCCAGCAAGCCCCCGTATCGTAACCAACTTCGACACGTTCACCGTTGTAAACATTTACATCGCAAGTCTTGGTTGTTGCTT
The DNA here is from genome assembly GCA_959018755.1 of uncultured Collinsella sp. GTDB lineage: Bacteria > Actinomycetota > Coriobacteriia > Coriobacteriales > Coriobacteriaceae > Collinsella. The sequence goes on along the minus strand of CAUEMA010000001.1, from coordinate 42,078 downwards.
TTTCAGGCATGCATGATTGCGAAAGGTCAACGTTCAGCGAAGAAAGGGCATCGGTGATTATTCGCCCTCCCAGGTCGTTGCCGATCTCCCCAATATACGCAGCCTGTGCGCCAAGCATGCTTGCATGGGCAGCGACGTTTACGGCATTGCCACCAGGATACATAACGCCTTTGTTGAGATAGCGATCAATAACGTTGTCACCAATTGCTGCGATTTTCACCTCAACGCCTCCCATCACGTACGGTCTTTATTAGTACTCGACCTTGCGGTAATAACGGCGGATGTCGAGCGAATGGTCACGAATTTCCTCGAAATTCTTGCTCACACGCGAGAGAATGGCATTGAGCACCACCGGAGAAAGCATCCAGCGGAATTCATCACTGATACCCGGCAACTCATAATCATGTGTATCGAATACGGTGAAATCATCCGCATATTGCTTACAGAAGCGTGCAACGCGCTCATCAAGAGGCCTAGTCTGCGCCTCCGTCATTGCGAGCGCGACACAAACGCCCGGCTCAACAAGTTCGATAGTGCCATGGAAGAACTCAGGCGATGTAACGGATTTGGTGCGCAGCCATTGGGACTCCTCGAGCACACACATGGCAAAAGAATACGTGGGGCCCCACAGATTGCCAGAACCAATCCAAATCTGATACGGATCGTCCTTGTGCTTCAGAGCATATGCGCGAGCCATCTCGTCAGCGTTCTTGCCGACGGAAACGAGAGCAGCGGGGAGATTCACAAGCTCATCAGCGAAGCGATCGTAGTCATCGAAAAAGCCCCTGTTCTTGAGAATCTTTCCAATCAGAAGGTACAGCACGAGTTCCATAGGACGGCCCTGCTTATAGATCACTCCATAATCGGAAAGTTCACCAAGCGGTGAACCGTCCACGCCAAGCGTAGAGACAACGGTGCAGCCTGCGTCTTTTGCCGCCTTTGCCGCCGCGACCGTCTCTTTGGTGTCGCCCGACTTAGACGCCATGAACGCCAAGGTCCCCTTACCGATGCGCCGATTGCCAACCGTGAGGAAATCTGCCGAAACTTGGGACTGGACGGGAATATCGGACATAACAGAAACCATATAGTCAAACGGCTGCATCATCGCAAGCGAGCCACCTGACGAGGTGAAGAAAATCGAATCGAAACCCTTTTCGCAAATTTCGTCAGCAATGCGTTCAATTTCGGCACGTTGATTGTAGATATAAGCACCGTTATCGAGAATTGCCTGTTCATCAAATGAAACCATGAGATATGCCTTTCTAATTCAATTGGGCCAGACGGCGAAATCAACCATTTAGATTGCAAACACTCCGAAGAAGGAGCCAACGATACCAACCGCCATGAGAATAACGAGAATCCAAGCAATCTTGACCTTGTGCTGGACGAGTTCGTAAACTCCAAGTGTCACAAGCAGCGGCAGCAGGCTCGGCATGATACCGTCGATGATGCTTTGGATAGTCTGCGCACTGTCGCCGGTACCGAGAGAACCAGCCACGCTGACCGATACAAGGTTGGGCACCATAGCGCCGATAACCATAAGACCGAGAATTGCAGCCCCCATAGTGAGCTTTGGCATAAGACCAGATTTCTCGATCTTGCTCAAGAAACTGGTTCCGAATCCATAGCCCCATTTAAGGCAGAACCAACGAATCAGATAATGCGGAACATTGAATACGACAAGGAAGAGAAGCGGGCCGAGAATGTTACCCTGCATAGCAAGCGACACACCCAAGCCAGTGGCGATGACACGCAACGTTCCCCAGAACAGAGAGTCACCGATGCCGGCCAGCGGACTCATAAGAGCGGCCTTTACGCTGTTGATGGAGGATTCGTCAAAATCCTCTTCGTTAGCGTTTGCCTCTTCCATCGCTGCCGAAATGCCCAGAATTAATGTTGAGACATAAGGAGTGGTGTTGAAGAACTCCATGTGACGCTTAGCAGCAGCAGCCTGGTCATCCTTATTCTTATACACGCGACGAATGATGGGAAGCATAGAGAAGCAGTATCCCATGTGCTGCTGGCGCTCGTAGTTCCAGGAGTACTCCATCGTAAGCGAACGGAAAAATACCGATTTTAGATCACGCTTTGTAATCTTGTTGGAACTGGTGTCATTAGAAGTCGTCATCGTCGAAGCTCCCTTCCGAACTAAGCTGTGGCGTCTGAGCAATGAAGTTTGGCTGGACCACCACGAGGATTACTGCGAGGCAAAGCCCAATGATGGCAATACCAAGGATTGGAATGCTCATGTAGGCACAGAGCGCAAACCCGAGCACGAAGAAAATAGCAGTCTGCTTGTTGACAATCATTGAAGCGAGCAGTGCAATGCCGAGCGCAGGGATGAATCCACCCGCAATAACCAGGCCGTTACTTACAAACTCGGGAATTGCGTTAAGCACCGCGTTCATAACCGGCGTTCCGAGATAGAAAGCAAGGGAGCACACGAAAAAGCGAGGAAGCGATTTGACGATGAATCCACCAAGCAGATGCATCCGCTCCATACCTTTGAGGTCGCCCTTTGCCACACAGTCGTCCGCTTTATGGACGAAAAACGGCATCACGATCAGCGTAAGCGCGTTATCGATGATGAGATAAAGCGACGCAATCGGAAAAGCGAGCGTCAGCGCAACTTCAGCGCCTTGACCCGTCGAAATTGCAAAGGCAGTGCCCAAAATACCACCGGTGATAACGTCAGGCGGAACGGCCGCCCCGATGGTAACCGATCCAATGAACACCATTTCAAGCGTGGCGCCGACAATAATGCCCGTCTGCAAATCACCCATCACAAGACCGATGAGGACGCCCGTGACAATCGGGCGAGAAGCAAGGCAAGTGCCAAGTGCCCACTCAAATGTCACGCACATTGCAACGAGGCCGATAAGGATCGCTTGAGTCAACATGAGAGATCCCCTTTCTATTGCATGTGCTTAAATCAAAATCTTCTCGTCTCTAGGTACCTGCCTGATCTCCACCTCGATTCCGGCATCACTGAGCTCATGTAGAAGCTCCACGTCGCGATCGGTAGCGAAAACCGTTGAAGATAGGCGTACATCTGCACCCTCACGCGGCTTCGTTCCTCCAATGTTGATATGCTTGATTTCGCTGTAGCCCTTCGCCAAGCGGTAAGCATCTTCGATGCTTTCAACGACAATGAACAAACGGTACTTATCGGTCACACCGCTCCTAAGAGCCTCGATAGAATCATCGACCGATTTGATAACCAATTTGACGCCTGCCGGACGTGCCAGCTTAAGCGTCGTCTTGCGCACGTCATCTTTCACAACCGCATCGCAGGCAATCAAAATGCAATTGGTGTCAAGCTCTTGCGTCCAAGTCATGGCAACCTGACCATGAAGCAAGCGATGGTCAACTCTCAGCAGCTTAATCATCTTTGTTCCTTTCTCAAAAATCCTCGTCTTCTTCTACCGAATTTGGCAGCGAACATAGGCATGTGCCCTTTTGGCGGACACTTGAAACCAATGCAGCGAGCTCGGCGTCGTCAAGTGTGCTCAATTTCGAAAACACTTCGAGCACTAGTGGTAGCGACATGCCGGCAATGAGCCTTAGAGAATCGTCACCCAACCTTTCCATAAAAGCGTTATTCACTGACCCACCATAGACATCAGTGATGACAATCCACTGGTCTGCTGGGTCGCGAGAACGGTCCCAAAAATCTATCAACTCGTTTACATCCATCGTGTCCTCATCGACATATGCGCATAGCACCTTAACGCGAGGATCTTCACCGCAAAATAGCTGGAGCGTTTCACGCATCGCTCTAGCAAGTGGCCCATGGCTGGCCAAGAGCAACTTCCTCATTTATCTCCCAATCTCAGTCAATCATGTGTTAATAGAACGTTATATTTTGTATTGTTATCTACAGTATCCTCGAAACTTTCGCTTTGTCAAGACAGATCAATCAAGCTTCCTAAGCGGTAATAATTCGCCCGTAAACGGCAAAAAAACGCCCCTTTGTCGGGGCGTTTTCAATCTCTTGTTATTCGGTTAAGAAAGATCCGGGGTTTGGCTTTCGCTAGAGATAAAACTTTAAGCGCTCAGTGCAGTACACCTGCCGCGAAATAAACAATGGCACTCCCTGCGCGCTGCAACGCTTATCTACAAATAATAAAAGGGCAGATCCCGGCTTTACATTCAAATGTTCTGCCTCGTAAGCACTTGCAAAGCACACCTGCAACGTTCGCTCGTTATTGCCAAGTTCGATATGGCGTCTTCCCAGCACCTCAAGTAGAGAACCCGATAAATCTTCATGTTCCAAAAAGGCAAGAGAAGGAGTGTAGCTATTGGTTTCCAACATCGTTGGCACGCCATCGACTAAGCGCAAACGTCTAGTCTGAAGAATATTCTCGTCCTCCTGGACCTGAAGAAAACGCACGTCGCGCAGCGTAGGATAAATCCAAGCTACTTCGAGCACTACGGTAGAAGGCTTTTTATTTTCTTGAATGCAGGAATGGGTGAAGCTTTCCTGGTCATCGGCTGCATAGGCATTGCGTGTCGTGGTAACAAAAGTCCCTTTCCCTCGCGTGCGCTCAACGATATCGGCATCCTCTAGTTCCTTGATTGCCGATCGAACGGTAATACGACTAACGCCATATTCCTCCATAAGCTCCGTCTCAGTAGGAAGCTTATCCCCTTCGCTATATACGCCACTTTCTATTCGACTCACAAGATCGTGAACGATCTGCTTATACAATGGAACAGCGCTCTCCACTTTAACCATTATTCAACCTATTGCTTTCTACACTCAACGGCTTCAAGTCCCTGCCAATTGATGCCGAGTTGATTAGCCTTAATCGAAAAGAAGTATTTGAAATAATCACCCAACATCACCTGCTTAGTAAAGTGCACTGGCTTACCAGTGCTCATATAAACGGTCTCACTCAATATAAACATCGCAGCTTCTCCTGCGATGTTAAGGATGCGCTTCTCCTCATCCGTAGCAAGCCCTGCTTCAAGCACAATAGACGGGAAACAATTATCCTCTAGTCGCAGCCCCGTCTCTCTCTCAATCGTTTCATAAAGTGATGCGTTATCCATATCGACACCCAGTAAAAACCCGAAGTTCTTTACTGGAAGATAAATATGTTCAATCATTGCATTTATGTGGTTAATTGACCTCACACGTTTGAGGTAAACCGCAGATTCATTCTCTTCCATTCGCAAATGACGACGGACGGCAACGGGCGGCTCGACCTCCTGAAGAGCGAGAACACGAGACGAGGTTTCGATATTATTTTCATGGCAAAAATAAGTGAAACCCTTAAACGTGCTCAAGCTCGAGACGATTTTAGGCTGCCGGATAAATGTGCCTTTGCCATGACGCGTATCAAGCACGTCGTCATCCACAAGAGTTTGAATTGCCTTCCGTATCGTCGCGCGGCTAACCTCGTATTCTTCGCAAAAACCATTTTCGCTAGGCAACACGCCACTTTCGGAAAACTCGCCCATCTCAATACGGCGGCGCAAATCATCAGCTACTTGTACATATAGCGGCACAGCACTAGTCGGGTTAATCATAACGTTCTCCGTACAACATTCTATGAAACTTCTATACGTTATAAGATAACTTATTACGTATTATTTTGAAAGAAATAGACGGTTCAATCTTATTTTTGAACCGTCTACAATATCAAACACTCCATATGAAGGTGTCGAATGCCACTTGTGGCGCAAACAAGAGGGGCATTTGGCAAAAATGCCCCATTTCGCCTTGAAGTCGCTACCGTGAAATGCCAACGAGCCACATGGTCGAGTCCAAGCAAATACGACCTCAAGCGGCTATTTCCGAGCATAGTAACGGCCGCTGAAAGCTGCTTTAGTAGTTCATCTGGTGATAGTAACGACGCGTGGTGAGCGGGTGGTTGCGGACGTGCTCGAGATGGCAGCTCAGGCGCTCGGTGATGGTGTAGGTGACCATCGGGGAGACGATCTTGCGGAACTCGGGGTCGCTGAACGGCAGCTCGACCTCGGCGGTGTCGAACTTGTTCACGCGGACATGGACGCCCTTCTCGTCGGCGAGCATGTGGGTGAAGTTGTCCACGCGGTCCATGAGCTTGCGGGTGTCGTCCTCGCCGTAGAGCATGATGAGGCTCGTGCCCTCCTCGCACAGCTCGATGGTGCCGTGGAAGAACTCGGCGGCGTGGATGGACTTGGTCTTGATCCACTGCATCTCCTCGAGGATGCACATGGCGTAGTCGTAGGCCTCGCCCCAGAGCATGCCGGAGCCGATCACCATGTGGTAGTCGGTGTCCTTGAAGTCCTCGGCCATGGCGGCGCAGCGCTCGTCCTGGGCGTCCTTGGCCTTGATGAGGTACGGGGCGATGTTGCCGAACTCCTCCATGAAGGTGTCGTACTTGGGGAAGGCGCCGGCGTTCTTGAGGAAGCGGGCGACCAGCGTGATCTGGTAGGTGTAGATGGCCTCGCACAGGACGTCGTCCTCGGCGAAGCTGAAGAACTTGTAGTCGGCGTACTCGGTGGCCGGGGTGTTGTCGTTGGAGACGTACATCAGCGTGCGGGCGCCCTGCTCCTGGCAGAACTTGGCGGCCTCGATGATCTCGGGGGTGGTGCCGGTACGGGTGGAGAAGACGCAGACCGAGTCCTTGTTGAAGGCCTTGGGCGGGCACGCGAGGAACTCAGCGGCGATCTCGCAGTGGACGTCGACGTCGGCCGTGGTGGTCTCGACCCAGTACTTCATCGGGAGCGTGTGGGCCCAGGTGCCGCCGCAGCCGATGAAGAAGATGTTGGAATAACCCTGCTCGCAGACCTTGTCCACGGCAGCCTCAATCTGAGGACGGAGAGCGAGGGCATCGCTCACAACCTTCTCGTAACGAGGCTCATCGAAATTGAACATCCCTTACTCCTAACTCACTTAGATGAACCCTTCATTCATCCCATAACGTTATAGTACTTTATATAACTAACTATGCAAGTACTATTTTGGTCCTGTTCTTTCATCAAGCCCCTTAAAACAACAATCGGCGTTGTTAGACACAGCGTGCAAGTTCATTGAACGATTCAATATGCATCGTCTCTAGTTAAATGACGTCCTATGCAAATACCTTTAATCCGCTTGGGGCCGACGAATCTTTTGACTGTCCGCAGAAGCTTTCCCGGAATTCCCTATGGATAGACGCGCCGGTAATCGCTTCGTTATCTGGCTTATTGCGCATTGCCGGGGCGTCTGGGAGAAAGCACAATCTACCGCGTGGTCAACTAGCGTTTCATCGGAATCGACCGCATCCGCGCCAAATACTAAATCGCAATCGTTGAAACTCGTCCGATCATATGGCGGCAATTTCTCGCCTTAAAAATGAGCACGAAATAAGGGGGCAGCTGTTTGCAACTTGCTTTATTCGTAAGTGTTTTTACTGAAAAAACAATCACCGACCAAACAGCACTATTAATTGTTTGGCTCTTTGCTGTACAGCCATCTTTCGTATACGTCTCTCGTCTATCTCTCATCTCACGGTTGGAGACGAAAGGTGTGCGGGAGTGGATAATTGGACGGCATTTGGACCTGCGACGGATTATTTCATCCGAAAATCCACGCTCATTCGGCGGGCACGCGGGGCCTATGCCCAATCCGCTGGCATCGTCTTCAGTTCGCCGCAGAGCCGCGGTCCCATATGGGTATACTCACGAGGATTCGACTCGATTCGCCCCCGCTGGGGCGTCAAAGGAGACTACATATGTCCACTACCTCAACCGACCCGCGCGCCGCTGCTGCCGCGCTGCTGGTGCCCGGCACCACCTGCCACGGCTTTGCCGTCGAGCGCTGCGAGACCGTGCCCGAGCTCGACTCGGACGCCTACGTGCTGCGCCACACTGCCTCGGGCGCTCGCCTGCTGTACCTGGCGTGCGACGACGAAAACAAGGCCTTTGCCATTGGCTTTAAGACGCCGCCGGCCGATTCCACCGGCGTGTTCCATATTCTTGAGCACTCGGTGCTGTGCGGATCGGCCAAGTTCCCCGTCAAGGAGCCATTCGTCGATCTGATCAAGAGCTCCATGCAGACGTTCCTCAACGCCATGACCTACCCCGACAAGACCATCTACCCCGTTGCCACCACCAACGAGCAGGACCTGTACAACCTGATGGACGTGTACCTAGACGCGGTGTTCAACCCGGCCATCTATACCAAGCCCACCATTTTTGAGCAGGAGGGCTGGCACTACGAGCTGGACCTGCCAGAGGGCGTCGAGAGCGAGGGCGACGGCAGCTCCGCCAGCCTGCGCGAGGGCACGCTGCGTTATAACGGCGTGGTGTTCAACGAGATGAAGGGCGCGCTGTCCGACCCCATGAGCGTGCTGGACGATGCCGTCAACGCCGCGCTCTACCCCGACACCGCCTATGCGCACGAGAGCGGTGGCGACCCGCGTGCGATTCCCTCGCTCACCTACGAGCAGTTCCTGGACACGCACGCGCGCCACTACAATCCTTCCAACTCCTACATCACGCTCTACGGCGACCTGGACGTGGACCGCGCACTGGCCTTTTTGGACGAGCGCTATCTGTCGCAACCGAGTGCCGCGAGCCGCCGCATGGACGCCGCCGTTGCCGCCGGCGAGGACCCGTCCGTGCTGGCACCCAATCCGCTGGGCGTGCAAGCGCCCGTGACCTGCGAGTATAAGCGCGTCGAGATGGCCACCACGCCCGAAAACGCCCTGGTGGGCCTGGGCCTTGTGCTGGGCAGCGCGCTCGACCGTAAGCGCACAATCGCGGCGGACATCCTGTTCGAAGCGCTGCTGGGCTCCAACGAAGCGCCGGTTAAGAAGGCCATTCTGGCAGCGGGCCTGGGCGGCAACGTGGTGAGCTACACCGCGGCCGAGAGCCTGCAGCCCTACGAGCTCATCATGCTGCAAAACGCGCAGCCCGGCGTGGCGCGCGAGCTGCGTCGTGTGTTCCAAGACGCCTGCCGCGACCTGTGCGAGCACGGCGTTCCGCGCGAGCGCCTGGAAGCCATCATCAGCAGCAACGAGTACGACCTGCGCCAGCGCGACTACGGTATCGCCGACGGCGTGGCCATTGCGTGCGACGCGCTGAGCACCTGGCTCTACGATGACGACGCCGCGACGCTGGCGCTCAAGTACGGCCCGGTGTACGAGGAGCTTCGTGACGAGCTGGACGGCAGCTACTTTGAGGACCTGCTGCGCGAGCTGGTGCTGGAAAACGACCATATGGCGCTGGTCGAGCTGGTGCCGGTGGACGCCGCCGAGGGCGCAGAGGGTGCCGAGGCCGCCGAGCTAGCAGCCAAGCGCGACGCCATGACCAATGCCGAGCTGGCCAACGTGGTCGAGCGCACGGCCGTGCTGCGTGCCGCACAGGAGGCCGAGGACACGCTCGAGGCCAAGGCCACGCTGCCGCGCCTGCGCGTTTCCGACATTGGCGAGGCGCGCCCCGAGCCGCCGCTGGTCGTGGACACCACTGCGCCCATCCCCTGCCTGCGCCACGGCATCCCCACCAACCGCCTGGCCTACGCCATGCAGTATTTCGACCTGAGCTGCGTCACGTTTGAGGACCTGCCCTATGTGACGCTGCTCTGCCGTCTGCTCAAGCAGCTGCCCACACGCGAGCATTCGGCCGAGGAACTCGACAACTTACTCGCCGGCAAGCTGGGCTTTTTGAGCTTTACGACCGAGGTCATGACCCAGCCCGACGTGGACGGTGTGCGCCCCTACCTGCTGGTGAGCGCCGGCGCCCTGTCCGAGAAGATCGATGCGCTAGCGAGCCTGCCGCGCGAGGTGTGGTCGAGCACGCTTTTGCTCGATGCCGACGCCGACCGCGTGCGCGACGTGCTCACGCAGATTCGCATTGGGCTTGAGCAGGGCTTTATCAACAACGGCCACTCGGCGGCACTCGGTCGCGCGATGAGCTACAGCTCACCTTCGGCCGTAGTGCGCGAGCAGCTTTCGGGCGTGGACTTCTACTTGTTCCTGCGCGATCTGCTCGACCACTTTGACGAGCGCCTGGACGACCTGCGCGCCAAGCTTGCCGAGCTGGCAGGCCGCATCTTTGTGGCCAACGGTTGCCTGGCGAGCTTTACCGGCAGCGATGAGGACTTTAACGCGTACTGGGCCGCCGCGGGCGACCTGGGGCTGAACGCCGGCGACGGCGCCGATGCCGGCCGCGACGCGCTCGTGGTGCCGGCGCCGTGCGACCGCCACGAGGCCTTTGTCATCCCCAGCGACATCTGCTTTGCGGCAAGCGCGTGCGATCCGCGCCGCCTGGGCATTGACGTGACGGGCGCCTGGGCGGTTGCCGCCAACGCGCTCTCCTACGACTACCTGTGGAACGAGATCCGCGTGAAGGGCGGCGCGTACGGCTGCGGATTCCGCGCGGCCGGCGAGCGTCAGGCGGCGTTCTACACCTACCGCGACCCGGCAATCGACCCCTCGATTGAGCGCGTGGCGCGCGCAGGCGAATGGCTCGGCAGCTTTGAACCCGACGAGTCCGCCTTTGAGGGCTTTATCGTGAGCTGCGTGAGCGGCATGGACGCGCCGGTAAAGCCGTACGCGCTCACCAAGCGCCGCAACACGACCTACCTGGCCGGGCTCGATCCGCATGCGCGCGAGGAGCGCCGCTCCCAGATGCTCGCCGCCACGCCCGGTGAGCTTCGCTCGCTCGGCGCCGACGTGACGCGCATCGCAGCCGAGTCGCCAACCTGTGTCTTTGGCGGCCGAGACGTCATCGCCAAGAGCAATGCCGGCTTTAGCGTCGTCGACCTGATGGGCTAACGCACAGCAAAGGTAGATTTTTGGGACATGCCTGAAAATCTACCTTTTCTTTTGCCGCGGACCGGGCAGGCGGCCCGACTTCGGCCCGCCCCGTCCCACCAGTTTTGTCTCGATCTGTAACAGCTAGGCCCATTTATGTCGAGTTACTGTTACAGATCGAGACAAACCGCCGCAGACACCCGCCCTTCAGCAAAAACCACCCAAAGGTGTCTGTCCCTTTGGGTGGTTTGCGAGTGGGCCGCTACTTGATAAACGGGTTCAGCCTGGCCTCTAACGGATTGAGCTCGTACATGGTTGCAAAGCACTCACGACCATAATCGGAGTCGTTGCTCCAGCTACCCTGGTCGACGTCGTACTCTGCATCCAGACGAATCCACTCCTCCGGCTTGTTCTTCTCGTGCTTGTTACAGAAGTAGCGCTGGTACTCGACCTCGTGCTCAAACTCAAACTCGGCATCCGAACCGCGTCCGGCATACTCGTCGACCGACGTCAGGTTGCCGTACTCGTCGTAATAGAACTCCGCATAGCCGCCGCGCTCGGAATCGATCCTGTCGAGCTTTCCGTCGCTGTACGAATAATCCACCGCTGCGTACGAGTTCAGCGAGCCGTAGTCGTTGCCGTGCGAGTCATATGCCACAGGCGAGATACGCGAAATGTTGCCGTCCTTGCCATACTCGTAGCCCGCGGTAATCGTCCACGTAGTTCCCACCGTGTCGCCCTGGCAGTCCAGCGTAAAGGACGTCACGCGATCCTTGTCGTATCCGTACGAATACACGACCGTCCGAGGATTGGCCGGGCTGGTATCGGTGTTGGTCACCATGTTGCCGTCCTGGTAGACATACGTGCTCGCGCTCTCGCCGTAACCCGCATGGGTCGTCTTGTTGATCAGGTTTCCGTCCGCGTCGTAGGTAAACGTCGTGGTGCTCGACGAATCGCTCATGTCGGCATCGCAGTCGATGCGCGTGACGTTACCGTCGGCGTCGTACGTAAACGTGTTGACGTTCTCGTAACCGCCCGCCAGATCTTCCTCAATCTCCGAAATGCGATGCGACTCATCGTGCTCGACGCTGTAGCTTACACCGCCACCTTGCTTGACGGCAGACGTGAAGCCCGTGACGTAGCCGTTTTCATCGCGCTCGATCTCGTAGATATCGCCGTACTGGTCCGATTTATCGGTGCCTTCATAGGACACCGGCAGCCACAGCTCGTCGAGCTGCGTGTCCTTAATGCCGCCAACCTTCGTATCCTGCGGCAGTGCCAACGTGGCGAGCTTCTTTTTACCCGAAAGATCGACGCTTTTGAGCTCCCCGGCATTTGAAAGGTCGAGCTTCTCGATGTTGTCGCAACCGTCCAGGTTAACGACGGTGACGTTGCTCGCCGAGTTAAGCTCGACGGTCTTAAGGTCGCCGCAGCCCGAGAGGTCCAGGTTGACGAGTTTATCCCCACCGTATTCCACACTGGTAACGTTGGGGAACACCTTGCCCAGACCCTGCGTTGACGTAACGCCGTCCAGCTCGATCGACGTCACCGCCTTGGCCTCGTCGCGTGAGATACGGCCGTCACCGTTAGTGTCGTACTTGGTCGAGACAAGCGCACGCATGCCGCTGTCCGGAAAGATTTTCTCGTCGATAGGCGTGGTCGCGATCTGCGTAAAGTAGAACAGCGCACCGCCGCCGATGCCCGCCGCCACGGCAAGCACCGCGGCAAGGGCGATGAGGGGCTTCTTGGAACGCTTGCGCCGCACGGGCTGCTGCACGGGCACGTATTGCCCAGGAGCGGGCGTGGCAGGCTGGGGTTGCTGCGTGGCCGCGACCTGGTCGGGTGCTACGGGCGCGCCGCATACGGGGCAAAAGAGGGCGTCGTCGACAAGCGGCGTGCCACACGAGCGACAAAACATGACGGGCTCCTTTCGGTTCATTCCTTCCACCATGAAGGTAAACCCAAAAATGCAGCCCTTGTTGCGCAACATTCACCCCAAACCACCACAAAGGGGACAGGCACCTTTGTGGTGGTTTGGGGTGAATCCGTCGCGTTTGCCCAGATAAAACCTGCCAAAATAAACCTGTCCCTTTTTGGTAGGTTTGGGAGATGAGGCTGGGATGGATAAGGCCGAGTTGCGGCGGGCGGTGATTGCCCGGCGCGATGCTCTTGATTTGGATGTTCAGGCGGCGAAGTCTGCTGTTGTATGCGCGCGGCTTGTTGAGCTGCTGGATCGCTTGGATGCCGCGGCGCCGCGCACCGTTGCCGTCTATGCCGCGATGGGTTCCGAGGTCGACCCAGCCGCGTTTGCCGCTGCGGCCGCCGCGCGCGGCTGGCGTGTAGCCTATCCATGCATGCTCTCGGCAACAGACGCCATGGCTTATGGCCAGCGCATGTGCATGCGGGCAGCCTCTGCCGGCAATACGTCCGAGGCCCCGTTTATCGCCCACCCTACGCGGGCCTTCGCAGCCACGGACATCGACGGCAGCCGCTTCCCCACCGTGCCTGCCGTGGCTCTCGACATGATTATCGTGCCACTCGTAGCCTTCGACCGCACCGGCGCGCGCCTGGGCTACGGCGGCGGCTGCTATGACCGCTACCTGCCCACGCTCTCGCCCGCATGCCAAATCATCGGCATCGCCTTTGACGAGCAGCGTGTCGACCACGTTCCCACCGACGCCCACGACCTGCCGCTACCCCACATCATCAGCGCCTAACGGCTGGCGCACCTCCCGACGGCCTAGTGCTCCTCGCCGGCGCGGGCCAGGTCGTAGGGCGTGGTCTGGTAGACGTAGTAGTTGAGCCAGTTGGTATAGAGCAACTGAGCCTGGCTGCGCCAGACGTTGCGCGGCTCGGCGGTGGGGTCGTCACCTGGGAAGTAATGCGCCGGCACCTGAGGGTTGAGGCCGCGCTTCACGTCGCGCTCGTACTCCAGACGCAGCGTGTCGGTATCGTACTCGGGATGGCCAAAGACAAAGAAGCGACGGCTGTCGGTCGACTTGACGATGTACAGGCCCACCTCGTCGGACACGGCCACGACCTCAAGCTGCGGCTCGGCCTCCACGTCCTCGCGGCGCACATCGGTGTTGCGCGAATGCACGGCATAGAAACGGTCGTCAAAGCCGCGAACCAGCGGGCTTTGCGGCTTCACCAGATAATGCTCAAACACGCCACTCGCCTTTGCCGGCAGGTCGTGCTTCTGGATACCGTAATGATGGTACAGGCCGGCCTGCGCGCCCCAACAAATGTGCAGCGTAGAGTGCACGTGCGTGGTGGACCAATCCATGATCTGGCAGAGCTCGGGCCAGTAGTCGACCTCCTCGAACGGCATCTGCTCCACCGGCGCGCCCGTGATGATCAGGCCGTCGTAGTGGATGTCGCGGATGTCGTCGAACGTGCGGTAAAACGTCTCCAGGTGGCCGGCGCTCACGTGCGTGGCTTCGTGCGTTTTGGTGCGCAGCAGGTCCACCTCCACCTGCAGCGGCGTGTTGGAGAGCTTGCGCATGATCTGCGTCTCGGTGGCGATCTTGGTGGGCATGAGGTTGAGGATGAGCACGCGCAGCGGACGGATGTCCTGGTGCAGCGCGCGGTACTCGGTCATGACAAAGATGTTCTCGCTCTCGAGCTGCGCGGCGGCAGGGAGGGCGTCGGGAATGCGAATGGGCATGGATGCTCCTTACGAGTCAGTTGCAGCTATGGTACAACGACTGGCCCCATCCGCGCGAGCGCATCGCCCAGCGATGCCGTCAGCGGCCCAAATCACTCCAAAAGTAGAGATTAAGGCATGTCCCAAAAATCTACGGCGCTTTAGCCTAGCAAAGTGACAGCAGGAAGCTACAATGGTTCGACGCGAAAAACTCGGCCGAAAGGATACATATATGTACCAGACGCGTAAGATCGGTGTGGTCGGCCAGGGCCACGTAGGAGCACATGTCGCCAACAGCCTACTTATGCAGGGCATTGCCGATGAGCTGTACCTGTGCGATATCAACGAGGCCAAGGTGACGTCAGAGGTCCAGGACCTGCGCGACTCCCTTTCGTTTGTCCCGTACAACACCAAGATCGTCAACTGCTACGACCACTACGAGGAGCTGGCCTGCTGCGACGTCATCGTCAACGCCGCCGGCAAGGTCGCGCTGGCCGCCGGCAACCGCGACGGCGAGCTGTTCTTTACCACCGATGCCGCCCGCACCTTTGCCAAGCGCATCGTCGACGCCGGCTTTGACGGCATCTTCGTGAGCATCTCCAACCCCTGCGACGTCGTGTGCACCGAGTTGTGGCACCTGACCGGCTACAATCCCAAGAAGATCATCGGCTCGGGCTGCGGCCTGGACTCCGCCCGCCTGCGCACCGAGATCTCCAAGAAGGTCGGCGTGAGCCCCAAGTCCATCGACGCCTACATGATCGGCGAGCATGGCTTTAGCCAACTGGCAGCCTTTAAGGCCGCGACCATCGCCGGCAAGAGCCTTAACGAGCTTCAGGCCGAGAACCCCGACAAGTACGCCTTCGACCACATGGAGGTCGAGGAGCTTGCACGCAAGGGCGGCTATGTGACCTACCAGGGCAAGCAGTGCACCGAGTACGCCGTCGCCAACTCCGCCGCGCGCGTCTGCGCCGCTGTGCTTCACAACGAGCACGCCGTGCTTTCCGCCTCCACGCTTATGACCGGCCAGTATGGCGAGGAGGGCATCTTCACCTCCCTGCCGTGCGTGATCGGCGCCGAGGGCGTCGAGGAGGTCTACACGCTGGACCTGTCCGAGTACGAGCTCGAGGGCTTCCACAAGAGCTGCCAGCACATTCGCGACAACATCGCCCAGCTCGACTGGTGGGACGCCGAGGCCTACGACGCAAAGTAGGCCGCTGGCTGCCGCAACCTTACGAATCTAAGCGCGATACTAAGCGGGCTGCGCCGGAAATCCCCGGCGCAGCCCGCTTTTCGACTCATGCAACACGCTCGCACATTTAGGTCTAATACTTTCCCCGAGAAGTGAACGAGCAAAATCGAGCCCCCGGAGCATCGACACTTTATGGGAGCCATTTCCTGCAGTTTCATTGAGATTTTCCTGCGGTTTTGGCGCCAAAAAGTGTCGATGCTTCGAGGGTCCAAAATAGGTCGTTCACTTCTCGGGAAAAGTATTTGACTTCGTTTTTCGACAAACAAAACCGGTCATCGCAACGCAAACGGGGCCTGCGCTTAGCGTAGGCCCCGACGTGAGAAGTTGTTATCCCGGTAACTTAATACCGCTCGATTAGTACTGCTCGATACCCATGTAGCGACGAACCTCGGGGCTGTGGTCGAATACCTTGCCGCGAGCGGCACGCAGCTCGCAGCTCATGTTGTAGAAGAAGATCGGTTCCAGGTACGAACGCACGCTGGCAGGCACGTCGCCCACGCCGTACTCGAGCGCATCGAGCACCATGACCGTATCGGTGTGCGTGTTGAGGAACGCGAGCGCACGCTCCTCCATGGGGCGGCACTCGCCCGATCCGAGCTGCACAAAGTAGAACACGCCGGGCTCGGTGGCCTCAAACGGGCCGTGGAAGTACTCGCCGGAGTGGATATAGCAGCAGTGCTGCCACTGCATCTCCATAAGCGAGCAGATGGCCATGGCGTAGGTCTGGCTAAAGTTGGGGCCGGAACCCAGGATATAGAAGAACTCGTGCTGCTGGCAGAGCTCGGCAAAGCGATCGCCCAGCTCGGCGTTGACCTTCTCGCGGGCAGCGGGCAGCAGCGCATCCATCTGCTTAAGGCCGGCGTACATGTCGGCAAGCGCCTCGTAGCCCTCCTGCTGGTCGAGCAGTTCGGCGGCGATCAGAGCGCCGATACCCTGCGGTACCTCGGCCTGCGGCACGCCTTCGCCCCACGGATAGACCCAGGTAGTCCACTTGCCGTTATCGATCTTTGAGCCCTCGCAGTCGGTCATGGCCACGACCTCGGCGCCGGCTGTCAGCGCCATCTCGCAGCCGTCGACGACCTCCTGCGTGTTGCCGCTGTGGCTGCAGGCGATGACGAGCGACTTCTCGCCAAGACTCTTGGGAGCCATCAGGCAAAACTCGCGCGCCGTGTAGACCGTCGAGGTAAACGTGGTTGCTTCGCGCTTGAGCAACTCGTTGGCCGGCATCAGGTCGATCATCGAACCGCCGCAGGCGATCCAAAAGACGTTCTCGATCTTGCCCTTGCGCTCGATAATTTCCTGAATCAGATCGTGTGCGTTCATGGTGATGCTCCTCCTTGTGTGGCGGTTTTGAACGACGGCAGCTCGTACCTGCGGTCGTTCTATGTTGTCCTATTTATAGCACGCACGACGACACCCGTGAAGTCATTTCACCAAACTTGTTCTATATTGTTCTATCTGTGGACGTTAGATGTCGAACACGTAGCGCGAGCCCACGATCTTTTGGCGTCCGAGTAGCAGGGGCCGCCCGTCCGCATCGGTAAAGTATGCCTCCATATAGAAGAGCGGCTCGCCGACCGGCACCTCCATCAGCGGGGCCGCCTGAGCATCGGCAAGCGCAATCTCCACAGTACAGGGGTCGGACTTGAGCGGCGCGCGGCCCGAATGCTCGGCAACGAGTGCAAAGATGGAATTGTCCGTGAGGTCCTTGTCGGCAAGCGTCTGCAAATAGGGATGGTCGGCCAGCACAAAGGCGTTGTTCTCGAGCATGACGGGCACGCCGTCTGCCGTGCGCACGCGCTCGACAACGATGAGCTCGCAGCCGGGTTCCACCCCAAAAAACGCCGCGTCCTCGCGCGTCGCCGCAACCACCGTGCGCGACACCAGGCGTGCTCCGGCCACCATATCATTGGCAGCGCAACCCTCGGAAAAGCTCTGAACGTCACCCTTCTGGACAATCTTGCGCTTGAGCTTGGGCGCGCACACAAACGTGCCCCTCCCCTGCTGGCGGTTGAGATACCCCGCGCGCGACAGCTCCTCGATGGCGCGGCGCACGGTGACGCGCCCCACGCCGTAAGACTTCGCGAGCTCCATCTCGGAAGGAATGCGCGAGCCGGATGCGTACACGCCACGCGCGATCTCGCCCTTTAGGTCGTCCATTACCTGCTGGTACAGCGGCACGGCGGACACCTCAGTGCGCTCGGTTTTATCGTCGGATGCCATCATTACGCTCCATCCCGTGCATGCTCGGACTCAAACTCTTCAATCGCCGCCATAAACTGCTCGCCAAAGGCGTCGGCCTTTTTCTCGCCGATGCCGTTGACCTGGATAAGCTCGTCGCGCGTCTGCGGGCGTAGGCGGCACAGACCGCGCAGAGCCTTGTCGGAAAAGACCATGTACGGCGCCATCTCCAGCTCGGTCGAGATCTCCTTGCGCAGGGCGCGCAGGCGCTCGAACAGCTCGGCGTCGTCACCCACGCGCGGGCGCTGATCCAGCTCGGCCTCCTCGCGCAGCAGATCCACCGCACGACGGGCGCGGGCCGAGGCCTTGCGCTTGGACGCGCGACGCTTAACGGTAAAGGTGAACGCCTCGTCCTCGACCTCGCCAGCGCGCGGGCCTAGCCCCACGACCGGGTACTGCCCCTGCGAGGTAGCCAGATAACCGCGGCCGCACAGCTGGCCGATAATGTCCTTGATGCGCCCGACCGATTCGCTCGACAGCTCACCGTAGCCGTGGTCCTCGTCCAGATGCATCTGGCGAATGCGCTCGGTGTTGCCGCCGTGGAGCACGTCGGCGATGAGCGACTTGCCAAAGCGCATGGGTCGCGTGGCCACATAGCGCACAGCGGCGCGGGCCATATCGGTGACGTCCTCGACCTCGAACTGCGTGAGGCAGTTGCTGCAGTTGCCGCAGCCCTCGGCCTCGTCCGTGGCGGTGGCGCCCGCACCAGCCGCGGCAGCATGCTCGGCCGCGGCCTCGTCGCCAAAGTAGCGCAACATATATTCGCGCAGGCAGCCGGTGGTATTGCAATAGCCCTCCATCTGGCTGAGCAGACGATATCGATTCTGGAGCGCCCACGCGCGCTGCTCGTCGTCAAGCGCCTCATCGGCGGCATCGCCGCGGTCGATTAAAAAGCGGCGCATGCGAAAATCGTTACCGTTCCACAGCAAGTGGCAGCTTGCCGGGTCGCCATCGCGACCGGCGCGACCTGCCTCTTGGTAGTAGGCCTCGATGCTCTCGGGCACGTTGTTATGAATCACGTAGCGCACGTTGGGCTTGTCGATACCCATGCCAAAGGCATTGGTGGCAACCATCACCTGAATATCGTCGTCGATAAAGGCGCGCTGGCTTTGACGACGGGCGTCGTTGCCCATGCCGGCATGGTAGTGGCCAACGCGAATGCCGCTGGGGCCCAGCGCCCCGGCAAGCTCGCCCGCCAGCGCATCGACCGTCTTGCGGGTCGAGCAATACACGATGCCGCTCTCGCCCGAATGCGCAATCACATAGTCGCGCACCCAGGCGGTCTTGGCCTTGTCGCCCATCTCCTCGCAACCAAAGTAGAGGTTCTTGCGATCGAAGCCCGTCACCACCGTCGCGGGGTTTTGCAGGCCGAGCATCTGCTGAATGTCCGCGCGCACACGCTCGGTCGCCGTAGCGGTAAAGGCTGCCACGATAGGGCGCTGCGGCAGGGAATCGATGAACTCGCGAATCTGCAGGTAGGCGGGGCGGAAATCCTGGCCCCATTGGCTCACGCAGTGGGCCTCGTCAATGGCCACGAGCGGCACGCCAATGCCGCCGTCCGCCGCGGCCTCCTGCGCAAAGGCCAAAAAACGCGGCTCGAGCAGGCGCTCGGGCGCCACATACATAAGCTGGTAGCGCCCCTCACGAGCACGCTTGAGCACGGTGTTTTGCTGGGCCGGGGTAAGGCTAGAGTTGAGATAGCTGGGTCGCGCACCCGCCGCGAGCAACGCACGGGTCTGGTCCTCCATAAGCGACAGCAGCGGACTCACCACAAAGGTGATGCCGGGCAGCATGAGCGCGGGCACCTGGTAGCAAATGGACTTGCCGGCACCCGTGGGCATAACACCCAACGCATCGCGACCGGCAAGGATCGCATCGACCATGCGGTCCTGTCCCGGGCGAAACGAGGTGTAGCCAAAATGGGCGCCGAGCGTGTCGAGCGCCATCTGCTGCATGCTATCGGTCATGGTTTCCTAACGTTCAAGTCATCTGCCGCCGATTATACGCCGCCACGCGGACCGGTGCCGCGCCGCCATCGGCCACGGGCAACGTAATCCAAGGCGAACGAGCGTGGATTTTTGGACACTTTCCTGATGAGCGTGGATAATCTCCCACTTTGGACCCACCATTGAGCCAAAAACGGGAGATTATCCACGCTCATTCTGCAGATTGCCGCTTAGAGGCGTTTGCAGCGTCGGCCGGTCCGCCGTTCGTTAGAACGGCGGAACCAACCCTACATCACCATAACGTAGCGCGATCCCACGTAGTACTGCTTACCCATCAGGACCGGCTCGCCATTGGGACCGGTAAAGCTGGCACGCAGGTTGAGCAGCGGATCGTGCGGAGCAACGCCCAACTCGGCCGCCTGCTCGGTATTGGCACGAACGGCCTCGACCGTGCGGTAGCCAACCGAGACAATCGGCGTTCCGCCAACACGCTCGACCTCGGCAAAAATCGACTTGTCCTCAAGATCGGCCGTCAACAGCTCACGGTAGGCATCAAACGGCACAAAGATGTTCTCCTCAAAGATGGGCTCGCCGTCGGCTGTACGCACGCGCTTAATATGCAGCAGCAGCGCGTCCTTTTGCAGGCCAAAGAACTCCATCTCGTTTTGACGTGCCGGCACAATCTGGCGATCGACCACATGCGCGCCCGCCTTCATGCCATTATCGGCACACAGCGCGGTAAACGTCTGCAGCGTCGAGGCGTGAAACTGGCGATTGATGTGCGGCGTGGAAACAAAGGTGCCACGGCCCTGCTGCTTAACCAGGTAGCCATCAGAGCACAGCTCCTCGACGGCGCGGCGCACCGTAATTCGGCTCACCTCGTACTGCTCGGCCAGCTCAAGCTCGGACGGAATACGCTCCTTGGGCGCATAAACACCTTTCTCGATCGCATCCTTGATTTCGTCGTAAATCTGCTGGTAAAGCGGTGCATTTTTAGGCGCAGGCATATCTAATCACTCTTATCGAAATATCGAAATAACTAATACGTATATAACGTCTAGTTTCATGTTACCTCATAATGATAAAACGATACACCCTCCCTACCAAAAAGCGACAGCTTCATTTTGGTAGGTTTTATCTGGGAAAACGAAAGCCCCTCGAAAGCAGCGAGGCTTTCGAGGGGCTCGTTCGGAAGGGTTGCGCCAGGCCGGCAAAATGCCAATACCCTACCTGCCGTCGTCCTGCTGCAGGCTGTCCTGCTCGCTGAGGCGCGCCTGCCTGCTGGCCATGCGTGCGGGCTTGTCGGGATCGGGAACGGCCGTGGGCATGGGCTCGTCGACATGACCGCCCCACCAGCCGCCCACAAAGTTGAGCGTGTGGAACACGTTGATCACGGCGCCGGGATCAATGTCGCACACCAGCTTGATAATGTCCTGACTCTCGTAGGTCGAGACAACGGCGTGCAGCAGGTACATCTTTTCGCGGCTGTATCCGCCGATGACCTCGGCGCAGCTAATGCCGTGCTGAAAATGGTCAACATAGGCGGTCATGACCTCGTCCGCCTTGCGCGTCGTGATCTGCAGCGTCACGCGATCGTAGCGACGATAGAAGCTGTCAATGGTCTTGGTCGAAATAAACTGGAACACGATGGAGTACGCCGCCTTGTCCCAGCCAAACATAAAGCCAAAGATCGCCAGGATAAAGCAGTTGAAACCAAAGATGACGCCCCAGATGGTCTTGCCCGTGTGGTTGGAGACCCACAGCGCGATAAAGTCGGTGCCGCCGGTGGATGCGCCGGACTTGAGCGCGATGGCAGCGCCCAGACCCGAGACCACGCCGCCAAAAATGATGAGCATGATCTTGTCGCCCAAAAACGGGGCGAAGTGAAAGACGTTGAGGAACAGCGACGAGAGCACGACCTGCATCATCGAGAAGATGACGAAGCGCTTGCTAATGCCGCTCCAGCATAGGAGCGCCACGGGGATGTTGAGCGCAAGCATACCGAGCGAGATGTCGATGTGAACGCCGCCAAGCGAGGTAACGCGATCGAGCAGGACCGCGACGCCGGTGAGACCACTCGGAAGCAGGTCGGCGGGCCGAATGAACGCCTGGATCAGAAATGTCTGGAGAACGGCGGAAATGGTGACCGCCACGGCGGTGATGGCGCGGCGGACGATGGTGAGGCGGCCGAGCACGAGCACGCGGTCCGTGAGCTGATCGATGGCGTTCGCCACGGAGGCTCCTTTCGAAGGCAGATCTAGTTGTGAGGCATGCCCGCGATTGTAGCATGGAGCGTGCGGGGGCGCTTCAATTCACCCTCCTTCGACAACCAAAGCGGGACCAACAACCCCCACGACCAAAGGCCCAAATTACAAGTGAGTAGACTTTTTACGATCTGCCGAGCACACCCAAGACCGCCACCCCTGTGACCTGCGGTTTTACAAAGGAAGATATGCATTGTGCTCGGCCCGCGCCAAAAAGTCTACTCACTTAGCCCGAATCGAAGCCGAACGGATCAAAATCGAAACCAAATTGAGCCAGTCCACCGCAAAAAACGTTTGAACCCGTGCTTCTCGCGGCGGATTGACACTACAAAGCGGCCAAAATGTCGGTCAGATTATCGATAACGGCATCGGCTCGCGATTGATCGAGGTTGACGCCCTCGTGCGGACGCAGTGCCAGGACGCGGGCGCAGGAGCGTTTGCCGGCCTCGATGCCTAAAGGCGAATCCTCGATAACCAGGCACTCGGCAGGCTCCACCCCCAGCGCCTCCATGGCACGCAGGTAGATCTCGGGGTCGGGCTTAAACGCACTGCACTCGTGACCGCTGATGGTGTAATCCATCACGTCGGCGATGCCGGCAATCTCCACCAGCTCGTCGATCAGCTCGCGATAGGACGAGCTCGCGATAGCACATTTCACGCCGCGCTCGTGCAGCTCGCGCATCACCGGCTCCGTCTGCTCGTTGAGCAGCTCGGCATACGGAACGGGGTGGACCGGGCTGTAGACCTGCTTGTACTCCACGCGCAGACGCTCGCGCAGCTCAACATCGTCGGGCACCAGCGCCTCCCAAATGGCAGGCTCGTTAGACCCCGAAAGATCGGGGATCTCGTCAAAGTGGAACCCCTTCTCTTCCATAAATGCCACGCGACGACGGTTGTAGAACCACTCGGTATCGACCAGCACGCCGTCCATGTCAAACAGCACTGCCTTGATCATACGCATCTCCTCCCACCTGCCAAAAAGGGACAGGTTTATTTTGGTAGGTTTTATCTGGGGTTTTGTGACGCAACAGACACGCCCTCCCCAAAGCAAAAAAGGGGACGGGGCGCAAACCCCATCCCCTCTCAATCAACCCGTAAGGTCTACTTACTTGTGATTAGTAGGAAAGCTTCCACATGTAGCGACGCATGGTCAGCGGGTGCTGACGGGCCTCGGCGATCTGGTTGCCGTACTCGCGCATAACGGCGAGGTGCAGCAGCGGGTTGAAGTAGGTGACGACGCTCGCGGGCACAGCGTCAGCCAGGCCGTAGTCCTTGGAGTCGATCAGAGCGACCTTGGCGCCCATGCGCTTAAGGAAGGTGAGGGCGCGGGCGTCCATCGGACGGGTAGCGCCATCGGACATGAAGAAGACGTAGGGCTTACCCTCGGTGGAGACCTCGAACGGGCCGTGGAAGTACTCGCCGGTGTTGTAGGCGGCGGCGTCGATCCACTGCATCTCGGTGAACAGGAAGGCGGCGTGAGAATAAGCCATCTTCTCGGAGGCACCGGAAGCCATGAAGTAGATCATCTTGTCGTCCTTGAAGTCCTGAGCGAACTGCTTGGCAAGACCCTTGCAGGACTGAGCAGCGTTCTCGCAGAGCTCAAAGACGTTGGTGAGGCCGGTGATCATGTCCTCGTAGTGGTCATAACCCTCGGTCTGCTGAAGGATCTCGACAGCAAGAGCGATGGCATAGCCGGGCTTCTCGCACTTGGCAGCGAAGTTGGCGTGGAAGCCGTGAACGATGACGTAGTCAGCGTCGACGGTCAGAGCGGAGCCAGCCTTGTTGGTGAGGGAGACGACCGGGCAGTTGTGCTTCTTGGCGGTCTTGTTGGCCTCGACGGTCTCGGGCGTGGAGCCACCGAGGGAGCAGGTGATCACGAAGGTGTGCTCGTTGACCCAGGAAGGCGTGTCGTAGTTGAACTCGTTAGCAGTGAAGATCTGAACGTTCAGCTTGTCCGTGTTGTTGGCCAGGAAGTACTTGGCGGGGTAAAGGTCGGACATGGAGGCGCCGCAGCCGACGAAAGCGACGCTGTGGATCTCGTGGTTGGACAGGACGTCAGCGACGATCTGCTTAGGGAGGTTAAGGTCGATCTCGTACATCTGACACATTCCTTTCGATTTTTGCGGCGCCACATTGCCGGGCGCTCGCAGGGTTACCGTGGTTTGGACCGAGTCGCCGGCCCGTTGAGGATGTGACAAAGGGACTGCCCTTTGTCACGTATAGGGATGGAAGCCTGCCTGGGGTATGGGATGCCAGGCAGGCCCCCGGGGGAAAGCGGTTAGGCGCTTAGTCGCGACTAGGCCAGGATGCCGGCCGCGGAGAGGGCGATGCCGCCCACAATGGCGATCACGAGAAGCCAACCGGTGTTGACGTTCTTCTTGATGAGCCAGTACATAAGGCCGGTGAGGCCGAGGGAGATCATCTGGGGCATCATGCCGTCCAGGATGTCCTGGATCACGACGGTGCCCTCAGCGAACTGCAGCGGAGTGGTGGCGCCGATCAGCGTGGCGATCATGCCGCCCACGGACATAAGACCCACGATGCCGCAGACATACATGAGCTTCTCCATGAGATCGCCGCCCTGGAGCTTGCTCAGGTACTCGTGGCCGCCCTGATAGCCCATCTTGGCTGCGAACCAAGTGATCAGCACAGAGGGGACGATGGAGATGAGCATGGCCAGGATCGGGCCCATGATGGAGCCCTGCTGAGCCAGCTGAACGCCCAGGCCAAAGGCGATAACGCGGATGGTGCCCTGGAAGAAGGAGTCACCGATGCCGGAAAGCGGACCCATGAGGGAGGTCTTGACCGCGTTGATCGAATCGGGATCGAAGTTCTCGGGATCCTTGGCGTACTCCTCCTCCATGGAGGCGGCGAGGCCCAGGATGAAAGCGCTCGTCTGCGGGGTGCAGTTGTAGAACGCCATGTGACGGTGGTAAGCCTCTTTCTTAGCAGCGAGCTGCTTGGGGTCGGACTCATCCGGATAGAGGCGATCAAGCGTGGGAACCATGCCGTAGAGGAAGCCCATGTTCATCTGACGCTCGTAGTTCCAAGAGGCCTGGATGGCCCAGGAGCGCCAGAAGAACTGGCTGACCTTCTTGTTCAGGGACACGTCCTTGGTTGCGGTTGCCATAGTGTGTTCCTCCTTAGTCTTCGTCGTCTTCGAGCGGATCGTAGTCGGAATCGACACCGGCGGCTGCATGGGAACCGTTGAACTTGAAGCCCATGAAGACGACAGCCAGGCACACACCGATCAGAGCGACCGCGATGACGGACAGGTTGAGGTAAGCGGCGAGCAGGAAACCGATGAACAGGAACGGAGTCATACCCTTCTTGATCATCATGGTGAGCAGCAGGGCCAAGCCATAGGCGGTCATGATCTTGGTCGAAACGTTAAGACCAGTGGACAGCCACTCGGGAACCATGTTGACGATGGCCTGAACCAGGTCGGTGCCAACAAAGACGGCGAGGAAGATCGGCAGGAAGTACATGACGGCGTACAGACCGGGGCCGGCGCAGATGTGCATACGGTAGGCGGTCTTGAACTTTCCGTTATCGATCGCGTTATCTGCCACATGGGTGAGGGCGGCGATGATGGAACGGAACACGATGCCGAGGAGCTGACCCAGGACGGCGACCGGGATGGCGATCGTCATGGCGGTCTCGGCGGAAGCATCGGTCAGGCACGCAAAGGCAGCGGCCACGATGCCGCCCAGGACCATATCGGGCGGAACGGCGGCGCCGACCTGCACCAGGCCCATGGACACGAGCTCGACGGCGGCACCGACGGCAAGGCCAGTGGGCACATCGCCCAGCAGCAAACCGACGAGCGTAGCGCCAACGAGGGGCTGCTCGAAGTTAAGACGACCGAGCAGGCGGGAGTCCCACATGCAGAACACGCCGACGAGGCCGACGAGCACCGCACTGATGAACGTATTCATACCCTTCTCCTTTCAGTCAGGCAAAAGCCTGGTTGATTACAGCTTGGCGTCGATGTCGACGCTCTGATACGTAGGGGTCTGCTGGACGTAGAGCTTAATGCCCATGTCGAGCAGCTGGTTGACGTCGGCCTTCTGGTTGGCGTCGAGGAAGACGGAGCTGTCCTTGCCTCCGACCTGATCGGCACCGTCGTGGTTGGCGGTGGCGCCCAGGTTGATGGCATCGAGCTTGTAGCCCTGGCAGAACTGCAGCATCTCGGCCGTGTTGCCAAAGACGAACATGACGCGCTCGCCGAGGGTGTTGAGCTTGTCCATCTTGGCGAGGGCACGCTCGACGGTGAAGACGTTCAGGCGCACGCCCTGGGGCTTGGCCAGCTTAAGAGCGCCCTTCTTGATGTCATCGTTGGCGGCAGCGTTGTCGACGACGATGATGCGCTCGGCCTGAACCTTGGTGGTCCAGGTAAAGACAACCTGGCCGTGCAGCAGACGGTAGTCAAGACGTGCGAGGACGATCTTGGCGGGACCGGAGCTGTGACGGGGCGCCTTGGCCTTCTTGGCGGGAGCCGCGGCAGCCTCGACCGGTGCGTTGGGGTTGGTCAGACCGGTACGGGCCTCGTTGATGAGGGCCGCGAGCTCGGCGCCCTTGACGGGGACGGGGCTCATAGCGAGCGTCAGTGCCAGCGGGATGTTGAAACCGCTGACAACCGTGAACTTCGTGCCGTTCTTGGAAAGCTCGACCATGCTGTTGTTGACCGAGCTGCCGAGCATATCGGTCAGCACATAGACGGTGTCGCCCGCGTTGAACGTGGCGATCATAGCCTCAACCTTATTGGTGATGGGCTCCTTGTCGTCACGAGCAAGCGACACGACGTGGACGTTCGACACGTCGCCGAGAACCATCTCGAGCGTGTCTTTGGCGCCTGCGGCCAGGCCGCCATGAGATGCGAGAATGATCTGATTCATCTTGCCTCCTCCTTTTCGTTATGGTCATTATAACGTCTTATACGTTGCGGATATTGCTAATTAGTATAAAGACCGTTCGCGGGTGAAAATCGACCGTTGACGGGTTTAACGTACTTGAAACGTTGGGGCTGGGTAGGCCGGCGCTGGCTGGATAACCCGAGGTCAGACCCTGCGCGCAATCCTCTATCGCACAAAGTACCAGGGGCTTTCCTGCACGGTGGGCTCCAGCGCGATGCCGGTGCGCTCCTTAAACAGATCCATGTCCTGCGATTTCTCCGTCCACCACGCGTTGGGCTTAAAGGTCATGCTCTCAACAACATGACCGACAAACACACTGTTGCGCAGCTTGGAGAAGTCGGTGTTCATGATCAGGATGGACGCGAGCACCAGCACGATGCCCAGGACCTTGATCGCGCCGGCGGGCTCAGCGTAGATGCCAATGCCCACCAGTACGGTGACGACCGTCTCGAAAGACATTACGACGGGAACTTTCGACGTCTCGAGCCCCATGGACAGACCCTGCATATATAAGATGTAAGCCACGGCTGTGGGGATGAGTCCAAAGCCAAGGAACAACAGCAGCAGCTGTGGCGACATTGCCGCGGCGACATCCGGCCACGGAGCCGCGATAACTGCCATAACCGCACCGCCAAAAACAAAGCCCCAAAACGTGACAGCCAGCGGGTGGACCGTCTTGGTTGCTATCCGGCTAAACACCGCGAGCGACGCACCACAAAAGCCCGCAATCACGCCCGACGTGACGCCCCAAACCGAAAAATGAAAACCGGAAAGGTCGCCATTGGTCACTGCAAGCACGCAGCCAACGATGTTGAAGACAATGGCAACGAGCTTGTTGGGGGTCACGTCCTCGCGATAAAGCACGCGACCGAGCATGACACCAAACACCGGCGAGGTGTAGAGCAGCACCGAGGCCGTGGACATGCCCACCTCGCCCATGCACTCGTAATAGCAGGTGTTGGCGGCGGCCAAACCGACAATACCGACAAGCGCGCAGGGAACAAGCTCTTTAGGGCTTGCCTTGAACAGGGCCAGCGGACCCTGAGCCACGGTAGACCCCTCACCCGGACGGCAGCCCATAAACATCAGGACCGGCGCCAAGATAAGCGCTCCGACCAACAAGCGAAAGGCAGCCATGCTCTGGGACGAAACGCCCATGGCCGAGATGCCGTTTACAAAGATTCCGATGCTGCCCCACATAAGCGCGGCGACCAGCACCAGCACGTAGCCCAGATTGCTTTTCTTCAACGCAGCCTCCTCGGTATTGTTTCCAATATGTTTCACACTACGTTATAGTCGTTATATACATTTTTCAAGACACAA
Organism: uncultured Collinsella sp.; assembly: GCA_959018755.1. Taxonomy (GTDB): domain Bacteria; phylum Actinomycetota; class Coriobacteriia; order Coriobacteriales; family Coriobacteriaceae; genus Collinsella. Next base: position 13,763 of record CAUEMA010000001.1, on the reverse strand, counting down.
ATCGGCGAACGAGGAAATGATTCCCAGGAGTGTCCCCAAGTGCCAGCACAAAAGGAACGTCCCCAAGTGCCAACCACGGCAACGCCGACGTTTTGGCAATGTCAGCGAGCGCCCGTCATTTGAGCCAAGGTGCCGTGAAATGAAAAGGCGCTGACCTTCTGGTCGCGCCTTTGAAATTGAACGGCAGATTGGCCAAATGCCGGGTGCGCAGCGTCGGCCGGTCCGCCGTTCGGTAGAACGGCGGAACCAATATCCCCTAGTAATCCAGCTTCCACATGTAGCGTCGCGTCATGTAGTCCTTGTGGGTGACGGCAGAGAGCGCGCGCATGTACACGTTGTTGAGAATCGGGGCAAAGATCAGGTGGTTGAAGTATTCGCTCACGCTGTCCTTGATGTCATTGAGGCCGAGCTCCTTGGCGTCGAGCTGATAGACGCGCTCGCCACCGTACTGGTTGACGAAGCGGATGCCGCGCTCGTCGTTGCAGCGGCTGCGGCCGACGCTGATGAGCTGGAACAGCGAGGTGCGCTTGTCCAGGATCTCGAAGGGGCCGTGGAAGAAGTCGCAGGTGTTGATGGTGCAGGAGTCGATCTGCAGCATCTCCTGCACGTTGCAGATGCTAAAGACGTAGGCGGCACCAAAGAGCGGACCCTGAGCCATCACGTTGATGCAGGGCTTGTCGGCGTTCTGCTCGGCCCACTTGGCAGCGAGCGGACGGGTGTACTCGACGGCCTTGCGATAGATGGGGTCGACCAGGTCGAAGGCGGCCATAGCGGTCTCGTACTCGGCATAACCCTCGGTCTGCTGCGTGAGCTCCATGGCGATCATGGTCACGACGGCGGAGTTGGTGCGGCCCATGCAGGACTCATCGACGGCCAGGCTATCGTACTGGATCTTGTAGTCGCAGACCTCGGTAAGGCCGGACTCGTCGACATAGATGGCGATGGTGCTGGCGCCGTGGTCCTTGGCGACCTGGGCGGCGACGATGGTCTCCTTGGTGCCGCGCATGGACACGACCACGGCCAGGGTGTTCTCGTTGACGTAGGCCGGGGTGGCGTGCACGAACTCGTTGCTGGTGTAGCTGGAGCTCACGACCTGCGTGGCCTCGTGCTCCATAAAGTACTGGGCAGGATAGTTGCCGCCGTTGGATCCGCCAGCGCCAATCCACACGACGCGCTTGATGCCGCCCTTGTCTGCCTTGTCAGCCAAAACCTGGGAGACGACATCCTTAACCTGTTCCTGAGTAGTCATCGTGCATCAGCCTTTCTTCTCGTTTGATGCTCTCGATGGCATACAAGTTACATACATGTTTTGGTTATGTCGACTAGTTGTATGCTATATTTGTCTTAGAAATTTTGTTGGTAAGGTTTTCGGCAATCCATTACCAGCGGTTTTGTTGTCATGTTGGATACATGCTTTGTTCGGTAAGTATACAAGTTAGATACAGGTTGATCGCATGAACGCTTCGTCTAAAAAGAAACTGGCCCAATACGAGCGCTTGGCGGGCATGCTGCGCGACCGCATCGCCGCCGGCACCTACGCACGCGGAGACAAGCTGCCGTCCGAGATGGAGCTCATGGACGAATCGGGGCTGTCACGCAGCACCGTGCGCCACGCCCTTAAGGTGCTCGTTGATGAGGGCCTGGTGCGCACCGAGCGCGGGCGTGGCGCCTTTGTGGCCGACACGCCCGCGCTCCACGAGAACAACCTGGTGTTTTCGAGCTATACCAAGCAGGTCGAAGGCCAGGGCATGAAGCCCACCACGCGCACCGTGGACTCGGGCTTTGCCAAGGCGGCCGGCAGCATAGCTAAGTTCTTTGACGCCGCCGTGGGCAGCAAGCTCGTCAAACTTGTCCGCCTGCGCTACCTGGACGACGCGCCGCTGTGCCTGGAGACCACCTACCTGCCGCCAAGCTTCGAGACGCTCATCGATCGCGATATTAACGGTTCACTCTACGCCACGCTGCGACAGGAGTTCCATCGCGCGCCGGCACAGGGGCATAAGACCTTTGAGGTGTGCTACGCCTCGCAAAACGAGGCGTTTTTGCTCAACGTTGAGCGCGGGCAGGCGTTGATCCTAATCACCGACTACGTCTACGACACCGACGGTCGCCCGCTCCATGTCTCCAAGCGCATCCAGCGCACCGACCGCGCCAAATACACCGAACCCATCGGCTAACCACCACCAAAACCACCACAAAGGGGACAGGCACCTTTGTGGTGGTTTTAGGCGAGGAGGTCGGGGGACCAGGTTGGTTTGGGTTGGTTGGGTGTGCGCTCGGCTAGGACCAGCTCCATCCAACACATATCGTACCAGCGGCCGAACTTTTGGGCGCAGCGGTCAAAGGCACCCACCAGGCGATATCCCATATGGGCATGGAAATCCTGGCTGTTGTGCGTCAGGTACTCGTCGTCCTTGTCGTGCGGCACGGCGATGAGGGCGCACATGTTGGTGATGCCCATCGCGACCAGGCATTGCTTGAGCGCATCGTGCAGCTTGCGACCCAGCCCGCCATGGCGCACATCGCGTGCCAGGTAGATTGACGTCTCGACCGACCAGTCGTATGCCTCGCGGCTGTTAAGCGGACTCACGTAGGCATAGCCTACCGGACGCCCGTCCAGCTCCATCACCAGATACGGATAGCGCTTGAGCGTACGCTCGATGCGCCCGGCGAACTCCTCAACGCTCGGCACCTCGTATTCGCAGGTAATCGCCGTCTGGCGCACATACGGCTCATAGATGGCAAGCAACGCCGGCGCATCATCGGGCGTCGCCAGGCGAATCGTCGGCTCGGACATCTCGGTCATACAACCCTTCTCCCTCAAAAACAAAGGCCGCCTTGCGCCAAACCTAGCGCAAGGCGGCCCCTCGTCATTACATCAGGCTACAGGACAGCCGCCAACGCGTCGATATCCTCCTGCGTCGTGGCCCAGCTGGTGCAAAAGCGCACCACCGTGTGGGTATCGTCGTACTTTTCCCAGTACTCGATCGCCGCGTGCTCGCGAATGCGGGCCATGTCCTCGTTGGGCAGAATCACGAACTGCTGGTTGGTCGGCGTCTCCAAGAAGAACTGGTAGCCGCGCTCGTGCAGCACGCGACGAAGCGCCTGCGCGGTTTCGATCGCCTGGCGACCAATCTCAAAATACAGGCCGTCGGTAAAGAGCGCCTCAAACTGCACGCCCGTCAGGCGGCCCTTGGCCAGCAACGCACCGTGCTGCTTAATGCGCGGAATGGGATGCGCCGGAGCGTGCATGCCGCAAAACACCACGGCCTCGCCGCACAGAGCGCCGCACTTGGTGCCGCCGATGTAGAACACGTCACACAGCTGTGCCAGCTCGGGCAGGGTAATGTCGCACTCATCGGCCGCCAGCGCATAGGCCAGGCGAGCACCGTCCACAAACAGCGGAATCTGGCGCTTCTGGCACACTGCGTGAATCGCCGCGAGCTCGGCCTTGGAGTACAGCGTGCCGTACTCGGTCGATAGGCTCACGTACACGGCACCCGGGAACACCGTGTGCTCGTAGCTCTCGTTTTCGTAGAACACCTGGATATAGCTCTCGAGGTCCTCGGCGTGCATCTTGCCCTCGTAGCCGGGGATGGTGAGCACCTTGTGACCGCCAAACTCGATGGCGCCCGCCTCGTGGCAGGCGACGTGGCCGGTCTCGGCAGCAACGACGCCCTCGTACGGCGCGAGCAGCATGTCAATCACCGTCGCGTTGGCCTGCGTGCCGCCCACCAGAAAAAACACGTCGGCATCGGGGGCCTGACAGGCCTCGCGGATAAGCTGCTTGGCACGCTCGGTGTGCGCATCGGTACCGTAGCCGGGCTGCGGCTCCATATTGGTGTCGACGAGCGCCTGCAGCACTGCCGGATGTGCGCCGTGGGAATAGTCGTTGTTAAACGCGAGCATGGCAATCCTCTCTTACCGGGTATCGGCCAGATGATTCAAACGGAGCTATTGTACGCCGTTGGGATAGGCAATGCGTGCGGCAAGGCACTCAAGTGCCAGTACCAGGGCAAAACCGCAGCTCACGTCACTCAAAAAGTGCGCGCCGATCACGATGCGCCCAAAGGCGACGAACGCTGCAACAACAACCGCTGCCCAAAAGATCACGCGGCGACGCGAAGGTTTTTCCTTAAAGGCTGCCGCGGGAAGCCCGGCGAGCATAAGGCCAATCGCCGCATGCGCCGTGTGTCCGCTCGCAAACGACTTGAACCCGTCCTTGATCACGCCGGCGGCGATATAGGCCCACTTGTCGGGGTTGCCGATCACCCACCACGGCTGAAAATTGAGCCCCGGCGTGACCTCGATCACGCGCATGCGCGGGCGCGACCATAACGGCTTAACAATGACGTTGAGGATGATGGCCTGAGCGACCCACACGGCCAGCACCATCAATGCCCAGCGCGTAAGCTCGTCGGGCTCGGTCGTGCGCGTGAGGCGGTAGGCGATGAAGTTTGCTGCGATGACCAACGCAAACGTCAGAACCAGCTGAAACGCAATAAGCTTGCCGCCGACGCGCAGCGATCCGATAATCTCGTAGCCGACCAGACCCACGTTGATCAAAACGCCCAGCGCAGCGAGCCACTTGCTCGCCTTGGAGTCGGAACGCACCGCGCGCACGAGCATAACGCCCGCGACGCTCGCCGTCAGCTCGAACGGTAGCTCGCCGGCCGCCTCGACAAAGCGACCGTACATGCTGCCGATGTTGAACAGCGCACTCGAGATCTGATAATCAAAGAAGCTGCCCACGCCCAGACAAAGGCACAGGACGGCCGCGATAATAGCGACATCTTTCTTATAGATGTATCCGAACATGCTTTCCTTTCGATGGGGCTGGAATCAACCTGCGAGGTGGCGGGGCAAAGAACAACTGGTAGCTATGCCCCGCCACGCCCCTACTTGTTAGTCATCGTCGCTCGTGCCTAATTGCTGCAGCAGCATGAGTGCCGCGGCCACGGGGCCGGTGCCGTCGCTGGCGTCGAGACCGCGACCCAGGCCGCTGCCCGCGCCGGCACCCGCCTTGTAGGGCACCGACAGTTTGCGGCTCTTGGGAAAGTTCACCGCGCCATAGCGGGTCTTAAGCTCAAAGGCCACCTTCTTGGGAACGTCAACCCCCAGGAAGGTAATGCGACCACCGCTGAGCGTGACGCTCTCGAGCCCCAGGCGCTCACCGCGAATACGGATGCGTGCGCGGTTGAACAGGTTGAGTCCCGCCAACGGCAGCTCGCCGTGCGCGGCCTCGGTCTCCTCCTGCACCTCATCGATGCTCTCCAGGTCCTCGGCTGCCGCGAGCTTACGGTACACGAGCACGCGCTGGTCCACCGCCGGCATATACTCCTCGGACAAGAAGTAGTCGGCCGGCAGGTTGATGCCCACGCTCGCCGCCTCCACGCCAGCATCGTCGTCGCCGCGCGCCTCGGCCACGGCCTGTCCCAGCATCTGCGTAAACAGGTCAAAGCCCACACTCGACAGGTTGCCGTGCTGCTCGGCGCCCATGAGCGAACCGGCACCGCGGATCTCCAGGTCGCGCATGGCGATGCGCATGCCGCTGCCCAAGTCTTGGAACTCGGAAAGCGCGGTCAGGCGCGCCGTGGCCTCCTCGGTGAGCGGCAGCTCACCCGGGAACATAAAGTACGCGTATGCCTGCGTGGCCGAGCGGCCCACGCGGCCCTTGAGCTGGTAGAGCTGCGCCAGACCCAAACGCTGCGAGTCCTCAATGATGAGCGTGTTGGCGGTCGCGTTATCGATGCCACTCTCCACGATGGTCGTGGCGATAAGCACGTCGATCTTCTTGGTCGCGAACTCGATCATCACGTCCTCGACCTCGCGCGGGCTCATCTTGCCGTGTGCCACGCCCACGCGCGCCTCGGGCGCGGCCTCGTGCACGCGCGCCACAGCATCGTCGATGGTCTTGACGCGGTTGGACACGTAATACACCTGACCGCCACGGCCCACCTCCAGGCGAATCGCCGCACTCACCACGTCGGGGTCGTACTCCCCCACGTGCACGATCACGGGACGACGCCCGGTCGGCGGTGTGGTGATCAGGCTCATGTCGCGCACGCCGCTCGTGGCCATCTGCATGGTTCGCGGAATAGGCGTTGCCGAGAGCGTGAGCACGTCGATTTGCTCGCGCAGGTTTTTGAGCTGCTCCTTGTGCTGCACACCAAAGCGCTGCTCCTCGTCGATGATCACCAGGCCCAGGTTCTTAGGGTTCACATCGGCAGAAAGCAAGCGATGCGTGCCGATGAGCACATCAATCTTGCCCTCGGCAAACGCCTTAAGCGCGCGCTTTTGCTGCGCCGGGGTACGGAAGCGGCTGAGCACCTCGACCTCCAGGCCAAACGGGGCAAAGCGCTCAAAGAATGTCTCGTAGTGCTGTTGGGCCAGAATGGTCGTGGGGCAGAGCACCATGACCTGGCGGCCGGAGTCCACGCACTTAAACGCCGCGCGCAGGGCGACCTCGGTCTTGCCAAAGCCCACGTCGCCGCACAGCAGGCGGTCCATGGGCTTGGGCGCCTCCATGTCGGCCTTGATGTCGGCGATAGCCTCCAGCTGGTCGCGTGTCTCGTCGTAGGGGAAGCTCTCCTCCATCTCGATCTGCTCGGGCGTATCGGGCGGACAAGCGATACCGGTAATCGACGAGCGGCGCGTATACAGGTCAACCAGGTCAAACGCCAGCTTTTTGGCGTTCTTGCGCGCCTTGTTGGTGGCACGCGTCCAGTCGGCGGTGTTGAGCCTGGTCAGGCGCGGCTTGTCGCCGTCGGGGCCAACATAGCGCGTGATGCGGTCGACCTGCTCGAGCGGCACGTAGAGCTTGTCGCCATCGGCATATTCCAGCAAAAAGTAGTCGCGCTCCTTGCCGCCCACTTCTTGGCGCGCGATCTCGCTAAAGAGCGCGATGCCGTGAGTGGCGTGCACCACGTAGTCGCCCGGCTTAAACGGGAAGGTGATCTGCGTAATGTCCACCTTGCGGCGGCTGCGCGCGCGGTTGGCGTCCATGCGGGCGTTGAGGTCGGCGATCGAGAACACGGCCAGGTTGGCGTCGGGCACCACCACGCCCTGCGGCAGGGCAGCGTCCACAAAGGTCACGCGCCCGCGCGAGATCGTGGGCACGGCGGCGCCGGCGGCAGCCTGCGCGGCGCCCGCCTCGAGCGAGCGGGCGTTGAGCGCATCGGCCTTACGCTCGCGAATGGAAGCATGGGCCTCCTGGCGTGCGGCACGGTCGGCGGAATCCGCCGCTGCTACGCGCACGCGCTCGCCGATAGCGCCGGCGTTTTCGGGCGACGCGGTCAGCGATTCCTCAAAGGTAATGCCCTCGTCGCCAAAGGTGAGTTCCATCGACTCGCGCGCACCGCGGTCGGGAATGGCAAACACGCAGGCATAGCGCTTGCCCACGACCTCCTGGATGCGCGTCATAAAACGGTTGTCCGAGCCTGCGATGGCAGGCTGCTCAATCTTGAGCTCGGCCGTCACCGCACCGCCGGCACGGATGAGGCTCACGTAGTTCAGGCGCTGCTGGGAACCAAAGTCGAGTTGCTGGGCACGCACGTACAGACCGTCCAGGCGGTCGACACCCGCCTCGCCGGCACGTGCCTCGATATCCTCGTAGGCGTGCAGGCAATCGTCGAACAGCGAGCGCGGCTCGGACAGCACCACGAGCGCCTTGCCGCTCACATGCGATAGCGGGCTCACGGTCTGGCCGTACATCACCGGCAAAAAGCGGTCGAGCTCAGGCGTGACGATGCGCGCATCCACCATCTCGAGCAGCGCCGCCAACTTGCTGTCGTCCTGGCTGGCGCGGTAGAGCGCCACATGCATGTTGTGGACGGCCTCGTCGGTAAGCGCCAGCTCACGGCACGGGAAGATCTCGATGCTGTCCTCGTTGCCGATGGTCTGGCCCGTTGAACTCACCATACGGCGGATGCGGTCGATCTCGTCGCCAAAGAACTCAATACGCACGGGCGCCTTTTCCTGCGCCGGAAACACCTCGACGGTGTCGCCGTGCACACGGAACAGGCCGGGCGCGTCGGCGGCGCCGGCATTGGTGTAGCCCATGCCCACCAGGCGCTGCGGCACCTCGTCAAAAGGAATCTCCTCGCCCACCGCAAAAGTAGTGGACTCCCAGTAGTGGCTCTCGACCGGCGGCACGCAGCGCAGCAGCGCGCGGGCCGAGGCGACCATGATGCAGTTGTCCCCGCGCACGATGCGCCCGAGCGCCTCGCAGCGCTGAGCAACCACGGCGTCGTCGGGCGCCTGCTCGCGCCAAGGGTAGTCCTTGCGCTCGGGAAAGCGGCACACGTGCGCCAGGCCCACATAGGCGGCCAGACTACGTGCGGCACGATCGGCCGCATCCTCGCCACTCACAATGTAGACCGTGGGGCGCGGACGACGCGCGAACTGGGCGGCCGCCATAAGTGTTCGGCCCGACTGAGACACGGCCAGCGTCACGTCCTCGCCAGAATCGAGCCCGGCCTCGACGGTCTGCAGTGCCTCGGCAGTGTAGAGCTGCGCGGCTATACGGTGAATGAGCATGCTGTTCCTCCGGCATTGCAACGCCAAAAGCCCGCCGAGGCAAGCTCGGCGGGTCGTTCGTCAAGTTCATTAACGTTTATGGTACCGCACGGTCCCGTGACCAAAAGCCAAAGCGGCATCATGCCAAATGTTGCCCACAACGGTCTTGCTAACGCGTTTTCCCAGCTTATTAATCCGCTCTCCGCTTTTTGATTTGCTGTCTTCCGGCAGCGATTTACACCGTCCGCGCCCCCTGGCGAGCATTTCGAGCTGCAAAGCGCCTATAATTGACCATGCTTACGTATTCAATGTCACTTTTTGAGGAGGGGGGGGGTAAAACAAATGGCCGACACCCCATCTTGTGCACTGTACGCCGGGCTTAAGTCACTCGGTCGCATTAACAACGGTAACGCCGCGCAAATTCTCATGGCCGGCAACGCCCGTTACGGTGGACGCCTCATCTCCGAACGCTTGACGGTCCCGTCGTTTATCTCACGCGAAATCGTTCACGCCAAACCCGGTGACCTTCCCGAGCCGCTGTTTGCGCCCTTTGAACAAAGTGCGCGCCAGATACTCAACCTCATCATGCAAAACCGAGGCTCCGACCCCCAATCGCTGAGCAAGGTCGCTAAACGCTATATGGAGTCGTGCGTCCCAGACATGCAGGATGCCCTTACTAATTGCGGCGTCGACGGCATGCTCTTTAGAAACGGCGTTGAGCGCATCGAGACCGCTGACGATAGCGACATCAAAGATCGCCTCTACATCCATCTGGTCTTTTTTATCGTTACCGGCTGCCTTGGCGACCCCGCCCGCGCCATCGAATACACCGAGTCCTTTGTGTCCGACCAGATGCTCTCGACACTCGGCACGGTCGAGACGACCGTCACCTCGTTTTTCTCGACAACCGCGCGCCCCACGGGAGACATTCGTCTGGGGCTGCTGCGCGTCGTGGGCAACTCGGCACGACCGCCGCTGCGTCCCCTTACCACGGACCCGGTGGGCAGCATTATCGGGTCGCTGACGGGCGACGAGAACGCCATCACCGACGTCGATTCCGACGTCTCGCGCCAGCACCTGCGTATTTGGCTCCAAGACGGACGCTGGCTTGCGCAGGGCCTCGGCTCCACCAACGGATCGTTTTTGATCTCGGGTGTCGACCGCTGCCGACAGGCTATCGAACCGCCCAGACGCGAGCGCCCCGCTAACTTTACCAATGCCCCCGTCGAGATTCACAACGGAGATACGCTCTGCCTGGGCGCCACGACGCGCTTCTTGGTCATTCGCATCACAGACTAGCCCGCCACACATCTTCGACGCACAAGGTGCCGTTATTTGCATCAACCCATGCAAATAACGGCACCTTTTCGATTAAGGCAACGGTTGCGCTACCTTTTCACTAACATTATCGCTATGCACTTTTTTCTCGAAAGGATCGCCCCGTGACGTACGACACGGACATTAATATCATCGCGTTGTCCCCCTTTGAACCAAACGCCATGTTTGCGACCACCGAAGACTCCGATGCCATTCGCCGCTTTACCACCCTGTTGGATTGTGGGGCAGTCGGCGGCGGTTCCCACCATCTTCGCAAGGTCGCCAACACCGAGGGCGAGACCTTTGCGCTCAAGACGCTGTTGCCCTTCAGCGGCTGTGATGAAAACGGCTCCACCATCAGCCCCTCGGGCATCAAGACGCTTACCGAGGAGTATCGCAATCTCGCAGCCGTCTCACTGTTGGGCGGCTTTCCCAAAACCTATGGCTACGGCTATACCGGCTCCGTACCGGCCATCCTTATGGAGTGGATTGAAGGCCTGCCCCTTCGCGATGCTGCGGCAGAGCTAACCGACCCCGCCGAGGGCGACCACATTCCCGCAAACACCGTCGCCGCGATTGGAAAACGCCTGGGAGAGATTCTCCTGGGTGCCCAAAAGCTCGATGCGCCGTTTGCGCACCGTGATATCTCCTTGCGCAACATCATTATTCGCACGACGCGCCGGTCCCTTGCCCAGCAGATTGCACACTGCAGTTTTGACCTTTGCCTAGTCGATCTGGGCAGCTCGAGCATCAAGCGCTCAGACCCCTCGTTTACCATGTCGACTGGCATCTGGCGCAACGGCACCCCCGAGTTCGCCCCACCCGAGATGCTCTCCAACGACATCCCCGAGCTGGCGCCGCTGCGTACGTCGCCCAGTATCGATACATACGAGCTCTGCAGCATACTCTACACGCTCTATGCCGGCCACACGCCATATCGCCTAAACGAGCATATGGACCAGTCGCCCTACCTGTACAAGATCGAGCACGAGCTCGAGCCGCTTGAGGCACGCGTACCCGGCGACCAAATGCTTGTCGATGTCATTATGAGCGGTATCCATAACGAGCAGTCCCAGCGCGCGCCGCTGTCTACGATTGTCGGCAAGCTCGATGCCTGGATTAAAGACATCGATTTTGAGCCACGCACGCCGCTGCCCACCCCGATCGACTTTAGCCAGCAACCGAAGCCTTCCGGCTCCGACAAGGCTCAGACGCGCCACCCAGTCATCTCGCGTCGCGCTGCGCTCGCGCTCGGCGGCGTCTGCGTTGCCGGCATAGCAGGCTCTGCCATTGCCACGGGATGCTGGGGGCTTATCGACCTGGCGCACGGCATCAAGCCGTCACTCGACGATTACACCTGGGAAGAACTCGCCCTGATCTCCCGCAAAATACAAGAGACATCTTCCAACAAAAACGCGCTCGCGATTGCCGAAACCTACCACCTGGTAAACAGCAAGCAGTCGCTCGAAAACGAGAACACCAAGACTGTCAGGCTTTCCGACGGGACCAAGGCACAAATCCAGATCGTTGGCTTTAAGGCAGACACGCTCACCGATGACGGCCTCCCCGCGGGCATCACCTTTATGTTCCGTACCCCCATCGCCATGCGCGCCGTAAACGACCACGCCGCGACGGGCGGCTGGGAGCAATCGTCGCTTCGTGAACGGTTGGCGGACAAGGGCATGGCTACGCTGCCCGACGATCTCCGTAATCAGATTCGCTCGGTGCGAAAGCTCACCAACAACACCGGCGGCACCAAAGACGTCTCCAGCATCACCGCCACCGACGACATACTCTGGCTACCGTCCATGAGCGAGCTGTGCGGCTGCCAAGCGCCCGAAACGTTCGCAGAAGGCAGCGAGTACCTTTCTGCCCTCTACAGCGGAGAAGGCGATCAGTACCAGCTCTATCGCGAGCAGAGTGTGAGCGGCCTGACCACAAACGAAGCCATGATCCGCACCGTCTCTGGCAAAAAAATCTGCTACTGGGAGCGCACCCCCAGCGCCGACTGCAGCGAGGGCGCCGACTCGACGTACTTTAACCGCGTTGGAAAAGACGGCGACGTGTTTTGCTGGGCAACGCCCGGAAACGCTCCGGACCAAAAGACCTATGTCCTACCCGGCTTTTGCATCTAACACCTTTACCGGATACCAGAAAGGAGTCTCGCATCATGCGTGCGGAAACACCTTCCGAGGTGCTCTTTGATTTCCTTAAGTGCGACCTGCAGATCAACAATCGCGAAGCGGCGCGCATCCTGATTTCGGACAAGCCGATTGGCTCCAAACCGGCCCCACGATTTCGCATTGCAGAAAAGACGTTTCTATCGCGACGCGTGGTGCACGTCGTTCCGGGCACCGACAAGATCGACCCCGAGATGTTTGCCGATTTTTCGCAGAGCGTCCAGAGCTTGGCTGCCGCTGTAAAAATCGGCAGCGGCAGCAGTCCAGCGGCCGCCAACGCTCGCCAGCAAGCCATTACGGCGCATGCCCTCGAGCGCATGGCAACGTCGCTCGAACACTGGGGGCTCGATGGTTCCATCCTGCGCAATATCTTTGACCGCATCGCTGTCATGCCTGGCCTCAAGCAAAGCGATCGGCGCCTTTTGGAGCTTCTTGCGCAAACGGTCTGCGGATGCTTGGCCGATCCCAATGCCGCCGCCTCCGAGGTCAAAGACTTTGCCATAACGCAACTGGCCCAGACCTTTGGCACGCTCGAGACCGCCGAGGTCGTCCAGGCGCGGTGCACCAACCGCAAGGTCAACGAGCCTCCTGCAAAACTGGGGCTGCTCAGGCTTGCGAAAGACGGCTCGGCCTTGCCGCCGATCTATCCTTTGAGCCTCGATCCCGAGGGTACGGTACTAGGCTCTTTTGCACACGACCAAAACGCCATCACCAACGTAGGACCCGATGTATCCCGTCGGCACCTGCGTGTAGCGTTTTCCAACGGAGCATGGCTCGCGAGCGGCCTGCACTCCACTAATGGAACGGTGCTGGTGACACGCAACGGCGCGACCACCGTTATCGAAAAGCCACGTTCGCTACGCACCTCCGATGACGAGGACAAGCAGTTTCCTATCCACGACGGCGACCTGCTCAAACTGGGCTCCTCGACCGAGTTTTTGGTGCTGAAGATCTCCTCAGACGTACGCGCGTTGGCCTAGGGCCGAGCCCGCCCAATAAGAATCAACACAAAGGGGCGCCGCTGCACACATCGCAGCGGCGCCCCTTTATATGGCGTGGACATCTAAAAACGTATGCAGAAGTCGAAAAACTCAACAAGATAACTAAAACATAAAAGCCGCGTGGGGGTCGGGTCCCCACGCGGCTATCAGGTTTGGTCTAATAAAGCCCGGAGGTAAACACTAGTAGAGTTTAGTGCTCGCGACGCTTGGTCATGTACATGCCCACAGCGACAGCCACAGCGCCGGTAAGGGCGGCAGCAGAGGTCACAACGAAGGTCGGATCGCCGGTAGAAGCAAGGGCGGCGTCGTCCTTCTTCTCGGCCTTAGCCTCGTCCTTCTTATCGGCAGCAACCTGCTTCTTGCCCTCATCCTTCTTCAAAGTCTCGGACTTGGGGGTCTTAGCGGTAAAGAAAGCGTAGACAGTGGTGTCCTCGGTGATAGGAGTAGAGAAGTCAAACTTCTTGAAGGACTCCTTGGAAGAAGACCAGCCGACAAAGTTGAAGCCGTCGACGGAAGGATCAGTGGGCTGAGCAACAGTCTTACCGTCCTCGACCTCAACCGTAGTGGTGGAACCATCAACGTAGAAATTGACCTTGTGGGTCTGGACAGCAGGCGTCTCGTTCTTGGTCCACTGGGCGTAGAACGTCACGTGGTCGCCGCCGCCCTGGACGGGCTTGCTGAAGTCGACCGGGTCGGTGCCCTCGGAGTCGTAGGTCCAGCCGGCGAAGGTGTAGCCCTCGCGGGTCGG